>JAGWRX010000128.1 GCA_028876395.1 Acidobacteriota bacterium
ACGGTCAGAAGATTGGTGTTCGGCGATCCGTGCGCCGTGTGGCAATTCAAACAGTTCTCTGACACGGGCGGATGCTGATAGGCGAATGGCCCGCGATACTGCGCATGACAGCTCATGCAGAGCTCGTTCACATTCGCTACGCGCAGATTTCGGCCCGATGCTCCCCCGTGCGGATCGTGGCAGTCTGCGCAACTCATTTTACCTTCGCGCAGCGGGTGATGGTAGGGCATGCTCAACTGCGCCTGTTCTGTCCGGTGGCAGCGAAGGCAGGCAGCATTGATCTGCGACCGCGATTCGACAAAGACGTTGGTTTCGGGCGATACGAGGTCGGCGTTTCGAGCCCCATGCGTTTGGGTGTCGAAGCCGGTGCGCATCGTCCCCGCTGCTTTGACGGCGGGCGCGTGCACCTGATGGCAATCGATACAGCGCACATCGTTGGCGGCGTGCACTCCGGTTGCCCAGTGCCGCGTGTTTTCGTCCTGCGCGTGGCAGTTCAGGCAAACGCCGTTTGCCTCAGCCGCCGGTCGCTTTGGCAATACGATGATCTTCGAGACGTCTCCCCCGCCTTCCACGTGCAAGCTACCGTTGCCGTGACAGTCTTCGCACGCTACTCCCTGTAGCGCGTGAAAGGCATGCCGGAAGTTCTTGGCTACATCCGCATGGCAGCTTGCACAGGTGTCGGAGCCAACTGGCTTGGCACCGGGAATCTGGAGGTACTTCGAAAACAGTCCGGTACCCTTGGTTGCGCCGATCGCGGTTGGAAGTGGAAAGTAAACGAAGGCTGAAACAAGAGCCGCTGTAAAGGCTAGAACCAGAGAAGAACGCCGCATCATTCTGTCCTCGCCGGGAGTGCCCGGCCAGCGGGCAACCACGAGCGTGGTATCCGCCTGAAACTGTGACGAGGTCAGGATCGTGCAACGACCCGCCACTTCATCTGATGAACGGCGGATGATTGCCATCAACTTGGTGGGCCCCAATTGTGAGGCGAATCACTTCGTCTTGTGCCCAAACCACGGCTGACCGGTGTCCGCCGGATGCACCCTCCGACTCTACCGCGGAAGCAGACAGGCTTCTGTGATGAAGAACACGGTGTAATCCCCGCAGAGCGCCTCCAATCCTTCTTTGCTCTTCGGTCTGGCCGCCGCCATGAAGTGATAGCATAAGCGTGTGTACCGGCGGCTTCTCCTCCTCTTCGCGGCAATGACCATTCTGCTGATGGTATTGCCACCCGTGTTCGATACGTTTGACACGTGGGATAGGCAGCCGGAACTGCCCATGGTTGGTCATAATACCGAGACGACGCTTGTCATTGCGAGCGCCGACCTGGGACTCTGCTTCGCCGTAGCCTGGGGTTCTGTTCTGCTGTTGAGTCGGCTGGCCTCGCTGTTCCCGCCGCTCTTGCGGAAACTTGCTCCGGTTTCGGCGCGGACACACGCGTGCGGGATCGATTATCTGCTTCTCCTCTTTTCGCCTCCCTGGCGTCTTACTTCCCTCCGCATTTAGATCTCCCCGTTTCTCGCCGCGCATGTTCGTGTGCGTGCGCCCCGTCGCGTGCGCGCTTTCTCGAACCATGATTCGAGGGAGATCTCATGAGATTTCATCCGGTATTCCTGCTGCCGCTTGTGGCAGTGGCCTGTGGCTGCGCACCTTATAAGTATCATCCTGCGCCTATCTCGCCGCATGCGCTCGCCGCAAATCTTGAGAGCCGCAATCTCGACGACCCGGG
>JAGWRX010000129.1 GCA_028876395.1 Acidobacteriota bacterium
ACAGCGATCAAGGCGCTACTGGAGGCCTACAACGCCCAACTCCACCGATATCAACAAATCGTCGCAGCTTCGCCCTCCATCCCCTGAACTTACCGCAAAAAACAAACCCCACCAAAAATGATGGGGTTCGTCAGCAGTCTGAAGGGCCGGAACTCAGATGAGTCCCGGCCCTAGTTGCTTGGCGCGAATGCTCAGTTACTGTTCGTCGAACTGAATCACTTCAATCGAGTAGCCCGGTACCGTGTGTTTGATGCTGCTGCTCACATTCGTCAGCGTCGATTGAACCGGCACAATGTGCGACGGGCTGTCGATGGTGTTGGTGGCCTCCATGCTGTGCGCGGTCAGGCTGACCACTTTGGCTGTCGGTGCAAGCTTGGCCCCCGGCAGCTCAATCGTCAGCGCCTGCGGGTCCGACGATCCATTCACCAGCTTCAGATACAACTGCTTCTTCGCTGTGTTTTTGGTGATTGAGTAGAACAGCTTTGGCCCCGCGCCTTCCAGCTTTGCGCTGAGCGTGTGGTTGCCCAGGTACTCCGCAAACAGCACCTGCGCATAGTAGCTGGGCGAGCCGTAGCTCTTCATGGTGTCATAGCCGATCAGGTCCGTTTCCCACTGCATGCCGCCGGGATTCACGTTCACCAGCAGCGGCGCATAGGCGGCCATGATGATGATGTCGCTGTTGCGCTCCATGCCCGTCATCCATGCCGCATCGCCCAGAGCCGCGGCAAAGTTCGGCGTGGGTGCGCCCTCGCGCGTGGCCCACTCGCCCACAAAGATCTTCGGCCCGTTGCGGTCCGTCTTGTCGTAATGCGAGGCGTCGTGGAAGTTCTGCGTCGCGCGCACATAATAGTGCTCGTCCAGCACGTCGGGTTTCGAGTTCTTGAGCGGCGCGGTGGCAATCAGCTGCAGATTGGGATACTTCGCCTTGATGGCCTTGTAGAACGGCTCGTAGCGCCGCTCGTAGCTGCCGGACTTGTCCAGCCAGTCCTCGTTGCCGATCTCCACGTAGGTCAGCTTGAACGGCGCCGGATGCCCGTCCTTCGCGCGCTCCGCGCCCCACTTTGTGTCCGTTCCGCCGGTCACGTATTCGATCTCGTCCAGCGCGTCCTGCACATAGGAGTCAAGCTGCGGCCCGGGCTCCACGTGCTCGCCCATCAGCGAGTAGCCCGCATACACCGCCAGCACCGGCTCCATCTTCAGGTCCTCGCACCAGTAGAGGAACTCAAGCAACCCCATGCCGTCCGAGGAGTGATACATCCACGGGCTGGGGTGCGTCGGCCGGTCAACGAGCGGGCCGATGGTCTTCTTCCACTCAAAGCGCTCGCTGATGTGGTTGCCCTCAAGATAGTTGCCGCCGGGGAAGCGCAGAAACGTGGGGCGCATCGCCGCCATCTTTTCCATCAGGTCGATGCGGTTGCCGTTCGCGCGGTTGTGATAGGTGGGCGGGAACAGCGACACAAGATTCAGCCACAGCGTGCCGGGATGTCCCACGGTCAGGGCAAGATGGTTGGCTGGCGAGGCCGTCACCGCGCCCGTCTTCAGCGTGAATTCGTACTGCTTCCACTCCGTGCCGAGGCCGGAGACGGTCGTGGTTGCCAGCGCCTTGCCGGTGTCGTCCGCCACCAGGCTCACCGTCACCGGGCCCAGGTCGCCTGACCCGGCCTTGGCATAGAACGAGCCCTTGTACGTTGTGCCGGGCCGGACGGCCATGCCCCAGTAGCCCACGTTCAGCACGCCGGCCTGGTTGTTGGCGTTGGCCTTCTCCACGTCGATGCGCATGCTGTTCTTCAATGCGTCGCTGGGTCCTGTCGCGTGGTCGGGCTCCATCTTTGCGGCGGCATTGCCGTCCTCCACCAAATACCAGTAGGGCACACCGCTCCAGTCGTCGCGAAAGGTGCGGTTGCGCACCATCTCCGCGTACAGTCCGCCATCATAGGAGAAGTTAATCTCCTCGGTCATCAGGCCATAGAGCGTGGGGCTCACGGCGTGCTCCGGCTGGTCCGCGTGGATGGTGAGCGTGGCAGGCGAGCCCTGCGCAAAGGCCACGGTTCCGGCAAGGACAGCGGCGACCGCAGCCGCCGTTCTAGCAAACGTTTTCCCAATCATCGACTTTCTCCCAAAATTGCAGTGACGGGCCAGTATAGCGCACCAAGGCCCATCCTTGGGAACGCGGCCCAGGACACCGATACGAGCTGAGTCTCCCGCTCCAGCAACGGGCACCAGAGCAGAACGGCCGCCTGGCCTGCAGATCAGCCCGCATCTCGGCGACAGAGCGCACATCCCGCCAAACCGCTCAATCGTTTTGGGGCGGGGCGCAGTTCATGATTGAGTGTGCTAAAATCTTCCGTTCAAGAAAGGCTTACTCCCATGCAAGAAGATCTTGCTGCGAGCCGACCTCATGCCTCGATTTTGCCCCTTTCCCGTTTGAATCAACTCTACAGTTCGTCCCCCCGCTTTCCGGCCGCGAAGTTTCTGATGATCGCAGCGCTCCTTGTATTCAGTTCCGTTTTCAATCCTGGGTATTGTATCGACGCCGATCAGTCCAGTTTTCAGAAGGTCTTTCACCTCGTAGGCATTCCGGGATTGCGGCGAGACGAAAGAGTCAACCTGACGCTGGACTCAGATGGATTTTCGTTCCAGACCAGGAAGGTCCAATATCAGGTGCCCTATGCACGCATTCATCAGGTTCTGCTGTTGAGTTCTGATCGCAGGTATGAGGGCAGAACCTATGCAGCCGCGCTTGCAACATATGGTGTTGGTGCACTCCTGATCCTGAAGAAGCACCACGTCGATACGGTTGTTCTGGACTATGTGAATGAACGCGGAGGCAAGATGGGCATTGTTCTTCAAATGGAGACATCGCAAGGGGAGGTCTTCAAGAACCTTCTGAAGAGTCGAGGCGTTTCCATCGAAGAGCCCGAAAGACTTTCCGAATCACTCCCGAAGCAACAAACAGTAACCAACGCCACTGATAGGAGCAAGCAATGAAAGTCGCGCTTTTTTCCATAGCAGTTATCGCATCGGCGTTCGCGCTGACAGTTTCCGCCGCGGCTCAGACCACTTCCAGCAGTACAAGCGGAAAGAAATACCAATATGTCGAGGTGAATCGTTTCGAAGTGCAGCAGGGCGTGGATTTACCACCCGATTACCTGCTGACGATCGACGAGGATCTGAACAAAGAACTTGGAAAGATCAAGGGTATGAAGCAGGTTCTACGCGAAGGCGAACCACTCCCTCAGGGGGAGCCGGTCCTGCGGGTTACCGGCACGATCACAAAGTACAAAAAAGGTAATCAAGCAACGCGCTACCTTGTGGGTTTCGGTGCCGGAGCGACAGTCATTCGTGCGCATGTCAAGTGCTACGATGCGGCCACGAAGGAATTGCTTCTGGAGCGCGATGTAGACGGAAAAGTGATTATGGGATTAATGGGTGGCAAGTCAGAAGGTGCCAACAACGGCATCGCCAAGGAGATCGCCAAGGACATCAAAAAGAAGTTCCTTTAAGTGATGTACAAGGCTTGCATGATTGGCGGCCAGCCCGATCGTCTGTCGCGTTCGAATCACCGCCGATCCGGAAGTTACGATTCGGAATGGATCCAAAGCCAGGCTTCACTCCAGTGCAGAAGTGATTTTCTGGGCATTGCGGAATGGGGCCGCGTCAGATGATCCAGCCGCCGCCCACCACTTCATCGCCGTCGTAGAAGACGGCCGACTGGCCGGGCGTGACGGCGCGCTGCGGCTCGTCAAAGGTGGCCACGGCCTCGCCTTCGGCGCCCGGCTCCAGCGTGGCCCAGGCGGGCTCGTGCCGGTGGCGAATCTTGATCTTTACGCGCATCGGCCCAGTCAGCGTGGGAATGCTGATCCAGTTCAGGTCGCGGGCACGCAAGGTGCGGGTGGCCAGTTCGGCGTCCGCGCCCACCGTCACGCGATGGCTGGCCGGGTCAATCTGCAGCACATACAGCGGCGACGGGGAAGCGACGCCAAGCCCCTTGCGCTGCCCGACAGTGAAATTCGAAATACCGTCGTGCCGCCCCAGCACCTCGCCGCTGGAGGCGACAAGCTCGCCCGCCGTCTCCGGAGCGCGCTCGCCCTGCTCCTCCAGATAAGCTGTGAGGAACTGCTTGTAGTCGCCGCCGGGAATGAAGCAGATCTCCTGCGAGTCGGGCTTTTCGGCCAGCGCGAGCCCCTGCTGCCGAGCCTGCGCGCGCACCTCGGGCTTGGTAAGCCGGCCCAGCGGGAAGAGCGTGTGCGCAAGCTGCTCCTGCGTGAGGCCGAAGAGGAAGTACGTCTGGTCCTTGGCAAGGTCCGCGGGGCGCTTCAGGATCCATCGCCCGCGCCGCTCGTCGTATTCGTTCACCGCGTAGTGGCCCGTGGCGATGCGGCTGGCCCCAATGCTGCGCGCGGTCTTCAAAAGCTGGTCAAACTTCAGGTGGTTGTTGCACAGCGAGCAGGGAATCGGCGTGCGCCCTGCCAGGTACTCGCGCACAAAGGGCCGGACGACATCCTGCTCAAAGCGCTCCTCCTGCTTCACCACGTAGTAGGGAATCCCCAGATGCTCGGCGACACGGCGCGCATCGTACACATCGTCGAGCGAGCAGCAGCGCCCGGCCTTCGGCGCGTCGGGAATGCCATGCTTGCCGGCCAGCCGCGTCTGATCCCAGAGCTGCAGCGTCAGCCCCACGACCTGGTCGCCGCTCTGGGCGAGCATCGCCGCAACCGTCGAGGAGTCCACCCCTCCGGACATGGCTACGGCAATCGTGTTCTGCTTCTGCATCGCGTTCTTCTCTATAGATGTGTCCGGCGTCGAAAGGACTGAAAACGGGCCGTGTCCCCGCGACTGCTTCCTTGTTCCCTGCCTCAGCCCAGGGTTCCAGCGGCCACAGGCGAAATGGCCCGCAGATGTTCCACGGCCTCGGGCACAACCCGCAGCACGTGGTCCACATCCGCCTCGGTTGCGGTCTTCAGCAGGCTGAAGCGCAGGCTCGCCCGCGCCCGGTTCTTGTTGAGGCCCATGGCCAGCAGCACGTGGCTCGGCTCCGTGGCCCCGGAGTGGCACGCCGACCCGCCCGACACCGCCACGCCCTTCAGGTCCAGCGCGATGACCAGCGCCTCGCCCTCCAGCTGATCGAACCAGATGTTTGTCGTATTGGCCGCGCGGGGAACCGGCATGCCGTCCTCGCCCGCGCCGTTGAGCCCCGTGCCGGGCATCTTAAGAATCTCCCGCTCCAGCCGGTCGCGCAGAGCAGCCACGCGGTCCATCGTGCCGTCTTCCAGGCTCTGCATCGCCAGCTCGGCGGCCTTGGCAAGGCCCACGATGCCGGCCACATTTTCGGTTCCGGCGCGGCGACGGCGCTCATGGCTTCCGCCTACCAGCAGGCTCTCCACCGGCGTTCCGCGGCGCACAAACATGGCGCCTACTCCCTTGGGGCCGTGCATCTTATGGGCGCTGATGCTCAGCAGGTGGCAGCCGAACTGGCGCATGTCAAACGGTACCTTGCCCGCGCCCTGCACCGCGTCAATATGGAAGAACGCCCCGGCTTCGGCGGCGATTTTGCCAATCTCTTGCACCGGCTGCAGCACGCCCGTTTCGTTATTGGCCAGCATCACGCTGATCAGCCGCGTGTTGGGCCGCAACGCGTTGCGCACGGCTTCGGGATCAATCAGGCCGCTGGGCAGCGGGTCCACGAAGGTGACCTCCGCGCCGCGCTCGGCCAGCCGGTGGGCCGCCTGCAGCACCGCCGAGTGCTCGATTGAGGTTGTAATCAGGTGATCGCCGGGCCGCAGCAGGCCAAATAGTGCCGTATTGTCGCCCTCCGTGCCACCGGAGTTGAACACCACCTCGGCATCATGGCAGTTGAAAAACCCGGCCATGGTCTCCCGCGCGCGATCAATCGCGGTCCGCGCCCGCTGGCCTTCCATGTGAATCGAGGAGGCGTTGCCAAAGTGCTCAATCCAATAGGGATGCATCGCCTCCACCACCTCCGGCAACAGCGGCGTGGTGGCATTGGCGTCCATATAGACGCGAACACGCTGAAAACCCCCATGCGCCATAGCGGCAACTCCCCGTCTTCGAGGGTACCACGACCCCGACTTCCGGCCCTCTGGCGGCCTCGCCCAGAGGCGGCTCATCGACCGTGGACGTGTCTCGGCGGTCCTGCTCCGGCCGGTCCCCGACGATGTTGGCAAGTGCTTGCAGGTTGCCCGGCCAGTTCCATCGGGCGGCCGCATCGGGCCTGACACTTTGGTGTCAGCGTATTTTTGCCGCAATCCGTGGGCCGGCTGGTATATTGGGGACGCTGGAGCTCCCCCGCTTCGGCTCGGCGCATATCGCTCAATGGATGGAAGCGCTTGCTTTCATTCGCATCTTCGGCTCGCCCGCGAAATGGCGCGCCGCAGCCGGCCAGTCACGAGGGGGAGGATGTTCACCTAAGTGAGGATGGCGAAGCCTTGCAAAAAATCGAGCACGCAAGTCTCCCCAATGTGTCCACCTCTTTGCCGCAAGGCTCGTCTGAAGCCTCCACCGTGACCCGCTGGTATGCGGTCTACACCACCAACCGGCATGAAAAGCGCGTGGCTCTGCACTTCAGCCAGCGAGCGATTGAGCATTACCTGCCGCTCTATCGCGCCGAGCGCAAGTGGCGAAACGGATTGAGGGTTACGCTCGACCTCCCGCTCTTCCCCTGTTACATCTTTGCGCGCATTCCGTTGTCGGAGCGTGTGCGCGTGCTCAGCGTGCCCGGCGCGCTGACGGTTGTGGGCGGCACGGGGCGCGACCCCGTACCGCTGCCGGATACCGACATCGATGCGCTGCGCTGGGGTCTCAAGGAGCAGCTCATTGAACCGCATCCCCGCCTGACTGCCGGACAGCAGGTGCGCATTCTCTGCGGCGCGTTCGCCGGCATGGAAGGCGTCGTGCTCAGAAAAAAAGGCGCCTGCCGCGTCGTCATCACGCTCAAGCAGATCATGCAGAGCATCGCGGTGGAAGTGGACGAATCGAACCTGGAGTTGCGGGGGGAAGGCCGCGGCGCGGCTGGCCGCATCTCCGGCCTGGGCTCCGGAATCTGCCTCCAGGGCGCCTGACAAAAGAGAACGGCCTCTCACTCCAGCCGGCATAACTCCCTGCTCTCTTCAAGCGGAGCGCCCGCTCAAATTTACTTTTCGATGTTCGCGAAAAAATCGCCGCTTCACGCCGCTCGCCTTGCGCAACCGATGCGGCGCGCGCCGGTGCCGGCAAAGCTCAAGCGCAAAATCATCTGAACCCCTGATGCCTTGGGGCAATCAGCAGGAAAACGATATGGCTGAAACACCCGGAACAGTAAGGGGCAGCGCGGAAGAACGCATCCTGACAACCGCTGCGGCCCTCTTTGCAAAATTCGGATACAACGGCGTCAGCACCCGCGAAATCGCGGCGACCGCCGCCGTCAACGAAGTCACAATCTACCGCCACTATCCGCGCAAGCGCGATCTGTATCTTGCGGCGCTCAGTGCCGAGCTTCAGCGCGTGCATCTGAGGGGAGAACTGCTCACGCGCCTGGCGGAGGCGGAGACCGCGCGCGGTGCGGTGGCCTGCGCTTTCGAGCTGATCTCCACAACGCTCCTGCAGCAGCCTCAATTGCTGCGGCTGCTCAGCTTCAGCGCGCTTGAGCTCAGCGAGGATCTTGATCCTCTGCTGCGCCGCCATCTCGGTGAGCAGGTTGAAGTGATTGCGCGCTATCTTGAGCCGTGGGTCGAGCGCGGCGAGGTGCGCAGCGCCAGCGCCAAGACGCTGGTTCTTACTCTCATTGCCATTGTCCTGGGCCGCGGCCCGCTGGGTCGCGTCTTTGCCAGCGGCGATGCGAACCTCAACGGCCTGTTTGACGCGTATTCGGAGTTCAGTCTTGCCTGAATCGCACGCCGTCTGGCAGACTGCCGGCAGCTCGGTGAACCATCCGCGAAGCGTCTGCGCGGAAACAACCATGAAGAGGATTCGATGACACAACCCATCACCATTGCCGTAGTCGGCTCTGGATATGTCGGACTTGTTGCGGCCGCATGCTTTGCTGAGATCGGCCACCGCGTCATCTGCGTGGACAACGACGAAGCCAAGGTGCGCATGCTGCGCGACGGCGGTGTTCCCATCCACGAGGAGCACCTGCCTGAGCTGTTGAGCCGGCACCGCGCAGACAGGCTGGAGTTCACCACCGATCTACACGCCGCAACGCGAGTCGCGCAGGCCATCTTCATCGCCGTGGGAACGCCGCAGAGCAGCTCGGGAAGCGCCGACCTTTCCTATGTGGATGCGGTCGCCAGCGAGATTGCGCGCTCCATCGACTCCTACAAAGTGGTTGTCGAAAAGAGTACGGTTCCGGTCTACACGAACGAGTGGATATGCCGCGTGATTGAGCGCAATGGCGTGCCCAGGGACCTGTTTGATGTCACCTCGAATCCCGAGTTTCTGCGTGAAGGCACCGCCGTGGTGGACTTCCTGCATCCGGATCGTATCGTGATTGGAGCGGCAACGGAGCGCGCCTCCGAACTGCTGGCGCGGCTCTACAAGCCGCTCACTTCCGGTGACTACTATCGCGCCGCGAACGCGATACCAGGGCCGCGCGGCGAAGGCGACCCGCCGCCCATCCTGCTCACCTCCACCAAGGCGGCGGAGATTATCAAGCACGCATCGAACGCGTTTCTCGCCACAAAGATTTCCTTCATCAACGCGGTGGCCAATATCTGCGAGGCTGCCGGCGCGGATGTGGAGGAGGTGGCGCGCGGCATTGGAATGGATGGCCGCATCGGCGGCAAATTTCTGCGTGCCGGCATCGGCTACGGCGGATCCTGCTTTCCCAAGGACGTGGCTGCCTTCCGCAATGTTGCGGAGTCCGTGGGTGTGGACTTCGGACTGCTGCGCGAAGTGGAAAAGATTAACGAGGGGCAGCGGGAGCGCTTCTTCCAGAAAGTTCGTTCTGCGCTCTGGACCTTTCGCGGCAAAAAAATCGGCGTGCTCGGCCTCGCATTCAAAGGCGGCACGGATGACATTCGCGAGTCGCCCGCGCTGGACATCGTGCAGAAGCTGCTGGATGAAGGATGCCTTGTCAGCGCCTACGACCCGGCGGCTGAGCAGCGCGCCAGGGAAGTCATTCCTCCCGGCGAGCAAATGCGCTATGTCGATGATCCCTACGCGGCGGCGCAGGATGCGGATGCTCTGCTCATTCTGAATGACTGGCAGGAGTTTGCCGATCTCGATCTCAAGAAGCTGCACTACACGCTGCGCTACCCCATTGTGATTGACGGCCGCAACCTGTTTGACCCCTCTACGATGCTGCAGCTTGGCTTCACGTATCTCAGCGTGGGCAGGCCCGGACTCTCTCTCCTGCCCGACCCGGTAACGCCGGTTCCCTCGCGGCGCTAGGCAGGCGCGCCCGGCCCAGCGGGGACCAACCGTGCCGCCCTTCACAACAAGAGAGCGCGAAGATCGAATGGAAAAGAGATTGCGCGTCGGCTTCGTATCCATCGAGGACGCATCGTCGGAGGCCAGCTGGTCTGGCACTCCGCTGAACATGCTGCGCGCGCTGCGCGACTCGCCGGGCGTGGAAGTTGAACTGATCAGCCCGCTGCGACGCACATGCAGGTGGCTGTACCTTCCATTCAATCTATGGTCCAGGCTGACGAAGAAGACATTTGAATGGAGGCGGGAGCACCTGAGCCTGCGCTGTTTCGCCGCGCAGATTGAGCCTGTTGTGCGCAGGGAGAAGCTGGACGTAATTTTCTCCACCTCTTCGATCCCCATCACGCGGCTGACAGCATCCACGCCGGTGGTCTTCTGGACTGATGCGAATTTTCACGGCATGGACGGCTACTATACGAAGAACTTTTCGTCACGCACGCGAGCCTCGGGCCGCCGCCAGGAAGAGGCCGCGCTGCGGCGTGCGAATTTTGCCTGCTACGCATCGCACTGGGCGGCGGATGGCGCAAGGAGGTTCGCCGATCCTGAGCGCGTGAAGGTGCTGCCCTTCGGCCCCAACCTGCCCATCCAGCACACACGGCAGGATGTGGAGACGTGGATTCGCGAGCGTCGCGAGGCGCGGCCGCGAAGTTGCACTCTGCTGTTTGTGGGCAGGAACTGGGATCGGAAGGGCGGAGACGTTGCAATCGAGACCGCCCGCAAGCTCAATGAGGCGGGCATTGCAACCACGTTGCGCGTGGCGGGCTGCAATCCTCCCGGCCCGCTGCCGCCATTCGTTGAAGCGTTCGGCTTCATCAACAAGCGCGAGCCGGAAGGCTACAAGCGCCTGATTGATCTGTATCGCACGTCGGACATCTTCATTCTTCCCTCGCGCGCGGAGCCGTTCGGCATTGTTGTCGCCGAGGCCGCCGCCTGTGGCCTGCCTGCGCTGGTCACGGCATCGGGTGGGTTGGCCGAGACCGTGCAGGAAGGTAAAACCGGGTTCCGCCTGCCCCTTGAAAGCGACGCCGCGCTCTGGGCCCAGCGGGCAAGGATGATCCTGGGCGCATACGGCGCATTCGCGAACGATGCGTACAAAGAGTTCGAGAATCGCCTGAACTGGTGCGTCTCCGCGCGGTCTCTTGTGGAGCTCCTGCGACACGCGGCGCAAGAGAAAAGTCGCACAATGAAAATCGCCTGACGAGTTGAGCGGCGCAGAACAGCAACCCGAACACATGATTTGCAACTCATACGATTTCATTCACGCACGGCAGCTGGGCCAACTGGGCCAAGGAGCATACCAAAAATGAAGAGAGCTCTTATCACAGGCGTTACGGGACAGGATGGCGCCTACCTGGCTGAACTCCTGCTGGCCAAGGAATACGAGGTGCACGGCATCAAGCGGCCCACCTCGCTGTTCAACACTGATCGCATTGATCATCTTTACGAGGACCCGCACAAGGAAGGCCGTCACTTCATGCTCCATTACGGCGATCTCACAGACGGAAGCAGTCTGATTCGCATCGTGCAGGAGGTGAAGCCCGACGAAATCTATAATCTCGCAGCGCAAAGCCACGTAAAGATTTCGTTCGAGGAGCCGGAGTATACAGCCAACTCCGACGCGCTGGGCACGCTGCGCCTGCTTGAGGCAATCCGCATTGCCGGCCTGGAAAAGACGACGCGCTTCTATCAGGCTTCCACCTCGGAGCTCTACGGGCTCGTGCAGGAGATGCCGCAGAAGGAGACCACGCCGTTTTATCCGCGCTCTCCTTACGCCATCGCAAAGCTCTATGCCTATTGGATCACGGTGAATTATCGCGAGGCATACGGCATGTATGCGTGCAACGGAATCCTCTTCAACCACGAGTCGCCGCAGCGGGGCGAAACCTTTGTCACCCGCAAGATTACCCGTGCGCTCAGCCGCATCAAAGTGGGATTGCAGGACCGCCTTTACCTCGGCAATCTTGACGCGCTGCGCGACTGGGGCCATGCGCGCGACTATGTGGAGATGCAGTGGCTGATGCTTCAGCAGGCAGAACCCAGGGACTACGTCATCGCGACCGGCGAACAGCATAGCGTGCGCGAATTCGTTGAAACCGCCGCCGGCTTTCTCGACATGCAAATCACCTGGCAGGGAACAGGCGCCGATGAGAAGGGAATCGACAAGGACGGCAATGTGATTGTGGCCGTTGACCCGCGCTACTACCGTCCCGCTGAAGTAGAGACTCTGCTCGGAGACGCGAGCAAGGCGAAGCGCGAACTGGGCTGGCATCCGCGAACCACCTTCCGCGAGCTGGTAAAAGAGATGGCCGAAGAAGATTTGAAAACAGCGGAGAAGGATGCGCTGGTCAGAAAGCATGGCTACTCGGTCCTCAACTATCACGAAAGCTGATCCTCGGAGGACCGTGCAGGCATGGAGAAAAACAGTCGAATCTTCGTGGCAGGACATCGCGGCCTGGTGGGCTCGGCCATCTGTCGCGGCCTTGAGCAGAGTGGCTTCTCGAACCTGCTGCTGCGCACGCACGCTGAACTTGACCTGGCCGACCGCGCGGCCGTGCGCGCCTTCTTTCAGCATGAGCTGCCGGAGTACGTTTTCCTTGCCGCAGCCAAAGTTGGCGGCATCCTGGCCAACGATACCTACCCCGCGGACTTTATTCGCGAGAATCTCGAAATTCAAACCAACGTCATTGATGCAAGTTATCGCAGCGGCGTCAAGCGCCTGCTGTTTCTCGGGTCCAGCTGCATTTATCCCAAGCTTGCTCCGCAGCCCATCAAGGAGGAGTACCTGCTGACCGGCCCGCTGGAGCCGACCAACCGCTCTTATGCCCTGGCCAAGATTGCGGGCGTTGAGATGTGCTGGAGCTACAACCGCCAGTATGGAACACAGTTTCTGGCGGCCATGCCAACCAATCTCTACGGGCTTGCGGACAATTTCGACCTGAACAATTCGCATGTGCTTCCGGCATTGATTCGCAAGGCGGCAACGGCGAAAAAGAATGGCGACGCCAGCATTGAAGTGTGGGGAACCGGAGCGCCTCGCAGGGAACTGCTTTACAGCGACGATCTCGCCGAGGCCTGCATCTTTCTCATGAATCTTCCCGAGGCCACTTTTGCGACGCTTCTAAATGATCGCGAACCGCCGCTGATCAACATCGGCACGGGCCAGGATCTGACGATCCGCGAGCTGGCTCAGCTGGTGTGCCGCGTGGTGGGCTTCGAGGGTCAACTCAAATTCGACGCCTCGCGTCCGGATGGAACGCCGCGCAAGCTGCTCGATGTGACGCGCATCCAGTCGCTGGGATGGCATGCTACCACTTCGCTGGAAGAAGGCATCCGGCGTGTCTACGCGGCGGTGGCACAGCAATTCTGATGAAGCCTGCATCCGGCGCATCGCCGGAGCCGGAAGGAAGCCGCAGCGCAGTCCAAAGAGACGTGGCGCCGCGAAGACTGGATGACGACAACTCTGCATAATCCGCAAGCACACAAGGCGCCTGGAGCGCCCGCCGCGGCTGCGTGCGATGTCGTCGTGGTCGGGCAATTTCCGCCGCCTGTCCATGGATTTGCCCAAGCCACAAAGGATGTTGCGGCGCTGCTGGAGGCACGCGGACTCCGAGTCGAGCGGCTTGACCTGAAGCCGATCAAGGACCGCGAAAGCTATTTGTCATGCCTCAGGATCCGCCTGTCGCAGATTGCAAAAGCAGTGGCGGCGGTGCGAAGTGGTGCGCGGGTCTATCTTGCCTTGTCAGGCGGAGTACGGCAGGCAGTCGATTTGATATTTCTGGTTATAGGGCGCATCGGGCGCGCCAGAATCCATATTCATCACCATAGCTTCGCCTATCTTGACCGTCCGACGCTGTTGACCAGGCTGTGCTTTCTCGCAGCGGGCGAGTCTGCCACGCATATCGTGCTGTGCGGCGTGATGAAGAGGGAGTTGCAGGCGAACTACAAGATCGCGCGCAACGTTGGAGTGATCTCGAATGCATGTCTTCAGTCTGTTCGCTCTGCGCCAAGAGTCCGCACGGAGGTACGCTGCATCGGATATTTCAGCGCACTGACGCGGGAGAAGGGCATCCTCGAGTTCCTGCGGGTCGCCGCGCAGTTGGCCGAGCGTCATCCTGAATTGAAGTTCCCCATCGCCGGCCCGTGCCACGAGGCGGAGATCCTGAGCGAGGTTCAGAAAGCAAGCAGGAATTGCGCGGGCATTGACTATATCGGGCCGGTGTACGGCGAAGAGAAGAATGCTTTTCTGGAATCGCTGGACGTGCTGCTGTTCCCAACCAGTTACCGCAATGAGGCTGAGCCGCTGGTAATCCTGGAAGCGATATCCTCCGGCATTCCGGTGATTGCCCGGGAGCGCGGATGCATTGGAGAGATGCTCGCCATGAGCGACTGTCAATCCGCGGCGATTCCGCGGGAGGCGCCGTTCGTCGCAACCGCAGTGGAGCAGATTGAAAGGTGGCTCGCCGTTCCGCAGGTGTACAGTCGCCGCTCTGCATGCGTTCTCGATCAATTCGAGCGCGTCGCAGAGCAGTCCGAGCGCGATTTCGACCGCATCTTCCTCGATGCAGCGCAGAGCCGTGCTCCCCGCCGGGAAAGCATCCGGCTGCTGCACGTCATTCAGTCAGTGAATGCGGAGTCGGGCGGGCCGATTGAAGCGCTGCTGCGCATCTCTGAGGTGCTCACGCGCCGCGGTCATCATGTTGAAGTGGTCAGTCTCGATTCGCCCGAAGAAATGGCGCATGACGCCATGCCGCTTCCTGCCGCGGGCGTTGGGCCCGGAGTGCTTCGCTACACATATACCCCGCGGCTGACCTCATGGCTGAAGAGAAATTCCGGGCGCTTTGACGTGGTGATCCTGCATGGCCTCTGGGACTACTCGGCCTTCGGCGCATGGCGCGCGCTGCGCAAGTCCGGGACACCTTATTTTGTTTTCGCGCACGGCATGATGGATCCGTGGTTTCGCGAGAAGTATCCCCTCAAGCACATCGCAAAGCAGATCTATTGGCTGCTCGGTATCGGCCGCGTGTTGCGGGATGCCAGGGCAGTTCTCTTCACCTGCGAAGAAGAAAGAGTGCGCAGCCGCGACAGCTTCTGGGGATACGCATACAAGGAAGAAGTCGTTGCCTTCGGAACCGCTGATGCAAAGGGCGACGCGAACATTGAGAAGGCAGCCTTCGAGTCCGCCATGCCGGCCCTCAAAGACAAGCCATTCCTGCTGTACATGGGCCGCATCCATCCCAAGAAAGGCTGCGATCTCGTCATTCAGGCCTTTGCGGAAACAGTGGCCCGCAACTCAACGCTCGATCTTGTCATGGCAGGCCCTGACCAGGTGGGATGGGCTCATGAACTCAAGGCGCTCGCGAAGAAACTGAGAGTGAGCGATCGCATCCACTGGACCGGCATGTTGAGAGGCGATATGAAATGGGGCGCGCTTCGCTCCGCCGAAGCGCTGATTCTGCCCTCTCATCAGGAGAACTTCGGCATCGTCGTAGCCGAGGCAATGGCCTGTTCCACGCCCGTTCTCGTCAGCGACAAGGTCAATATCTGGCGCGAAATTCAATCCGCGAACGCGGGCATTGCGGAGACCGATGACCTGGCGGGAACGCGGAGGCTGATCACGCGATTCTGCGCCCTCAGTCAGGACCGGCGCGAACAGATGGGCGACGCCGCGCGAAGTGCTTTTCTGCGCTATTTTGACATTGAGGCCGCCACGCGCGACCTGCTCAGGGTGATTGGACCAGCACTGGAGTAGGCGGCGGATATGCATCCTCACTTGAATACGCCGGCCTGAATATGAGGGCGGCCGAAATGGATCATCGCATGGCCGTGGTTCCCAAACGCAAGTATCAGCAGCTCGACCAGTTCAGGATGCCGCCGGGGTTTCGCGGCCGCTCTGCTGCCTATGTGCAGTTGTGGTGGTGCGTGCAGTCCACGCTGTTCGCGCTGTCACCCCAGGTCATGTACGGATGGAGACGATGGCTGCTGCGGATGTTCGGCGCCAGCATCGGCAATGGCGCAGTCATCCGCCCAAGCGTCCGCGTGACATATCCATGGAAGCTCAAGGTTGGCGACCACTGCATGATCGGCGACAGCGTTGAGCTGTATACGCTCGGCGCAATCGAGATAGGCGATTGCGCCGTCATCTCGCAGCGTTCCTATATCTGCACCGGCTCACATGACTATACGCGTTCAACGTTCGATATCTGCGCCGGCAAAATCGTCATCGAATCGGAGGCGTGGCTGGCCGCGGACGTCTTCGTGGCCCCCGGCGTGCGCATCGGACATGGAGCGGTCATCGGGGCCCGCAGTTCGGTTTTCCACGACGTGCCGCCGGGCACGCGCTCTGTCGGCACTCCCGCGCGCGTCGTGGGAACCCGCACAATGCAGGATCAGGCTCCGCATGGATCCTCTTAAGGTGAAGAGCACGCATGCAAACGATGCTGAAGTCGCACGGCGCAGTGGATGCTGGAGAGTGAGTTGATCGTGAGCGGGCTACTGCGCGACCTGCGCGGCAAACGAGACGGCAGTTACAGCGCCCGGCGCAGCAATCTGCTGCGTCTTGCGGTGCTCAGCAGCGGCCTCAGCAAAGTGACCGCCGTGGGCCTGCAGGGGCTGGCGATTCCGCTTGTCTACCACGCGCTGGGCACGCACCGGTTCGCCCTGTATCTGCTGCTCACAGCGGCTCTGGCCACCATCACGCTGTTGCAGTTTGGCGCAGGTCCGGGGTTGACGCAGGCCATTGCCAAGGCGCATGCGCACGGAGACAGCAATGAGGAAGGCGGCGCTTTGGCGTCGGCTTTTGCGTTCGCTATCGCCGCCGCGGCGCTCGGCGGAGTGATCTGCGTGCTGCTGGTCAGGCTTGTGCCGGCCGCCACGCTTTTTGGAGCAAGCTACGCCGGCGACCAGGCTTTGATCATCGACACCGCGGACGCGGTGGTGCTGGTGATGGCTCTTGCATTGGTTCTCGGCGTTGTCGATTCGGCCCTGGCGGGCTATCAGGAGCAGGTGGCGACGAACCTGGGAATGTGCATTGCCAACGTCATCAGCACCGCCGCCCTTATCGTTCTCTGCCGGTATCATCAGCCGACGATCGTGCAGGTCATGCTGGTTCTATATGGCGGCGCAATCCTAAGCCGCTTTGTCAACCTGGTCGTGCTGCTGCTGAAGCGCCCTTATCTGCTGCCCGGTTTCATGCACATGAACCGTCGCAACCTCGGCCTCATGATGCACACTGGAGTGGCCTTCTGGCTCATCCAGGCTGCAGGCGTCCTGGAGCAGCACGGCGGCACGTACCTCATGGCACATCTCACCACGCCGCATGCCACGGATCTTTTCGGAGTCATCTTCCGCGCGGGCAATCTGATCAGCTCAGCCATCGGCATCTTTACGCAGCCCTTGTGGCCTGCCTTTACCGATGCCGTTGCGCGGCACGACTCCGGCTGGGTCCGCCGCGCTGCCGCAAAGATCAAGCGCATCGTCATGTCGATCGCAGGGACTCTCGCCTTCCTTATGGTCACCATTGGCCCGTGGACCATCGAACACGTATGGCGCGTCAGCATCACCGGAAGCCGCCTGGCTGTGATCATCATTGGTGTATACGTTCTGTTCAACCTTTGGACCCACTACCACTACATCCTGCTGATGGGACTGGATCGCGCATGGACTGTCGCCGGGCTCGTGCTGATTGAGAATTGCACCATGCTTGCGCTCGGCGTTGCATTGGTTCCTCGGATGAATGCATCGGGGATGGCGGCGGCATATCTTCTGGCAAGCGCTCTGCTGCCCGCCTGGCTTTTGCCGCGCATTCTCAACGGCCGCATGAACGATATTGCACAGAGCCAGGCATGGCCGTCTGCGGTACGTGCGCAACAAATATAAGAGGGTGGATGCGGGAAATCTCAATCATGCACGTTGTTCTTGAACCACGCTACTCCGGGGCGGAGATGCTGGTTCGCAACCTGGCGCAGCACCAGATGCAATCGGGCCATCGAGTTTCGATTACTGCCCTCAGGCCCGTGCAGCAGAGCTTCGCCGGCGAAATGCAGAAGCTTGAGCAGCAGGGCTGCCGGATGCTTATCCCGAAGTCCGCTCTCGATGGCTTGCGAAGGGCAATGTGGCTGTACCGCTCCGTCAAGGCCATCGAGCCGGACATCGTGTTTGCTCATTCGGCTCTGCCAAGCGTTTACGCTAGATTGGCGCTGCGCTTTACGCGGAGGCCGGTGGTCGTCACGGTGCTGCACTCGGACGATGACTTCAATGAGCCGCGCATGCGCCGGATGGAGAGGCTGCTGCGAAGCCGCCACGCGCAGGTCGTTGGCGTGAACAGCAAGTCTGTCGAGAATTACCGCCTTCGCGTTACGGATCGCGTTTCCACGCAGGTCATCATGAATGGTGTCCACGCCGATCGCTTTTCTCAGCTCGCAGCGCGTTCCGGGGAATGGCGCCAGAAGCTCTATGCGCCGGAGCCCGGTGAAGTGATCGCGCTGCAGGTCGGCCGCATCTCTTTTCAGAAGCAGCAGCATGTCTCCGTCGAGGCTCTTATCCGTTTGAAAGCCCAGGGCATCTCGAACCTGCGCCTCGTCCTCGCCGGGCCGATAGACGAGCAGCGGTATTTCAATAAGCTGATGACGCGCATCCGGGAGGGCAAGGTTGCGCGCCAGGTGCAGGTGATGGGCGCGCGCGGAGACATCGCGGAACTGCTCGCAGGGGCGGACATGTACCTCATGCCATCCGACGGCGAGGCGCACAGCATCGCAGCCCTTGAAGCGCTGGCCTCCGGCGCTTACTGCGTATTCAGCGGCATCCCTGCGTTCGCAGGCTTTCGCGGCCTTCCCGGTGTTTCCATGATCGGCGATCCGCCCACCGCGGAGGATCTGGCTTCATGCCTTGAGGACGCGCTGGCCAACGGTCAATGGCGCAGGCGATACGAGCGGAATCTCGGCGATCTTACATTCGAGCGGTGTGCCGCCGAATATAATCGTCTCATCCAGCGATTGCTTTGCCTTCCCGCATAATGCGGGCATGCCTGGCGGATGAAGGATGCATCCATCAGGCCGCCATGAACGTGGATGCACGCCCGATGAAATATACAATGGCTTCGCTGAGCCAAATCGGAACGCGTCACGGGCCTGCATTCGGGCATTACAGCGCAGCCTCCTGGAAGCACCGGCCGCAGGCCTTCCCCGGGCCTGGACTTCAGTTGGAAGTTGATCGTGAACTCGGGTCGAGTTCGCATCCCAATTTTGAGTTGACACGATCCTTGAGCGATCGCGCCTTGGAGTCATCGAAACTTTTACCTGCGAACTGAGTTGTTCAGCTCGTCAACGCACGACGGATGAGGAATTCCGGACATTCACATGACAACAAACGATAGCCACAGTTCACAATCCGGGCCGACTCCCCAGCGGCCTTTGGATGACAACCCGGGCTCCCTGCTTCAATCGGACTTCAGCGCAGAGTCGTCTATGCTCTACGACGCGTGGGTCATGCTGCGTCGCAGACGTTACTGGGTGCTTGTCACTTTTATCGCGGGAATCTTCGCATCCGTGATTGCCGCCAGGATCTCTCCGCCTCAATTCGATGCCGTATCGACGATTCGCATTGTGGAGGGCGGCGATACCGGCATCCAGTTTCAGGATGCGCCGGCCAGCTCGATTCTCGGCGAGGACCCGGAGATCAAGCTTCAAACCGAGATTGCGGTGCTCACCAGCCATACGGTTGCCATGCGCGTTGCCAATGCGCTCGATCTCTATCACGACAGCACGTTTTCCCGGCCCGGCAAAGGCGAAGGCATTCCAAGCGCAGGCAACCCGCAAACGGTGCACAGGGTCCTTGTCGCGATGAGCGGTGTGCTCAAGGTGGAAGAAATTCCGCACACTGAGGCGATCAGCATTACGGTTCGCACCCGGTCTCCGCAGCTCTCTGAAAGGATTGCCAACACCCTGGTTGACGAATACGTAGCGCGCGGCTACCAGGTGCGTTACGAGTCGCAGCACGGAATCTCAGAGTGGCTTGCAAAACAGCTCGACGACCTGCGGCAACAGACAGAGGATGCACAGAGCCGCGCTCTTGAGTATGGAAAGAAGCTCAACCTGCTGGACACCATGGTCGCGGCGCCGTCCTCCACGGCGTCCAACGGCGCGAGCGCAGGAGCGCAGTCGCTGGACACGCAGCGGCTGCTCGGCATGCAGCAGTCGCTTGTCGCCGCCGAATCCGACATGCTGGTCAAGGAAGCGCAGTACAACGTGCTGCAGAACTCCACCATCGATTCGATCAACCCGCAGTCAGACCCGGTTCTGGCGGCACTGTTGACGGCCCGCGACTCCGCCATGGCGCAATACAAGGAGTACAGCGCCAAGTACGGGCCGAACTATCCCGCCGTCAAACAGGTCAACGCGCGCATCGCGCAGCTCGACCAGCAGATCAACAGCGAGCTGGCGAATGCGCGAACGCGTGCCTTCACGGACATGACCGTGGCGCGCAATTCGGTCAAGTCGCTCAAGTCCGCGGTCGATCAGGAAAAGCAGGGCATGGAGCAGCGCGACGACGACGTCGTGCGCTACACAATTGCCGAGCGCGATTTCGAGTCCTCCTACGCGCTCTATCAGGGCCTGCTGCAAAAGCTCAAGGAAGCCGGCGTGCTCGCCGGCCTCAAGGGCAATAATGTCGAAGTGATCGATCGCGCGCTCGTGCCGCTGACCAAAGCCGCTCCCCGCACGTCGAATTATCTGCTTGCGGGCAGCGGCATGGGGCTTCTTCTGGGCTGCCTGCTCGCCGTGCTCGTGGATGCGCTGGACAAGTCCATTCTCGATGCCGACCTGCTGGAGCAGACCATCGGCGCGCCCACCATCGGCATGATTCCCAGGTTGCGCGGCGCACAGTCAGACACATTGCAGACAACCCGAAAGCAGGAAGACCTGGACTCCGCCGCAAGGCAGCAGATTGAGGCGTACCGGACGTTGCGCACGTCTCTGCTGCTTTCGCATCCGGGCCAGCCCCCGCGCACCATCGTGGTCACCAGCGCGATTCCTGAGGAAGGCAAAAGCACAACGGCCATCAACCTCGCCATGATTCTTGCGCAGGGCGGCAGCAAGGTCCTGCTCATGGAGTGCGATCTGCGGCGGCCCAGCATCGGCTTCAAGCTGTCCATGCCGGCAGCGCAGGGCGTCAGCCAGATATTGGCAGGCATCAGGCAGCCTGCTGAATGTATTCACAGCTTCGACGACCAGAGCGGTGTCGATATCCTGGTCGCAGGCGCGCAGCCTCCCAACCCTGCCGAGCTGCTTGCTTCGCAGCAATTCACCACCCTGCTGCAACAGATGCGCTCAGCCTACGACTTCGTCATCCTCGACTCGCCGCCAACCGTTTCCGTTTCTGATGTGCAGATCATCGCCGCGCAGTCTGACGGCGTGTTGTTCGTCGTGCGGTCGGGTTCCACATCCCGGCACCTTGCGCAACAAGGCTGCCGCATGCTGCGCCGTACGGGAGCGCATCTTCTCGGCGGTGTGCTCAATGCCATTGACTATCGTTCTGACACGTACGGCTACTACGGATATTACGACTACTACTCAAGCGGCAAGTCGGGTTCCGGTTCAAAGGAGAAGCGACATGAGAAATAAACAGATGTACGTCGCGACCGTCATTCTGCTGGCCGGAATGTCGCAGGCTGCTGCTGCGAACATGTTTGCGCAGAGCGCCTCCGGCGCGCAGAGCTCCGATCTCTCCTCCAGCGAGTCCACGCTCCCGGGCATGCAGAAGACCACGTCGTCGCGCGGTTCCCGGCCGGGCGGAGGAGGAGCAGCCTCAGCGATCACGCCAGCAGCCACAGGCCGGCTCTATCCCGCGTCCGGTGAGCTGCTCATCGGCGTCGGCGATCTTCTCCACGTCGCGGTCTTCGATACGCCGGAATTCGATCAGGATGCCCGCGTAGACCCCGAAGGGCATGTCGACTTCAACGGCATCGGCAGCCTTGCAGTCGAGAATATGAAGCCGGCCGATGTGGCGGCCATGATCCAGAAGAAGCTGAAGGACGATGGCATGGTGCTCGATCCAAAAGTCACCGTCAGCATCGCCGATTACATCTCGCACGGCGTATCCATCCAGGGCGAGATTCGCACTCCCGGCATCTATCCGGTTCTCGGCAAGCGCCGCCTCGCGGATCTGCTCACCGCGGCGGGCGGCCCGACTGAGCTGTCCGATGGAATAGCGGACATCCTGCACCCATCGTCGCCGACGCCCGACCACATCGACCTCAAATCGTCAGCGGACACGTACGCCATCGTACCCGGCGACACCATCACGCTTGAGCGCGCGCCGCTGGTGTACATCGTTGGAAACGTGCGCCGTGCCGGCGGATTTCCCCTTGCCCGCGCCACAACCATCAGCCAGGGACTTGCCCTTGCGCAGGGGCTTAGCCCATCAGCAAAAGACAAGCAGGTCTATCTCTTTCGTGATGCAGACAACGGAAAGCGGGTCGTGAGCGTCCTCAATCTCCACAAGATTCTTCGCGGCAAGCTCGCGGATGTGCCCCTCAAACCCAACGACATTGTCTTCATTCCCAACAGCAGCGTTGCCGACGTGGTCAAGGCCACCGCGGCCGCACTGCCTGGCATCGGTACCGCGATCATCTACGCGCGCCCATGACCTGTTCCTGGCGCGGGAGCGCATCGCGCTCCAGGACGCTTGCTTCAGCTGGAGTTCAGCATAGTGGCAACAGCGGCCTTTTCTCAGCAAGACTGCGTTGCAAAAGGCATAAGCAATGATTGCAGTGAACAGCGAGCCGCTCGGCCGGCACGGCAAGCCACCAGCGGGCCCCGGCGGCGCTGCGTCATTTTCGCGGCAGATGAATGGCAAGCTCTTCCTGCTTTATTGCACGGCCGCTGCTGCGGACTTCCATTCGTACAAGCAAGGCGGTACCCCATGGCAGGTCGCCGTCAGTCTCATCAGCACGGTGGCATTTGTCGCATTCGTCTTCAATGCGCGGCGGCCAGGCGCGCAGTTGCGGTCTCTTCAGCGCGTCACGTGGCTCTGGTGGATTTACATTGCCACCACGCCGTTTATCGCCTACTGGCGCGATGTGCCCGCAGGCCATTATCTGCGCATCCTGCTGCCAACGCTGCTCATGGGCGAGAGCCTCATCATGGGCCTTCTGCTCCTCAGCGAGTCAGAGGAAAACGCGCGCCTCATCTTTCGCGGGCTCTTCTACGCATCAGCCGTATCGAGTATCGTTTACCTGGTGCGCGGCCTCACCATGGGACTCGGGCTGCAGAATGTCCGTTATTACATCCTCAGTCCGTTGCTTATCATTCTGTTCTCCTTCGCGCTGTGCAGGCTTCTCTTTGAGGGCGCAAGAGCCGGCATCGTCAATGTCGTCGCGCTCACAGGTGGCGTGATCGTCATCTTTCTGTCTGTCACGCGAACCTACTTTGCGGGCATCGGCGTCATCCTTCTGCTGCTCGCATATGTCCTGCTGCGGCCGCCTGCCTGGTTGAACCAGCGGGTGCGCAACAGGCTTAAGAAGAATCTCCTCGGGGTAACCAGCGTATTGGCCCTCCTCGCCGCCGTCGTCTTTGTGGCGTTCCCCGGCGTCGTTACGCATTGGTCCCAGCGGAATGCCTCTCTTGGCGCTCAGGACCCGACGGCACTCACACGCATTGCAGAGGCCGCCGGCGAACTTCAGGTGATGAAGAAGGACAAGAGCCATCTCCTGTTTGGCTCCGGCATCGGCGCCGAACACAAGAATGATATGCGCTATCTCATCGGCGTATCGGCGCTGGCTGGAGAAGACTATGCCGCCTACACCTTCAGCCCCGGACACATTGGATGGGTCTACCAGTTCTTCACCTCCGGCCTGTTGATGGGCTGGGTTCTGCCCTTCATCTTCCTGTTCGCTATCTGGAAGGGCAATGCACATGGCGCGCCTTACATTGCGCGCCTCGCGGCGATAGCGGTCGCAGCGGCGCTGGCCATCACCACGCTGGGCAACATGCTCGGCGATCGTGGCGCTGGCCTGGGCCTCGGCTTGCTCATTGCGCTTTCGCTTCACGGCGAGAGGACGAGCGCTCACGGCAGGAGGCGCGCGCCGCACGGAATCCACACGCAATTTCTTTCCGTGAACCAAAGGCCAGTGCCCGCACTTCAGCAAGGTGGGCAAGCACCGCTGCCTGCTTCCCCTCGCACTCCGGAAGGAATCTGATTCGCCGCATGAAAAGGATTCTCATTCTGGAAATCTCCGGCAGCGGGCATCATCCCAGCTATCTGCGGCGCATTCTGGAATCAGGCATCCTCGACGCGGCGCATGTGATTGTCGCCGGACCCTCCAGCCTGTCGGCTCACAGTGAGCTGAGGGATCTCCGTTCGCAGTACGAGTTCCATGAGTTGGCCATCGATCCGAACCAGCAGGCGCGGCTCGCGGATTTCTCCGCCATCGGCCTTGTCCGCCGGGAATTTGTCCTGCGTGCGATTTTTGAAAGAGCATGGCGGCGCGCCTGCAGCAGCGGACAGATTGATCTGGTCGTGCTGCCGCTGGTGGATGGATGCGCGAACGCAATTGCCTTGCGAGGCGCGCCGTTTGGCGGCACGCCCTGGATCGCCGTCTCCATGCGCGCTCAGTTTCATCTGCGCAAAATGGGCGTAACGGTGCCACGAACGATCAGCCGGCTCGCACGTGAAATCCTTTTCCGCAGATTACTGCAACGGGAAAGCCTCAAGGCATTGCTCACCATCGACCCCACGCTCGCCGAATACGCAACACGCCAGCGAGCAAGCGAATTCGCAAAAGTGTGCCTTCTGCCCGATACGTGCAACACCTACACGCTCATTGAAAAGAACGTTGCGCGGAAGCAGCTCGACATTCCCATCCCTGCGAAACTCATCCTCGCATACGGTCATTTGACCGCGCGCAAGGGAATCTTCAATCTGATACGCGCAATGACGCGCGAAGAGTGCCCAAGGCATGTGCATCTTCTGCTGGCTGGAAGTCAGGATGAGGACGTCAAGAAGTTTCTCGCCGGCCCTGTTGCCGCGCACCTTCGCGCGGAAGGCCGCCTGCACCTGCTGCCGGGCTTCGTGCCGGAGGAGTCCGTGCCCGCCCTGCTTTCAGCGGCGGACGCATTATGGGTTGGATATATCGGCTTTTACACGATGAGCAATATTCTGGTGCTTGCCGCGCGCCATCACTTGCAAGTGATTCCATCGAATCAAGGCGTGATAGGCTATCTTTCAAGCAGGCACAACCTCGGCCTGATGGTGAATCCGCTTTCTGAAGATTCAGTCGTGGATGCCCTGCGCGAGGTTGCAGACCCGCCTCCGTCGCGGCCGGAGCAGATAGCCAGGGCGCGCGCAGCATTCGCCAGTCACACCGATGCAACGTTCCATCAAGTCATGAAGCAAGCAATCCGGTCCGCTGTTCCCGATCTGATCTCTGATCGGTAGCCCGCTTCTCATCCATTCTTCGCCTCCCGCCCAAAGTCCTGCGTTTTCTCGCTCAATGCCGGTGCCACGCCTCCACGGCAACCTCAATCACGGCAAACACCACGCTGACAGCCGCCAGAAACCCCTTGGCCCGCTGCCAGCTCTGCTCGTGCCGATCCATGCGCCGTTCCAGCTCTGCAATGCGTCCGCCATTGCCGTCGCCCATCAGGCCTGCCATCTGATTTTTCAGCACGCTCAGATCGCTGAGCACCTGCGCCTCGAATTCATTCATCATCCGCATCCGCCGGACTCCGTCTCTTCCTTGCCTGTCTGAAGGCCTCTGGCGTCACAGAGGCAAATTGATGAACAACGCGGCCGAAAACTCCGAGTAATTCGGAGGCGTGGAGCCGTCGTACATTCTGACGTAGAACCGGTCGCTTGCCGAAGCGCGAGAGAACGTCATGCTTGACTGCGAGCTCCGCATTACCAGGTCCGGATCTTCGCCTGCCATAAAGCAGAAGTCGCGCGTGCGGATTTCAAACCCGCCTCCTGTGGGCGCCGTTGCACCCGTATCAATCGTGACCGTGCTGCCGCTCATCGAAGTCACCGTGAGCGCTTTCAGGTTCGTTAAATAGGTTGGCTCCACAAGCGCGGGCAGCCAGGTATCTGCCGGAACCGTTGCGTTGGTTCTGATCGCCAGATCATCGGCCCAGTCATTGGCGAATGCGATCGCGTACTCGACAAGGTCGGGATAACTCGCCTGGTAGCTCAACTTCACGGTGCGCACAACCACCTGGGCGTTGAGACCAGTTGAAGGAGCATTCAGCTGCAATGCGTCTCCCGGCCACACATCCGCGCTGAGGCTCAGCCCCGCGGTTCGGTACGTGCCGCTCCACGACGCACTCACGCTGGCCGCAGCCTGCGCCATCGCCAGCGCCGCATTGCGGCAGTCCGCGGAGCTGCGCGCAGACGGATTCGTGACCGAGCCAATCCACGCGGCAACCGCGGGCAACCCGGCCTGAGTCAGCGCCTGCTGGCTCGCCGCGTTCACTGCGCGCCCCACGGCTCTCCCCATCGAACGATAACTCACTGCGATCTGCTCACCCGCGGGTGGCGCAAACCCCGTGTAGAAAACAAGCCTCCCTGTGCGCTGCAGATAGCACTCCGACGCTTGCGTCGCAGGTCCTATTCTGCGCGTATACGCGGTCCCGCCGGAAGGCGTACACACCACCCAGCCCGATCCAAGATTGGTCAGATTCAGGGACCGCATCGTTCCCGCCAGGTTGATACTGCTCGCGGCCGCCACCGTACACGCCCCAGGAAGGCTTGCAACCGAGCCGTCGTAGAGCGTCACCGGCATTCCAGCTACGCCGTTGACAAACTCCTGTATCTCGAACAGTAACTTGGCGGGCGCCAGATTCCACTGCCCGCCGTACGCGATGCCACCACTGTCATCGGAAGAGCGATAGATGGCAAGTGCCCGCTGGTTCTCAGGGCAATGCACGCGAACGCGCAGCGTGTATTGATTTGCCGTATTGATCGTGTAGGCAGTCCCCGTGGCTGTTCCCTGAACAATCGGCTGCAGCGTAACGGTTCCGGTCGCCTGCTGCGATGCTACCTGAAAACCTGCGGTGCATCCTGCCAGCGTCTCCAGACCCACAAAAAATCCGGCCAGAATTCCCGTGCTGCCTGCCGCGAGAGTCACGCCAGTGGCCTCCAGCAGGAGAGTGCCGCCCATCTCCACCGGATCGAGCCAGGTCAGCAGCGTGTCTCCGTCAATTCCGTTTCCGCCCTGCATCGCCAGCCCACCCGAACCGAGCGAAAAATAGCCGGGCCCTCCTGAATTGCCCCAGACGCGCAGATCGATTGCGCTCTCGTTGAAAAGCTCGTGAATGATGATGGACTTCGACGAGGGCGGAAAGTATGGATTGGCACCGAGAAAAAACTGAGTGGTCACTCCGTCGCCGAGAAAGTACTCCGTCACATAGGCAACAGGCTCATGCTCGCCGCAGGCAGTTACGTCATTGGCCAGTGCGCGCTTCACGCTGCCGGAAAGCGCCAGATTGTTCAGGCTCAGCGTCCCGTCCGTCTCGTTCAGCGTATGCACCGTGCTTTGTATCGGTGACAGCGCCAGTGCGCCGTTCACTGCGCGATACGATGCTCGCGCCTGGTCTGCAACCTGGCCCGCGCTCCTGCTCCACGACGCGCCCGCGTCCGGCACAAAGTTGCTTACCACCTCACTCAGCGTGAGTGCGCTGGTGGAGAGACTTGCCGACCCCGTGCGCGTTACGAGGGATGTAACCAACGCGCCCGCTGTCTGGCCGGTCGCGCCTTTGCTGGGCGCCATGGATAACTGGTCCAGGAGCAGCTCGTCGCTCAATGCCTGCACCGCGATGCGGTAGCGCGGCCCCTCCAGGCCCATCCCCGCGTACTCAGGCAGAGGACTTATAGCGATGTACCCGGTGAAGTAGTACGTCCCATCATCGCCAGTTACAACAAGTGACTGGTTGCGCAGCGGCGTCGCAAGGCTCCCGTCCGATGGGAGGCTCAACCAGAGCTGGCAGGCTGAAGGCGCATTCAACGCGCGCTCAATCGTCAATGGATGTGCCGCGTCAAGCGCCTTGGTGTAGTCCTTCCCTTGAATGGAAATCTTCATCGCGACTCTCTGCCCCTGGTTGAAACCGTGATGCCGGCTGGGCGCAAATCCGCCGCTGCTCTACGGCGTTTGCTTTGCGCATTGTTTACGGGTGTGTGGATTGCAGAACAGCCATCGGCCTATATCAGCGCGCTGGCAGCCGGCATGAAGCTGCGATAACACAGCGCGCGCTCCCCATCCAGCGGGTCTGTCACAGGCAATGCCAGAAATGTTCCTTTCAGGAGCACTCTCTCCAGGCCGCCCTTCTGTTTGGCGTCGAGAGGGATGCTCGATTCCTCCGCACCGGTCATTGTTTGCAGCCGGGGATAGTGGAAGAAAATTCGCTCTCCCTGCCGGCCTTCGACCGCGAACAGCGCCGACCACTCCTGATAAAACGCGCCGCCCTCGCGATCGACAAAGCCCGTCACACCCTGCAGCTTTGCACCCGCTGCCGGCGCGCCTCCGGGCAGTGGCGCGGCCAGCGTCAGCGAAGTTGAGCTGACCTGGGAAACCAGCGCGACATTGAATGTGACTCGCCGGATGTAATCCACATCCGTCAGCGCCTGCCGCACATACGCGCCCGACACGGGCGACCCCACGTAGCCCGTCTGCCCCGCGTAGTCCGCATCAATCGCGATCATCGACCCGGCCTTGAAGTTTGCCGCATCGGTGGAACTCAACACCACATTCGTCGCGGTTGACCCGCTCAGCACCGTGACCGCCGCCGCTGCCTGGGCTCCGTCGGCAGATGCAGTTGCGCCCGCTGCCGCCACCAGCAGATTCATATGCTGCGAGCCTGTGGCCAGCGCCATGGTCAGCTTGGTCCAGCTTAGAAACTCAAAGCTCACCTGTGCTTCCAATGTCTCGCGTATCTGCTCCAGCGGAGACGCGGGAATCCCCGCCAGCACCGGAGCCGTCTTGCTTGTTGGCTTGCGCGTGAATCCCTGGATCCATCCCAGGCTGATCCACGGCGCGGGAGGCGCGTCCAGGTTGAATGAGCCCTGCTCCGCAGGGTCGAAGAGCACCGGCGTCTGTGCTGCGCGATTCACGGGCGCAAAATATGCCCGCACGCGCCGCGCCACAGGCGCAGGAGATGAAAACCAGTTCGCTGCCATTTACTCCCCCTGCTCCTGATAGCTGTAAACCGTAATTTTGGCTGACCGCATGATGCGATCACGCTGCACAACGACTGGCGTAAAGGCCGGCTCACCCCAGAACACCTGCGTCAGCATCGTCCCGGGCGGCTGGGTAACATAGTTGAGCTTTGGAGTGTAGAAGGGCTGCACCATCGCGGTCAGTTCCTCGTCCATTTCACTTAACAGCCGGCCGCGATCCAGCCCGCCGAAGCTCTGTGTGCCGCAAGTCTGGTAGATGATCTCGCACTCCTCGGCAACCATCGTTGAATCCAGATCCAGATCAGCGCCAAGGCCAAGCCATCGCAGTACGAATACGTCAGTGGGCAGTTGGCTGAACGGCGCCTCTGCCTCTTCCACCAGGATCCCAGGGCGCTGCGCCCCGCGCAGCAGGACGGTGCGCGCCGGATTGATGGTTGCCAGCCGGGCACGCAGAGCCATATAGAAAGAGTCTTTCGCATTTTGCATGGAGTGCAGCTCCTAAGGAACACGAATGGGTCTTGCGTACAATGCGCAATCACAAAGCCTGCGGCCGCGCCTGGCGCAACAGCAGCCGGTAGAGATACACCTGGCCGAAGGCCTCGTTCGAGGCGATCGATTCGATCAGGTAGTCCTGCCCGGCCACAGTGAGAGCAAGCGTCGAAGCGAAGAGGGCCTGGGCCGACGCAAAGTTGAGCGTCCCCAGCTGCTGTTCCACTCCGGTTGCAGACATGAATAATTCCCACTTGGGCTGGTCGCCTTCCTGCCAGCTCGGACGCAGCCTGCGCATCGCCACAGGACTTACCACAACGTCAACAAAAGCGGTAGCCACCAGTCCAACTTCAGACTGGCTTGTGTCAGTATTTGTGCTGGTGACTCGCAGTAGAGCCGATGTCCCAGCAACTCCCCGCAGCAGGGCATCAGCCAGCATCGCTGGAGCCCACACCGGATTGCGCGGCGCCGTATCGCTCATTGCTCACCCCAGCCTGTTCGCAACGTACGGGCGCAGCCATGCCTGCACTGTCTCGTCGACCAGCGAACTTGAGAAATACTGCATCCACATTGTGTCGATTCTGGTTCTGCTCGCGTTCAGTGCCGGCGTTGCCTGCGCATTGCGCACGATCTGCGCGCAGGCAGTCTTGATGTCGTCACCGATTGTCGCGAGCCCGGCTGTATACGTCACCATTACCTCGTTGTACGGCAGGCCCAGCAGGTTCCAGGGCAGCGTCAGCTCTCCCGTGGCGGAGTCATAATCCACGGATGCGGGGTCAATCCCGATCCATTGCCCGGGCAGCGAGAAGGCCCAGCTGATTTCAAAAAGCGTCTCGTCAACAATCTGCCCGCGCCGTGGCTTGGCATAGCGCCCCTCGACGCTCACCAGCGGCGTGGTTGCGGCGCCCAGCGGCGCCAGGGGCAGATACGTCAGGCGCACGGCCTGCGATCCACTGGTAATGCGCAGGCGCTCGGTGTACTGGATCACGTTCAAGTCGGGCCGCCTGCAGTAGCTGTTGATGAGTGCCGTGGCGGCTGTAACCCAGTCCGCCGTTGTGCCAGCCGGCAATCCATAATTGGTGTAATCCGCTGGCTGCAGATATGCCATATCCAACCCTCTTTCTGTTCCAGCCCGATGGTCTGAAGTAATTGCCTGGTAACCCCTGCCGATAGCATGTGGAGCGCGCTGAAAGCAGAGGCCCCTGCATTACGGGGCCTCTACTCGCAGTCACCTGCCAGGCTGAAGCTTACCGGTCAACCAGCACCTGGTAGTGCGCGTAGTTGGCGCCCTTGACGACCAAGCCGCCGAACTTGACGGCAACGTACTGGTGGGCGAGGGAGTTGGGCAGGCCGAGCTGGAAGATGCGCGGCGTCGGATCGCCGAGCCAGTGATACTCGATCAGGTCCTCCGTCACGATGTAAGCCGGAAGCACCGCTGTACCCGAACCCGGGGTGCCCGTGTAACTCAGGCTCCAGTCCGGAATCAGCGGCAGGTCGCCCGCCTGCGTCGAGAGCATCTTCACGCGCAGGCCGCCGGTGATCTGATCGGTGTTCAGCACCACGTTGAACTCGGTTTTCATCTCGCGGTCAATCAGGTCCAGCAGCACCGGGTTGGCGTAGATGGCCGTGGGGCGCACCGCGTAGCCGTTGCTGGCCACCATCTGCGCTACGGCGGACTTGATTCCATCCACGATCGAGGCGCTGGTGCCGATGGTTGTCGTGTTGCCGCCCGCCGCAATCTGCGCGGCCGCACCGTAGTACTGCGTGGTGGTGGGCGTGCTCAGGCTGGTGTCGTTGCCGTTCCACAGCGCAACGTCGTGCGCCACCATCACGCCGCTCACCGTGTCCACCAGGTCCTTGGCCTGCAGATAGGCGAACTGCTGCTGCTGGTTGCCGAGTTCAATGTCGAACAGGTTGTAGTTGATCTGCGAAACGATGGCCTTCAGCGGCACGCTGCGCTCCACGCGCGTGGGGCTCACCACCGGCGCAACGATGCTGCGCGGTTCCACGAAGCCTGCCGTGCCGGGGTTGGGAAGAGCCGTCTCCTCGAAGAATCGCGAAGGGTGGCCCGTCGCGGGAACCTGCTTGATGCGCTGCCCGAAGGGGCTCGAACGGCGGCAGATGTCGAAGATCTCGGTCTGATACAAGGGAACTTCAACTGCGCCGGGCCCGATAAAATCAGCTGCTGCGTGAATATCTGCAAAGGTTGCGTTCATAGGCTTTTCCGCCCCCTCCATGGGGCCAGTAGTAACTCAGTAAACAGCAGGCAGCACATAGCTGACAGCTATCTGTTTTCCGTGATGGCTTATCAACTGATGGCCGCTCTTTCCGTGCCTGATGTCAGCTGTAAGCCGTTCGCTGCAAGCTGATTTCAGGCGATGGCCCCTGCCCGCAGCAGTTGGCTCTTCACTGCAATGCGCTGCTCCAGGCTCAGCCCGGCCAGCGCCGCATCCAGAGTCCGCACGTCCACCGGACCCTCGCCAACGCCGTGTTTGGCCAGCATCTCCGCGGTTGCCGCGGGCATTGTTTTGCGCAGCGCGGTCAGAGCCGAGGGCGCGGCTGCTGCTTTCAATTCGGCAAGCTCCCTCTCGGTGGCCGCCAGTCTTTCAGCCAGCTCTGCTTCACGCCGGCTCTGCTCCACGGTTGCGGAGATCCTCTCCACCTCGCCGGTCAGCAGGCTCTGCCGCTGTTCAAGCCAGCTGAGCGTGCGTTCCAGCAGGGCGGTCGCAGCTTCAAGCCGCTCACTTATCCCTCTCTCTTCGTTCTCCATGAAATCCCCTTCCTGTTCGCTGTGAATCTCGCGCGCTTTGAGCGCCATCCAGGCAGCAAAAAAGGCCCCGCCGCGCGGAGCCTCTGCTGACTGACTTATCTGCCTGCGTTCTAACTTGCCATTTTGAAGCTGGTGGCGCGATAGGCTGCCTTCTCTCTCAGCAGGATTGCCGCGCCCGTAAAGGTCACGCGGGTCAGCTTCCATATCTCAGCCCGCATATCTTCCACCCGCGCGTCCGCCAGCTCGTAACTCATCCCCATTGCTTCTGGAGCCTGCGCCTCAATTGCCTTGGCTACGTCGGGAAAGTCCCGCGCATAAAGATAGCCACGCACCACTAACTTGTTGCCCGCCAGGTTGGCTTCGGTCAGCAGCCCGATCTTGCGCCGGGCATCGTGTCCGTCCCATCCTGGCCGGTAGTCCACCGCCATTCCCATCAAAGAGGGCAGCGCCTTTTCCGCTGCCTCTCGCGTCAGCATCACCCGGTGTCCGCGCGCGCCGGCCGGAGCCTTGTCACTTGCCGCGTTGACCACCGTCAATACCCCTTCAAACGGCACCCTGTTCGGATGCCCTTCGACGTGGGGAATGTGTACCGCCATTGCTTCCAATCGCATGCGCTCTCCGCCCATCTGCTTTCGCTTGCCCGGCCATGCCTGAACAGCGGCCAGGCCGGGTTGCGCTCCGCTAAGGCATTTTTCGGAATGTTTATAGACATTTTGAGATCGGCGAGAGGTGGCTCTTTCTTGAGGGAAGAGCCACTTCAGTACATCGCTCCGGTTCACATCCATTCCGAAAATGCTTTAACCTGCCTGCCCTGCTTCCGCTTCGCCTGCCAGCTGCACCGCTCCGTTCTTTTCGAGAGGCCCCAGCCCGCGCATTGCCCGCACTTCGTTCACCGTCAACACACCGGCCTGCAGCAACTGCACCTGCACAGCCAGCTCTGTCTCCTCGTCTCTCGCATTCAGATCGTTGAAGACAAACTCGAATTCGCGCCACCCGATGCACTTGGCGAACAGGTCGCGTGTGATGTGGCCAGCCAGTAGCTGGGCCAGCGGCAGAATCGCTCCGCGAAACGCCTCGTCCGCCAGTTCTGCCGCGGTCGAGCGATTGACATCGCCCTCCAGCCCCAGCAGCAGCGGCGGCAGCCCAAACGCGTTGGCCACCATGCGAATCAGAAATTCCTGCCAGGCCAGCCGCAGGTCCGCATCCGTGCCTTGCGCAAAGCGCAGCACCTCGGGCTTCTGCTCGGTTGAGAGCAGCGGCACGCGGCCCGTGCCCTCAATCTCGTCCTGCCACCAGCGAATCAGGCGGTCGTGCTGCGCGGGTGTCGCCTCGTTGAGCCACAACGCATACTGCGCCACGGAGTTGGCTGCCAGCTTGCCCGCGAAGCGATGCGCGCTTAGAAACTGATTCACCGTTTCGAAGGCAACCTCCAGCGGCCCCAGTCCAAACGGCGTAAAGCTGCGCGGATTCATGCGCACATAGATGAGTTGGTTGTCGCGCAACTCCACGGCGCTGGACTCGAGCTGGCCCGGCATCGCCTGCGCGTAGCGGGGCGAGTCCTGCTGGCCGTCCCATCGGGCGTTGATGCGGATCGACGCGCCATCCACGGGCCACAGCATCGCGGGCCGCTCTTCGTCGCCGGTCGGCTCCATCTCAATCGCTCCGAAGCCGCCGGTGAGCGCGTCCTCGATCACCTGCTCGATCAGCGTGCGAAAGCTGTCTACGCCGTTGGGCTCTTCCAGCGTCCGTCGCAGGCCCTGCAGGCGGCGGATTGCCTCGGCCCTGTCGGCCGGTTGACAGCCGCGCCGCACGCGCACCTGCCAGTCCATCGCCGCGATGCGATCCTTGATGACGTTGATGGCGCGGCGCACCACCGGCGTTTCTGCAAACCGGCGCAGGTTCGCCGGCGTCGGCTTGGGCAAGTGCCGCCCCGGAAACTGCATCGGACTCAGAACGGCGGGCAGCGCCAGCGTTTTGCGCTCCGCCTCGGCATCGGCTGCGCTTGCTTCCATATCCGCCTTGCGGCCCGCAGGCCAGGCGGTCGCCTGCCGCCACATCTCCCGCAACTGTTCTCCTACCCTCACGCGCACCTTCCTTTTTTCGCCATCCTGAAAAGCAAAAAGGCACAGCCCTTGAAAGGGCCATGCCTCTGTCCGTTTCCATCTTGCAGCTATTCGCTGAAAGCTTGTTGTTTTCTGCTTACAAAAACCATCCTACCGCAAACGCCGGAAATTATATGCAAACTCTTTCCGGGAAAATTCACATCGTCCATCCGCGAGCGAACAGCTGGCAGCCGGCGGCTGGTAGCTGTTCTTCAGACGCGCAGTTCGCGCCGCGCCGTTTCCGCCACGCGGCCCAGGTCCGATGTGGTCAACACGCGAATCTCGTGTTCTTCCATCGTCTCCACGCCAAAGCGGTAGATCGCCAGCCGCTCTGGTTCGGCATCGGTCGCGCCCAGTTTTGCGGCGGGCTCAATAATCGCGGTCAGCTCGAGCGATGCCTTCTCCACGCGCTCCACGCCGGCGCGCAGGCTGGCAGCGGAGAAGGCCAGCACCTTGGCCATCTCCACTCCTGGCTCCAGGCTCACCGCGTGAAACATGCGTATCACGCCGTTGGGCCGGTAGCCCACGTCAATCCACAGCGGATCTCCGGGCCGTGTGTAGTCCGCAGCGGCGATGCGCTTGCGCAGCAAGTCCCACACGCCGGCGCGCTCAAACTCCGTGCGCATCTTGGCCTGAATGCCCGCCCTGCCGCTCAGCCGCTGCGCCCGCTCGCGCGCCGGCGGATCGACATAGAGCCGCATCAGCTCTTCCATCCCTGCGGGAAGACTCTCCGCCAGATAAGCCTTGGGCGCAGTCATCTGAACGTTCAATGAGAGCGACTCATCGAGCAGGCGCATCAGCTTGCCGTCCGCATCCTCAAGAAAGCGCCTGCGCAGCTCGCTCTCCATGCCTTCCAGCAGCGCGATATCAGCCTCGGGATCGATGCAGCGCACGCGGCGCCAGTCGCGCGTAAAGCGCACCTCCGCCGGCTCGCTGCTGCCCTGCTCGCGCAGAATCACGCCGATGTGCACATACTCATTCCGCACCGCGTCCGGCACGTAGCGCAGCAGTTGAAACTCGCATGTCCGCCGCTCGTTTTCGCTTTTCATCCCAGGCGCCGCCGCCTCCTACGTCACTCTTCCCACGATGCTAGCTTCCCCGCGCGCATCCTTCAAACCGTCCTGCGTCATTTCCTCGTTCATTTCGCCCCATTTGGGAAATGGCCTGCGATCCGATTTCCCGAAGGCTTCAATCAGTTCGCGTATCCGGCCGCGGCGCGCCAGCAGCTTTTCCACCAGCGCCTCCATTTCAGCGAGGTCGCCGCCATACCACTCCGGCGGAACTTCGTTGGCCGCAGCCCACACGGTTTCAGCGGGCATGGCCTCCATGCGCGAGAGCCAGGGCTCAAACGACTCCCACCCTGTTATCCCGCGGTAGACGTCGTTGCGGTAGTAAACACCACGCAGGGGAATATCCGCAAACTTCCATTCCCCGGCGTGAAAGCAATACCCGTAGTCGATGAAGACCGCGCGGTAGCGCCGCTCGCGCTGCCTGCGCGCAAACACCGCCTGCCGTCCGTTGGCGTTGCCGGTCCACTTGTCCAGCGCCAGGATGCCGGCGAACTCGCCGAGGTTCCTCACCTCGCACAGTTGCTCCTCGGGCAGGTAGTCCACCACCTGCCCGGGCATCAGCCCGCCTACAAAGCGCGACCCGAACTGCAGTCCCGGCTGGCATCGCGCCCGCGTCCGGCCCAGGTCCATCTCCAGCTCCGGCGTGTTGTCCACCAGCCAGCCTGTCACCTCCACCAGCTCGGCCTCGGGAGCCGTAAGCCCCGCCGCCACAGCCAGCCGCGAGGCCAGCAGCTCATTGGCCAGCACACGCACGTGCTGCGGGTTGTTCTGGAACTTCACCACGTACGCGTGGCCGTCCGCGCCCAGCATCAACTGGCCCTGTGCACCGCCCCGCATCCGCCGGATATGCTGCACTGCCAGAACCGCCAAGCCCGTCTCCTCACGCGTTACAAATTGCTTACCCGCCATTCTAAGCGCACGGGCCGCACTCCATCGCTAACGGCTGCGCACACTGCTTTCCAGGAGCTCCGCGCGTGCGGCCAGGCCGATGGCCATGGCCATCACCCGGTCGTCATGCAGGCCCGCGCGCGCCCCCGTGCTGCCGTTGGGCAGGCGCACAAAGCTGCGGCACTCGGCCAGCAGCCGCCGGCTCAGGAAGCGCTCCGGCTGCTCGACCAGCGCCGCGTCCAGCCTGCCCAGCACCGCTGGTCTGCTGACGGATGTGGTCAGCCATCCCGGCTGCCCCCCTTGATGATGGATGCGGGTGTAGCCGCACGCCGTCTGAGCCAGCGCCAGCACGCCGCTGCCGTGATTGTTGCGCTCCACCACCAGCCATGCATTGTTGTATTCGCCCGCCAGCGCCGTCACCAGCTTTGCCAGTTCCAGCCCGCCCACGTGCCCGGCAAACTCCGCGCACTGCAAGCCTGTCTCCAGCTCCAGCACCTGGGCAGCGGAGTAGTCCCCTTCGCTGCCGCCGCCGGCCGGGTCCAACGCGACCATGTACTCCTTGCCCTTGACCGGAGGCAGCCATATCTCCAGCTCGCCATTGCGCCGCTGCTCGGCCGCGGGCGGAGCCGTCGCCATGCGCGCTTCAATTGCCGCCAGATCGAAGACGGAATCGCCGCTGGCTCTGAAGCAGCTCTCGCTGTCCTCGGCGTACTCCTGCCGCGCCAGCCCGCGAAAGTTCGCCCGCACCTGCCGGCGAAAGCCGATTTGCTCCAGATCCAGATGCGCGCGCGTCATCAGCTCTCGCTCTTCATCGGTCAGGCTGGCCGCGTCAACGGCCTCGGCGCGATAGCGAGGCTCCATCCACCACGGGAAGAAGTGCCGCACCATGCCTGTCTCGGCGGCCTTCTGCCACTCCTCGTAAAAGCAACCGCCTACACCTTCCGGCGTCGATTCCAGAATCAGCTCGCCGCCGGGCGCGAGCGCCGCGCGCAGCCCTGCCAATGTTTCCGCGGGGTTGCCCGGCCAGCGCGCCAGCTCAGAGCAATGCAGATTCTGCACCGTCAGCCCACGGCCCGCGTTGCGTTCACCCGCAGACACAACCATGTACTGCGAATCCATCGCAGGAAAGGCAATCTGACGCACATTCGCGCGTGAGGTCTTCAGCGGCCCATCGCGCAGGGTCTCCGGCAGCCAGTCCAGAAAGCGGTGCACAATCCTGAAGATCTCCTCTGCGGCCTCCTGCGTGTGTGCCACCTCCAGCGTCAGCGTCCCCGGCTGCGTGATCGTCTTCAGAAAAAAGCGCGCCGCGGCCCACGTGGTCAAGCCCATCTGCCGCGCCTTCAGCACGATGTTGCGCCTGCCGCGACGCTGCTCAAAAGCCTGCTGCACACCATTCGCCCTGAGCGGCTGCGTTGAGCCATCGCGTGTGCGTACGCGCAGCAGGCCGCGGGCCAGTGCAATGGTCACGGTGCGCCCGCGCAAACTCGCCGGGCGCTGGTCAAGGATGCGCCCGAATCTCTCCAACTCCTCCCGGTCCAGCGCCCATGGCCACGCGCTGTCCTGCTGCGCGCGCAGTCCTTCTCCGCCTGTGCCTGCCACTTGTCCTCCGCCCGCTGTGACTTGCTGAGTTGTGCGGAACTGGATGCGCCTCATCATGCCCGCCCTGGAATGCAATGCAGCTCCGGTTGATGACATCCCCGGAGTTGGTTGGAGCGGATATGGCGGCACTGGCCCCTGCGCCCGCAGCCGTCTGCGCCGGTTTCTGCCTGTGTGCCAATGCCGCCGGCACAAACAAGATGGTTGCGAATTTCTTCATCCGGCTCCCTGGTGCGCCGCGCACAGCCTTACTGAATCGCGCGAACGTTATACGTGCATGCTGCCGGTGTTCCCGCCACCACCGCAACCACGCTTACCGCTGCCGATCCTGCCGCGCTTATCCTGCACTTCTGCACAAATCCAGCGCCCGCAGTACATCCCGCTGCTGCGCTGGCATCGCACGTCATCGAAGTTGTCGCGGTCGGAATGCTTGCTGTTCCTGTCGCTTCCTGTCCTGCCGTCAAAGCAGAACCGCCAATGCTCCCGGTGGTTCCAGCAGCAATCATCGATGGGGCGAATTCGATATTGGCGATGTGCGTTGTCTGCCCTGTCACGCCGTAGTTGAGAAGAAATACTCCCCTGATGAACGCAGTTCCAGGCGCGAAGGCGGAGTTGGACTGTGTCCCTCCAACAGAAGTTCCCGAAATATACCCCGAAAATTGCTGCCACGAAGAGGTAAGCGCGGCTGCACCCGCTGCTACATACTGGTAGGTCCCAGCCGGATTAGTGTTGGAAAGCGAGGTTCCAGCGGGAATCGTTGGTCCGCTCCACGCAGCCGTCAGTGTGATTACATTTCCAGAGATTCCTCCGACTGCCCAAAGCCCATTCGTGACATACGAGCCACCGTATCCGTCGGTGGTGTTGTTCTTGCTGTATGTGCCGACAGGATAGGCATAACCGCCCGCGTTGATGTAGTTCCAGAAGATAGCCTGACGCTGATAAGAATTGCTTGAGGAACCTGCCCAGTTTGCGCTGCTCGTCAGCGTGATGGTCGTATCGCCGGGGTTCAACTGCGCGGCCAGAGTCGTCGTCGTTCCAGAGACGTAGACATAGTCTTCTGGGAAAATCTGGTTCTGATCAATATCAAATGCCGTGATGCCTGCATAAAGCTGGTTGCCACTTTGACAGGTTGCCAGGCAGGTCGCCCAGAGACTCATCTTGTATTGCAGGCCAGTGTCAACAGGCATCAGCTCATTTGTAAAATATGCCGACTGGGCCGTTGAGCTGTAAAAACTTCCTCCTGTCACTCCCTGCGCCCCGTCATAGGTAAGGGAAGGGAAATTCTGATTGTTTTTCAAATACGCTGTGCCATTCGTGACGAGGTTTCCAGAACGGGACAGGATGTAACTCTGCACCGGGGCGGTGGTTGCCGTCTGTGTCTGCACAAAAGCTGTCGTAGCAACCTGGGTGGTATTTGTCCCCTGCGCGGCGGTTGGAGCGGTGGGAGTTCCGGTCAGAGCAGGAGAAGCCGCCAACACCACGCTGCCCGTGCCGGTGGTGCTTGCGGTCGTCACGTTGCCGCTGCCATCCGTGGACAGAGCGGGGGCTGACAAGATGCCCGTATCCTTGATGCCCGGAACCGTCGCCGTGACCGCCTGCTGGGTGGTAAGGTTCACGCCATCAAACACGGTAGCCGGGCCGCTCGGAATCCACTTGCTCAATTCCTGGTCAAACACATAGGTCTGCTCACTGTACGCCATGCCCACGCCTACGGTGGGCGCGGTCGCATAGTTCGCGCCGTTGGTGCTCATGGTCGCGCTGCCGGTCAGGTTACCGCTTCCATCCGTGGTGATGAAGGCTGCCGGAGGCACAACCGGCACATTCGACGCGGTAGACGTTCCTCCGATGAATTGCAGTCGAATTTGCGTGTTGGCTGGATACCCCGTGCCACCGGAACACGTTACACCCGTTACGGTGCCTGAGCCGATTGTCGCGGTACAGGTCGCACCCGTTCCCGTTCCTCCGTACCCGTTGGTAGATGGAGGAGCTAGGAAGCCAAGCACGTTTCCGGGCGCGCTTACGGTATAAGGTCCGCTCCCCTGCGGAGGCTGCACAAGACGGACGCGCATCTTCGCGCCCTGCCATCCGTTGAGGAAGCTGAAATTGCCACTGCTCAAGTTGGCAGGAATATTAAGCGACTGATAGACAGATTGCGTCGCGTCGAACTGGTAAGGCGACGCGGCGTTCTGCACCTGAAAATAGCCGTCAGACGTGGCCAGATTCTGCTGCGTGACGGAACCATACAGCAGCGCATTGCTGTTGGTGCTCAGCATTGCGCTTCTCGATAAGACTTCGGGGGGCGCGGCATAAACAAAGTTGCCCTTGAAGGTCTGCGCCGTCAATTGGTTGTCCTGGCCGATGTACGCGTAATGCGACGGTGGCGTGCATCCGCTGGAGATTCCATAGCAGGGATCAACCTTCACAACGGACTGCTGAATGTCGACCGAGCCCGCGACAAGCGTGGGAGCGGAAGTTGTTTGATATTCAATCACCGAAATCGGCGACCCGATGTTCGGCGGTATGGCATGATCGTCCGAGCCGCGCACGTTTACATCCGAGGCATACGCGATGACGAAATACTGCCCCGTCGCTGTCCTGTAACATAGCTCGCATTCCGCATCGTTCAGTTGCAGGTGATTTCCCAGCAGGCTGAAGACCGTGCCATAGGCATTGTCGGCTTCGATGGACGATGCAGTGACGCTGCCCGCCACGCCTGTTGAAATCACCGGCTCGCCCACGGTCTGCGTGCTGTAAATGTGCCTGAGCTGGATGCGCGGGTCGCCGCCCGCATTCGAGAGATAGAGCGTAGCGCCGCTCAGTCCGCCGCCGCCCGTGACGCGATCAATGGTGTAGCCCCACACGGCCTGGTTCGCATTGCCAATGCCGATGCCGCGAAAGCCGCCATAGAACATCAGGCGGCTCATGTCCCAGGTGTAGAAATCGTTGCCGTTCCCGCTGGCGTTGAAATAGACGCCGACCGAATTGGTGAAACTCGGCGGCTGGTAGTTGGCGTAATCAAAGCTAAGGTCACTGACTTGAAATCCCCACGCACCACCCTGAGTCAAGTTCAGGATGGGTGTATTGTCCGTCAACTGGACGAGCTTCACGCAGCCCATCGCCGAGCCTAGAATCCTGAAGCCGGTGGGAACAGCGCTGCTGTTGTTTACCGTCAGCGCACCCGAGATCAGATAGGTGCCGCATGGCACAAAGAACTGCTGGCCGCCATCGGTCCAGTTGATCGGCTGCGATAGAACTGTCTGCATGGCGCTGTTGAGCGCTGCAGTGTCGTCCGTTCCGTAGTATGCCTTCACGCCGGTTGTCACGTCCGTGGTGGCGGCGGTGGCAAGCGTAACGTGCGTGGAGTCCACCACGGAAGCGATGGTCGTCTTGAGACCCGCGCCCGGAAGTACGTTCGAGCCATCCTGCGCCCATCCAACGGAGATCGTGGGAGCAGCAGCATAGTCCATGCCGCCCACCCAGATGTGCATCGTGGGCGCGCCGCTGGAATTTGTAGTGATATACCCCTTCGCTGTCACAGCGGGGCTTGACCCGGCGCTGCTGAATGTCACAGGAATCGTGGCGCTTGCCGGAAGGCCGCTGTATCCAGAGAACGAAACCGCTGTAACCACGCCGCTGGTGTTGATGGTGACGGTCGCCGTTCCGAGCGCGCCGCCTTGCAGATACGTGGCTCCCGCGCCGGGAATGTTGATGGTCTTGCCTGCGTCCGCGGCTGTGAACGAGCACGCATTGCAGGTCACGGTCGTAATGCCGCCGACCGTCGAGGTTGTCATCGTGCCGGCTCGTCCATCTCCCACGGCGCCGGCGTCCTTCACGTTGTAGCGCTGTGATGTGTCAGCGTAGTGCTGCGTGGCAAATTGAAGCCGCGCTGCCGCGCCGCCCGGCGGATCGGAAGCAGCATAGCCGGGGCCAGTTAACGTTCCGCCGGACAACGGCATGGCGAGCGCGAAGCTCGAATCCACGTAGTGCTTGTCGGCCGCCTGCAGCGGCTGCGAGGGATCGCCGCTGAGATAGAGCGGTCCGGTTAATGTGCCGCCCGAAGGCGAAAGAGAACTCGATGCCATCGTCTGAATTGCCTGGTCCACGTATGACTTAGTTACTGCCTGCACGGCCTGGGCCGCAGGCATCACTTGTGCGCGCACCTGCGCGATGGTTGCCTGTGCCGCCGCGGGCACCACCCAGTACTCCGTGCTTGTGGTGCCGTCGCTCATGTTATAGACGGCGGTGTAAAACAGGCCTGCGGGCGAGGAGCCCAGGTTGGGAACCAGGTTCACGCTCACAAAGCCGTCTGTGCCGATGGTCGCGCTGGTACGGCCTGCTGCTACGGCGGCGCCGCTCGCGGTGGTAAATGCAGGCCAGCTCAACTGCAGCGTTCCTGAGCCGGGCGCGCCATTGGCCAGATACACCGTTCCCTGAACGGTTGTTGTGCTGATGGTCTGCGCACAGGCCACCCACGCCCATGCCAAGCCAATCAGAAACATCCCTATCCATTTGCCGGCGCGAAACCACGTCGTCTTTGTGAGCTTCATGCGTGTATTGTCCTTTGCCTTTTTGCCGACGAGGCCATGGCTCGCTCTCCATGCGGGTTTGTATGCCCGCGCGGAGAGAAAGCCATCACCGTCTTGCTGTCAGCTCATCGTTCTGTTGGATGCTTTGGTGTCGCGCAGCCGGAATCTTGCATCAACCTTCCGGCTCGCGGCTTCCGCCTGCGGTTTCCGCGTCCTGCTCGCTCATTTCGGCGAGCCACTCCGGCTCGGCCGCCCATTCGCCCGCCAGGCTGCGGATCGTTCGGGATAACTCGGCTGCACCGCGCTTCTCGTGATATTCGGCCAAATCGTACAGGAATTTGATGCTTTGGAGATGGCCTTCCAGGGAGCTCCTGGCGAGCGCCCTCGCGATTTCAATACTGCTCTCTTCCAGCACCATGTCGGCCGCCACGCGCAAATCCGCGGCGCCGCTGTACTTGTTTCCCTGCGTCCGTGGCGGATCCATTTCCACGGGCATTTGTTCCGATTCGTTCATCTGTCCGCCATTCCCGGACAGCCCTCCACGGCTTGCCTGCTCTTCCGCAGAAAAGGAAAAAGGGCGATTCCCTCAAGGGAGCCGCCTCTGCGCATGCATCGAATGCCGTTGCCTTCGAGAGGCAATGCGCGCTTCACCGGCATTCGGATTGTGCTTTCAGCCTCTTCTCTGCGGCAGCGAATCCGCGGAAGGAGTCCGAAACGAGATAGGAAAGACTGACACGCTTTCCCTTGTTCGCGTCTTCTTCGTTATGAATGTTCCAAGGATAGCGAATTTCGCAATAATTCCATGCAAAGCGTGCGGAGCGTTATGGGGCAATTCTTTTCAATCACTTACGCTGCCTGCGCGCGGGCCGCATTGTTGACACGAAATTTTGCGAGGGGCATGTTGCAGCTTTGTGCGCCTCGCGGGGCGGGCCTTCATCCGCTGGCCGGCGGGATGCACTACCATATCCGAGTGAGTTCGCAAGCTACGCACGATCCAATCCTTCTGGTTCACGGCGGAGCCTGGGCCATTCCCCCGGATGCAGCGGCGGCGCATGAGGCTGGCGTGCAGAATGCCCTGGACGCAGGCTATGCGGTCCTGTCGCGCGGCGGAGCTGCTGTGGATGCCGTCGAGGCAGCCGTCACAATCCTTGAAGACGACCCGACGTTCGATGCAGGCCGCGGCAGCTTTCTCACGTCTGACGGACGCGTGCAACTGGACGCGCTGCTGATGGATGGCGGCCGCATGAAGGCAGGAGGCGTGGCCTGCGTCGAGCGGCTGCGCAATCCCATTCAGGCGGCGAGGCTGGTGCTGGAGAAGAGCCCGCACGTCTATATCGTCGGCGCTGGCGCGGAGCAGTTTGCGCTGGCCCACGGCATGAGCCTCATCGACAATTCCGAACTGGTGCTGGACCGCGAGCGCGAGCGACTGGCCGAAGCGCAGGCGCGCCAGGCAGCCGGATTTGCGGACGACACCTTCTCCGGCCACAAGGACGACAAGAGCCCCGAGACTGCGTACGCGCTCGATGACAATTCCCACGACACCGTGGGAGCTGTTGCGCTGGACAGGCGCGGCAATCTGGCGGCGGCCACCTCCACCGGCGGCACGCTGAACAAGACGCCGGGGCGCGTGGGCGACTCGTCGCTTATCGGCTGCGGTTGCTATGCGGACAATCTGGCGGCAGCGGTTTCGCTCACGGGCTGGGGCGAGCCGATTATGAAACTGGTGCTGGGCAAGTGGGCCACGGACCGCGTGGCCGCGGGCACCGCGCCGGAACTGACCGCGCGTGAGGCCATCGCCTATCTCTACAATCGCCTTGGCGGCCACGGCGGCATTATTCTGCTGGGCCCGGACGGGCGCTTCGGCTTGGCGCACAACACGCCCGCCATGGCCTGGGGCATCGCAACGGCTTCAGGCACCCGCACCGGGCTCACGGTCTGACTCGACTATGCTGATTCTTGCCTCTGCCTCGCCACGCCGCCACGAACTGCTTGCGCAGGTCGGCTTTTCGTTTCAGATTCATCCGGCGCATATTCCTGAATACCCGCTACCGGGCGAAGACCCCATTGCCTACGTCACGCGGCTGGCGCGGGAAAAGGCGCAGGCCGTCTACAACGAGCTTGGCAACCCGGATGCGGTGGTGCTGGGCGCCGATACAACGGTTACGCTCGATAATCACATCCTGGCCAAGCCGGAAGACCCCGGCGACGCGGCGCGCATGCTGCGCCTGCTCAGCGGCCGAACGCATCGCGTGATCACCGGCGTTGCCGTGGTTACAGCAACGCGAACCGAGGTGGCTGCTGAGGTTACGGCGGTGCGCTTTCTCACGTTGTCTGACGAGGAGATTACCGCGTACGTTGTCACCGGCGAACCCATGGACAAGGCCGGCGCTTATGCAATCCAAGGCCGCGCGGCGCGCTGGATTCCACGCATCGAGGGCTGCTACTTCAATGTGGTGGGGCTGCCGCTGGCGCTTGTCGCCACGCTGCTTGAATCGGTGAGTCCTGCGCTGAGGAAGACGTAATGGCGTGCGTTCAACGGCCCAGGTAGACGCGGTATTGCGTCTCCAGCACGCCGGCGGCACGAGCCAGCGCGAGCTTGGCCACGTTGTACTGGTAGAGGCTTTCAACCAGGTTGTTCTGCGCCGTGGCCAGCGTGGCCTGCGCGGTCACCAGGGGCAGGTTGTCGTCCACGCCAGCGTTCACGCGGTCGGTCTCGTCGCTGAGGGCGCGTGTGGCCAGTTCGACGTTGGAGCGGGCGACCTCGATCAGCTTCGCGGTTGCGTCCACGTCGAGCAGCGCGTCGCGTACCTGCTGGTCAATGTGGCTGCGCAGGTCGGCAAGCTGGGACTGAACCGCGGCAAGCTGTGCGGCGGATACGTCCTCATCGCCGCGCAGACTGGCCTCTCGGAAGAGTGGAACGCTGAGCGTGCCCATGGCCACAAAGTTGCCGTGGGTGCCGGCGCCGTTCACCGTGTCCACGCCCCAGAAGCCGCCGAACTTCAGAGTTGGCATCCGCTCGCTGCGATAGGCGGTGTGGACCGCCCTGGCTTCGACCACCTGGTTTTGCAGATTTTGATAGTCCTCCCGGTTCTTGTACGCCACGGCGCGCACTTCCTCGGGGGTCTGCGCGGCCAGGTCGCTGTAAGGCGCGGGATCGGTGAGCTGGATCTTCTGGCCGGGGTCGATGCCAATTTCCCGCTTGAGCAGGATCAGGTCCTTCTCCTGCTCGTTCTGCGCGGCGATCAGCGCCTGCTGCTGTGCCTGAAGCTGAACGCGCGCGCGCAACTCGTCGAGATTGGACGCGGTGCCTGCTTCGTGCGCGGCATGAGCCTGGTCAAGCAGCACCTGGTCGGCGGCGAGAAGGGCGTTGGCGTTGTCCACGTGGCTGGCGGCGGCGATGGCGCGCAAATATGCCGTGGCCACCTGCTGAACGACCTCGCCCCGCGCCGACATTTTGGCGAAGTACGCTACGCGCTCGGCGGCGCCGGCGGCCTTCCACGCCGCTATGACCGGGCCGGAGAAGAGCGTCTGTTCGAAGTTGATGTGCCCCTGCGTCAGGTCGTCGCGGGTGATGAACGAGAGCCCCCCGGGCGTGACCCCGCCGGGAAACATCTGGCCGAACTTGCTGATGGTGCCGGGGCCAAAGCCCAGCGCGGCGAGATTATGCTGGAAGACGCCGGTGCCGCCAGTGAGCGTGATGTTGGGCAGAAACTCCTGCAGCGCCTCGTTCTTCTGCCCGCGGATACTTTTTTCGCCATTCTCGGCTTCCCTGATGCCGAGGTTGTTTGCCAGGCCGCGGCGCACAGCGTCGTCCAGCGAGAGTTGGAGGGCCGCGTCGCTGACGGGCTGGGCGGTTACGCTGCCCCAGAAAGGATTGGCGGCGGAGCTTGGGTTCGACAACTGCGCATGCGCGTGCACACCCGGCGCGGCCAGCGCCAGAATCGCCAGCAAGGCGGGCGACGCAGCGCGTCGCAGGACAAAATGAACCCCTCGTATCACTTCCATCTATTTTCTCAGATGTGCGAGGGGGCCGGAGGATTCCGGGTGGGGCGGATTTCTGCGCGGGCGGCGGCGGGACGCGCCGTGGCAGGGTGCGGACCCCAAGGGTAACGCGCTATCGTAAGGAAAGCAGCCTCAGCAAGTTACCAAAATTGCGGGTTTTGCATCAAAACCATTTGGCACGGAGTGCATCCTCGACCCGGATCGGGAGCTGTTCTTGTGTCAAGCCAGCCCGGTACGCGGGTTTAAACTCAAGACGGAGACCATGATGCGAAAGAAGTGGATGCAGGCCGTTGCGGCGGTGATTGGAATGGCTGCGTTGAGCAGCGCGACGGCTCATGCGCAGGGCGCGGCAGCGCAGCAGAAGGCGGTCGCAAGCGAAGCGCAGACCGATGTGGCGGCGAGTTTCTACCAGGCGATGACCAGCAGCACAAGCGGCAATGGCACCGTGCAGACGCCGAAGAATGCCATGGGCGGAATGTTGGAAGTACGTCACATTCACAGCTCGATGATCGGCTACGAGTTCACCTACTCGTTCAACCCGGCGGATCAGGCGTTTAAGCCGCAGGTGGGCAATTGCGGCTACCGCTGCAACAACCAGCCGCTGACCATCACGGCCGGGTCCAACATTATTGGATTGGACTGGGTGTTCTCAAAGCAGTACGGCAACCTGCGGCCGTTTGCTGTGGGCGGGCTGGGCTTTACGGCCACTGTGCCCAGCAACAGCGCGTATGCGGCCAACAACACCGTGCGGCCGACCTACATCTTCGGCGGCGGCTTGGACTTTGCCCTGGGAGGGCACTTCGGCGTGCGCGCGCAGGTTCGGGACAACATTGCCAAGGCTCCGGCACTATCGATCTATTACTCACCGACCGGGGCGTATACCGGGATCATCCAGCCGATGGGCGGCGTCTACTACAGGTTTTGAGGGCGCGCGGTGCGAGCCGCGCAGCAGAAATGCGAACAGGACCAGCTCTCGATTTCGGGACCTGGTCCGTAGCCTGCCGCGGCAGAAATCAAGAACTGCCTACGCATAGTAGTCTATCGGCGTGATGGTCGCCTCCGGTTCGCCCGCCGCGACAATCCGCCTCTCCAACTCCGCGCGAAGTCCGGCGGCAACCTCCTTGTATTCCGGACGCCCGATAAGGTTCAGCGTCTGCGCCGGATCGCCGGAGATCGAGTACAGCGCAAAGTCCTGATAGTGCGTGCTGTGCTCTGCTTCACCGTTCCGTACGGTCGGGTCAAAGGCGCAGTAGCACCAGTCGCGCGTGCGAATCCCCCTGCCGCAGATTGATTGGCTGATCTGAAAATACGACGTCGAGTCCCATGCCTTGCGAGCCTTCGAATCCTGCGCCAGCGCCTTCAGCGGCTTGCCCCGCATGCCTGCCGCTGGCTCAATGCCGGCGCCATCCAGCAGCGTGGGCGCCAGATCTAAAAGCGAGACAACCTCCTCGATCGTCGTCGACTGGTCAAAGCCCGGACCCGCAATGATGAACGGGACATGAATCGAAGCATCATGCGGCGAACGCTTGTATTCACCCAGGCGTGTGCGGAATGTGCAGCCGTGATCGGAGAAGAACAGAATGATGGTGTGCTCGAGTTGCCCGGTCCGCTCCAGTGCCGCAACCAGCGTGCCCACACAGTCGTCGATCGCCTGCACGCATCCGTAGTAGCCTGGAATCCGCGACCTCCAGTTCCCCGGCAGATTGCGCAAATCCGCGGGTATATACGGGTCGGCGTATTTGCCTTCATACCGCCTGGGCGGAACGAACTCATCCACGTCGTTCTGATGGTGCGGCTCCAGTTGCGAGAGGAACAGAAACCACGGCTTGTCGTGCTTCTGCTCGATCAGCTTCACGCCCCGATTCGTGATGAAGTCCACGCGGTACTCGTCCTTGAAGCCGATATTCTTCCCATCGCTGTCCCAGTAGTTCCCATGATTGGGGTGCGAAACCACTTCGAGCACATTCGCGCCTTCCCACAAATCGTCGAATCCGCCGCGTGAGGGGCCGGGTGGAATCCAGCCAAGCTGCTTCTCGCCGCTCCGCAGAACGGATTGCGACACATGCCACTTGCCGATGAAGTTTGCCGTGTAGCCGTTCCTGCGAAACTCCGTCGCCAGGGTTGGCAGCGTGTGATCGAGTTCGAGATCGAGTTTCCAGACGCCCGTTTCCGTTGCGTACCTGCCGGTCAGGAAAGAAGCGCGCGAGGGCGAGCACAGCGGCTGATTCGACATGCATTGCCTGAAGTTCGTTCCGCGCTCCGCCAGAGCGTCAAGATGCGGTGTTTTGACGGAAGGGTTCTCGTGGTTTGCGCCCACAAAGTCGGCGCGAAACTGGTCAGCGCAAATCATCAGAACATTGGGCCGCCGGGCAGACGCGGGAGCGTCGCTCACCGCATTGGCCCCGGCCAGCGTTGGGTTCACGGCAACGGCCGTCGCCGCGCCCGATGCCAGGGCAGCATGACGCAGGAAGTCCCGGCGCGTAGGCTGCGCGCTCGGTATCGCACTTTCACTCATAGGCAATTCCCCCGGATTCTGTTCGCAGTTTCTGTCGAAACAGCATAACAAGGCACCCCAGATCTCGACTTTCAGATCTGGGGTGCCTTGTTATGCCGGGGTGCTTATTCTTCCTCTTCCTCCACCGGGCGCTTGGCGTTGGCCAGGATCTTCTCTGCCACGGCCTGCGGAACGATGTCGTAGTGGTCCATCTCCATGTGGTAGCTGCCCTTGCCCTGGGTCATGGAGGTGAGCAGCGTGCCATAGGTGAGCATCTCGGCCATGGGCACTTCGGCGTTGATGATGGTCGTGCGCCCCTTGGACTCCATGCCCTGGACGCGGCCGCGACGTCCATTCAGGTCGCCCATCAGCGTTCCGGCGAACTCGTCGGGGGCTTCGATTTCCACCTTCATGATCGGCTCCAGCAGGCAGGGCTTGGCCTGTTCCATACACTTGCGGAAGGCGATGCGGCCAGCCATCTTGAACGACATTTCGTTCGAGTCCACATCGTGATAGCTGCCGTCGTAGACCGTCACCTTGAAGTCCACGACGGGGTAGCCGGCGAGGTAGCCGCGCGCGGCGGACTCGACGATGCCTTTCTCGACCGCGGGTACGAACTGCCGCGGAATCGCTCCGCCGAAGATTTCGTTGGCGAACTCGAAGCCGCCGCCGCGCGGCATCGGCTCCATACGAATCTTGCAGTCGCCGAATTGCCCGTGGCCGCCCGTCTGCTTCTTGTGGCGTCCCTGCGCCTCGGCGCGCCCGCGGATGGTTTCGCGATAGGGAACCTTGGGGGCTTTGAGGGTGACCTCGGCGTGGTAGCGTTTCTTGAGCCGGCTCACGATGGTCTCAATGTGCGGCTGCCCGGCTCCGGCGATCAGGAACTCATTGGTCATGGGGTCGCGGTAGAAGCGGATCAACAGGTCCTCTTCCATCAGCTTGTGGATGGCCGGTGCGAGCTTGTCCTCGTCGGCGCGCGTCTTGGGCTCAATGGCGTAGGTCATGGCGGGCTCAGGCACGGGCGCGAGTTCGACGAGGATGTCGCCGCCTTTCTGCCCCAGCGTGTCGCCGGTGAAGGTTTCGCGCAGCTTGGCCACTGCGCCCAGGTCGCCGGCGTGCAGCTCGGCCACCTCGACAGCCTTGCGGCCCTGCATCACGCTCAGGTGGCTCAGCCGCTCCTGGCCGCGGCGGGTGTAGTTCTCCAGCGTCGCGTCGTTTTTGACCACGCCGCTGACGACCTTGAAGAAGCTGATGCGCCCGGAAAAGGGGTCCGTCATGGTCTTGAAGACAAGCAGCGCCGTCGGCTCGGCGTCGTCCACCTTGCGGAAGGAGATGCCGTCGTTCGCGGCGCCGCCGGCTTCTCCGTTGGAGGCGGCGGCCTGCAGCGCGGCTGTTTTCACGGCAATGGGCGCGCGCTCAATGGGCGCGGGCGCGTAAACCTTGATGAAGTCGAGCAGGTGATCGGTTGCCACGTTGGCCAGTCCGCTGGAAAAGAGGACAGGGAAGATGCGGTCTTCGCGAATGGCCTCATGCAGCGCGGAAATCAGGTGCTGCTCGGGGATGGTGCCTTCGGCGAAGAACTCCTCCATCAGCTCGTCCTTGCCTTCGGCGACCAGTTCGACCAGCGCCTCATGCGCGGCCTTGGCCTGCGGGGCCAGGTTGGCGGGGATTTCGCCGGTGATTTTGCCGCGGCCATCGCCGCCGGGCGTGTAATAAAAAGCCTCCATGGTGACAAGGTCAACCACGCCGTGAAATCCGTCGGCGCCGGTGATGGGCAGTTGTACGGGCACGCACTGGCGGCCCCAGCGCTCGCGCAGGTCGTCAATGAGCGCGCTCAGGCCGTTCTGGCCCCCGGCCTTGGGGTGGTCCATCTGGTTGACGACTACGATGCGGGGAACGGTGGCCTCCTCGGCATATTTCCACACGCGCTCGGTGACCGGCTCAACGCCGTTCTGCGCGTTCACAACAACCACGGACGCTTCGACGGGCAGCAGGGCGGCGCGGGCTTCATGGCTGAACATGTGGAATCCCGGCGTGTCCACCAAATTGATCTTGACGCCCTGCCACTCGGCAAAGGCGACGGCGTTCTGCATGGTGATGCCGCGGGCCACTTCCTCTTCGTCATAGGCGGTCACGGCGGAGCCCTCCTGCACGCGCCCCTGAGTCGGTGTCATCTTGGCGGCATGCAGCAGAGCGGCAATCAAGGTGGTCTTGCCGCTGTGCGCATGCCCCACTACAGCTACGTTGCGGATCTCACTTCCCTGGTACGTTTTCATTTGTTTTCTCCTTTGGGTTGCGGGCTTGGCGGCGCGACGGTACGGCGCAGGAAGATCCGCGGCAGGTAATCAATCGCGCTGGG
>JAGWRX010000008.1 GCA_028876395.1 Acidobacteriota bacterium
AGTCCCAAAGAGCTTGATCGCGGTTTGCGAGGTAGGCGAGCACGAGGGCATCCTTGCTTTCGAAATGCCGATAAAACGTCGCCTTTGCGACTTCGGCGATGGACATGATCTTCTCGGTGCCAGTCGCGCGGACCCCCTCTGCGTAGAAGAGCCGGTCAGCCACCTCCAGAATTCTCTTTCGCGGATCGGATTGTTTTTGAGTTTCCATCGGATTCATCTTGACAGAAGACAGACCAGTCTGTCTATACTCGCAAAGAACTTGAGACAGACTTGTCTGTCTCGATAAGCGGGCAAAAAATCTCGCAAGTGGAGGAAGAAAATGGCTCGTCGCCTGATCAAGCCTTTATCGCTGCTCCTGGGAGTTTGGATGTTCATGTTCGGATTCCTGAAATTCTTTCAGCCAATCCGTGGATGGTTTGATATCCAGATTCAACAGAGTCATCTGCCCCACGAGTCGATTCTTGCGGGCAAGCTGACGGAAATGGTTACGGGCACCCTCTTCTTACTGCCATGGGTTTGGAGATCGCTGACCGCCAAGAGCAAAGATCAACTCCTGCTGCTCGCGTGTTTGATCCTGTTTACTCAGATGGGCGTGGCAATCTATGTCCACCTGCAGCCTGGGGTGCCTGCCAGCGTTCTTCCTCTCGGCATCAAGCCTCCTGTGATTCCCGTTGTCGTTCTCCTCCTCGGATTGCTCACTGCCTTCGGTGTTTGGAAGGAGTGGCGGGCAGAGAAGGCTAGCGATACGCCTAATCAATAGAGTTCGAGCCCAACCATATTCCGTCAGGGTGCGGAGCATCCGTGTCGAACCTGATGAGCTCTTTACCGCTGCCGTCTCAGCAGCAATCCACTGCGTCGCAAAACAACTGGAGCACAAAGATGGTTACCCTCTTCGAACCCGTCCAGCTTGGATCTTTGGTCCTGGCAAATCGCGTATTCATGGCGCCCCTTACACGCAACCGCGCACACGCCGATGGCGTGCCGAGCGAACTCGCGGCGACCTACTACTCCCAACGCGCTTCGGCTGGACTTATCGTGACCGAGGCGACACAGATCTCACCGATGGGCAAAGGGTACATCAATACCCCAGGGATTCATTCCAACGAACAGGTGCGAGCGTGGAGCCGGATCGTGGAAGCCGTTCACAAGAGTGGAGGCCGAATCTTCCTTCAGTTGTGGCATGTCGGCCGAATCTCTCATACGTCCTTGTTGCCGAACAATGCACAGCCAGTAGCTCCCTCCGCAATCCGCGCCAATAGCCAGACGTTAATTGCCACGGGTCTGGCACCTGTTTCGGAGCCGGTTGCCTTGACAGCGAGCGGGATCAAAGAGACCTTGGATGACTATCGGCGCGCAGCCAGCAACGCAAAAGAAGCCGGATTTGACGGCGTCGAGATTCATGCGGCAAATGGATACTTGATCGATCAATTTCTCAAAACAGGATCGAATCGGCGAGCCGATGAGTATGGAGGCGTTGCGACCAATCGAGTCCGCTTTCTCATGGAAACAGTTGAACGCGTCCTGGAAGTCTGGGACAGCGGGCATGTGGGTGTTCGAATCTCCCCGACGGGAAGCTTCAACGATATGACGGACAACAACCCAGTCGAGACCTTCTCCGTCGCGATTGCAAGACTCAACGGCTATGGGCTCGGGTACCTCCACGTCGTTGAAACGGCGCAGAACAGCAAAGGAAGCACCGAGAAGGATCTCGCCACGTCGGCTCACCTGAGAACACTTTGGAAAAGTCTCTACGTCGTGAATGGCGGATATGACGGGCTCAGGGGAGAGAATGCATTACGTACTGGACATGCCGACGCTGTCGCATACGGACGCGCCTTTCTGGCTAACCCGGATCTGCCAAGGCGGCTACAACTCGGAGCAGCTCTGAATGAACCGGACCCAACGACTTTCTACGGAGGAGACGCCGCCGGTTACACAAGCTATCCCGCGCTTTCCTGAACCGCGCAGCTTGGAAATGACCTTGCTCCGTCTGCTAGTTTCTCCCCACCAGCGCAATGTATCTCGAATGGCCATAACAGCCCGAGTCACTCATTGGAAGGTTTCCCACCGGATCGTCGGCCGTCCGGAAACCACCCCACCGAAAAACTCCCCGGGCGCTTGCAGATAATTACCCCAACCCATGCCACCATGGAAGTAGTCACCAGTGCGGGCGAGAGCGGCGCTGCGGCAAAGCTCGCCCCGCATGGAAAAGCTGAAAGCTAGAGGCTGGAGGCTAGAAGCACCCCCCTACCCCCCCTTTTTTATTTGCAGTTTTCCACAGATTGCTTGCAGAAAATTACGCGGCCTTGTGAAACCCGCGCCGCCTATTCCCTATTCCCTGTCTCTCTATTCCCTCATCTCTCACAACTTTTCCTTTCAAATCTGTGTCTAAACTGGCAGTGCGATGAAAAAGTCCTTGCGAACTCTCGTTTTTCTGCCTCTTGTAGCGCTGCTGGCCTGCGGGCCGCATGCGGCAACCATTGCCTCGGCGGCGCAGTCCGGCGACTTTACGGTGAGCCTGGCCGGCAAGCCCGTGGGCACGGCCAACTACCATTTCACCCCGACTGGCAGCGGCTATAACTCCACGTCGCTCGTGAAGGTGAACATGAAGGGGCTCACCTACGCCTTCTCGAAGACGGAGCAGCTCTCCCAGGCCAGCCAGTTGCAGCATGTGGAGCTGAGCGCCACCATCAACGATTCCGCGGTGAACGTGACGGGCGCGCCGGACTCGGCGCAGTTCCTGCTGAACATGTCGGCCAACGGCCGCAGCAGCACCACGCGCCTGGCCAAGCAGCCCGCAGCGGTCTTCATGCCCGACTTCGATCCCGGCGCGTTCCAAACCCTGCTGACCCTGGGCCGCGCCAACAACAACCGCGACCTGTACGTCATCATCCCCAAGAACCAGGGCTCCATTGTGCCCGTGGAACTGGCCACCTATGCCGATGAGCAGGGCACGTTCAATGGCCAGCCCGTTACGGTGCATCATCTGGTGGCCACCATCTCCGGCTCCCTGACGGACCTCTTTGCCGGCCCGGACAACCAGCTGCTGCAGGCCGAGCTTCCGCAGGAAGGCTTCGCGCTCATCCGCAACGGCTTTGTGCTCAAGCCGCCCGCCAAGCCCCTTGCGCCGCCCGCGCCGCCGCCGGGCGTGAACCAGCAGCCGGGCACAGCGCAGCCGCCTGCCCAGTAAAACCGGGCTTTTGGCAGGGGCCCATCGGCCTCTGCCGTGCTGCCCGGCATCGTGAACAATGCGCCGGACGACCCGCTACAATTTTTTAGTCTATGGCCGAGCAAGTTGGCGAGATGGTGACGGTCGAGTTCGCGGTTGGCATCGGCGACGGCCAGTTCAAGGCCTCGGCGACCGTGCCTGCGGGGCAGACAAACCTGACGCAGATTCTGCCCGTCCTGCAATCGCTCTCAAGTTCTTTCATCGAGGGCGTGACGGCGCAGCTTGCCGAGAGCGGGCAGCCCGTGAGTTGCAGGGCCGGGTGCGGCGCCTGCTGCCGCCAGATGGCGCCCATCAGCATCTTTGAGGCCGAGGCCCTGAGCGCCTGGATTCGCACCCTGCCCGAAGCCCGGCAGGAGCAGCTCGCCAGCCGCTTCCATCAGGCGCTGGTCGCTCTGGGCGCTGCCGGAATCATCGACCGCATGGTCGAAGAGGACTGGCAGGCCGAAACTGAATCTGCGCGCAAGCTGGCGCTCGACTACCTCTACGCCCGGGTTCCCTGCCCGTTACTTGAAGAGGAGTCCTGCTCGATTCACCCCATCCGGCCGCTGATCTGCCGCGAATACCTGGTGACGTCTCCGCCAGAGCATTGCGCAGATCCGGCGCATCTGCAGGTGGTCCCGGTCCACCTGCCGCTCAACTTTTCCCGCATCCTGAAAGCGATTGGAAAAGAGCTTGAACAGGACTCGCGCGGCTGGATTCCGCTGGTCTTTCTGTTTGCCTGGATGAAGAGCGGAGCCCGTCCCGGGGACGCGGTTGCGGGGACCGGCCCGCAGGTGCTGTATGAATTTGTGAAGCGGATGAGCGAGGCGGTCAATCGCGTGCGCGCCAATGATGTTGCAGGAGGAGAATAGGCGCGCCTACACCGCCCGCCCCGCCGCCACCGCCGAGGCCCACGCCCACTGGAAATTGAATCCGCCCAGGTGCCCCGTCACATCCACCGCCTCGCCGATAAAAAACAATCCCGGCACGGCGCGCGTTTCCATGGTCCGCGCGTGCAGGCCGTCCGTATCCACGCCCCCGGCGGTCACCTCCGCCTTCTCAAAGCCCTCAGTCCCCGTGGGATGAAACGCCCAGCGGTGCAGTCCCCGCTCGCAGGCCTCAAGCGCCGCATTGGACCACCCGCCCGGCGCGCCCGCCTCTGCCATAAACGCCGCGAGCCTCTGCGGCAGCACCGCGCGCAGAGCCTGGCGGAGCGCCGCCGCATCGCGCCGCGCGCCCGGCTGCAGCAGGGGCCCCAGTACCGCCGTGCCGGGCGCAAAATCCACCACCAGCGGCTCACCGGCCCGCCAGTAGCTGGAGGCCTGCAAGACCGCCGGCCCGCTCAACCCCCGGTGCGTAACGAGCATCTTCTCCCTGAAGCGCGGCCCACCCCCCGTCTGCGCGACCACCTCGGCCGATACCCCCGCCAGCGCCGCCCACCCGGCCTTCTGCTCCATCACCAGCGGCACCAGCGCCGGACGCGGCGCAACCACCCCCAGTCCGAATTGCCGCGCCAGCTCGTACCCAAACCCCGTCGCCCCTAGCCTGGGAATCGAAAGGCCGCCGGTGGCCGCCACCAGCGCCGCGGCCTGGAAGTCCCCCTGCGACGATGCGACGCGAAATCCGCTGCTGTGGCGCTCGACGGCAATGCCGCGCGCGTTCAGCACCATTTCCACGCCGCCCCGCTCGCACTCGGCCAGCAGCATGTTCAGGATTTCCCGCGATGAATGGTCGCAGAAGAGCTGCCCCAGCGTCTTTTCGTGCCAGGCGATTCCGTAGCGCTCGACCAATTCCAGAAAGTGCCGCGGCTGGTAGAGCGCCAGCGCCGACTTGGCAAAGTGAGGATTGCCGGAGAGAAAGCGATCCGGCACGCAGTGCAGGTTGGTAAAGTTGCAGCGCCCACCGCCGGAGATGAGAATCTTGCGCCCTGGCTGCGCGTTGTGATCGAGTAGGGCCACGCTGCGGCCGCGCTGCCCCGCCACCGCCGCGCACATCAGCCCCGCCGCGCCAGCGCCGATCACGACCACGTCAAATTGGCGCGGGCTGGAGTTCATCGTTCTGTCCAGCATATCGGCAAAGGCAGGCGGTCAGTTCGCGGCTGGCCTCGGCCGCGCCTGGGGTTCCTTGAGGGCGTTTGCCGCGGCCTTGCGGTCGGTTGGCCGCTCCATGCCCTGCGCAGCCTGCGCCATGCGCAGGTGCTGCTCCATCAGGCGGCGCGCTTCCTGCGGCCTGCGGGAGCGAATGGCGCGGTAGATTTCGCGATGCATCTCCGCCGACTCGCGCAGATCGACGGCGCGCTCGACCGTCTTGCGGCGCTTGTCATACATCGTCGACGTAACGGTCTCCATGATGGCCGCAAGAATGGGATTACCCGAGGCCTGCGCGATGATGCGGTGAAAGAGCACATCGTGAATCAGGTAGTCGCCCGGACTGTCGATGGCGGCATACATCTCAGCCACCTCTTCGGCGAGCGCCGCGTGGTGCTCTTCCTTGCCGCGTTCGGCGGCCAGGGCGGCCAGGTTGCTCTCAAGAATGATGCGCGCCTCAAACATCTGCCAGGACTGAAACCCGTGCAGCGCGCCCATCAGGCTGAGTGAAGCTTTGCCCAGATCCGGTGGGCCGTCCGCGACAAAGGTGCCGATGCCGTGGCGGATCTTCATCACGCCCATGGCCGCCAGGTAGCCGATGCCCGTGCGCAGACTGGCGCGGCTTATCTTGAGGGTGCGCGCAAGCTCGCGCTCCGGCGGCAGCTTGTCGCCCGGCTGCAGCGTACCATTCTCGATCAGGGTGCGTACGTGGTTGACCACTTGCATGGTCCGGTGAGTTTCGGGTAGATCCTGTTTCACCCGTGGCATAGATCGAAGACACTTTCCTGTGGATCAGTTCTGAGATTGATAAACACTATGAGATTAACACTGAACGCGCATCGAAGGCCCGCAAAAAAGCCTGCGGACCTTTATCAAGACAGCTACATCCAGAGTGTGTATACTTGCGGTTTGGACCCTGCACAGGTCAGACCACAGCACTGCAAAGCCGAGAGGTAATCTATTCGTCATGCTGCTCCATGAAGATCGTCTGTTTCCTGCCGAACCCGGCGTCCGAAAGATTGCCCAGGCGCTTTATTCCCACGTAAAAGCCCTTCCCATCGTCAGCCCCCACGGACATACCCAGGCGGCGTGGTTTGCCGGCAATGAACCGTTTCCCGACCCGGCCAAGCTGTTTGTGCAGCCTGACCACTACGTCTACCGGATGCTGTACAGCCAGGGCGTCTCGATGGACGATCTCGAAATCGGCCAGCCGGAGTTGAAGAACCCGCGCAAGGTATGGCGCATCTTTGCCAGCCACTATCATCTGTTCCGCGGCACACCCACGCGCATGTGGCTGGACTTTGCCTTCCAGGAGCTTTTCGGCCTCACGGAGCGGCTGTCCGAAAAGACCGCCGACCTCTACTTCGATACCATCGCCGCAAAGTTGCGCACGCCCGAATTCCTGCCGCGCGCACTCTATGAGCAATTCAACCTGGAGGTGCTGGCCACCACCGATTCGCCGCTGGATTCGCTGGAGCATCACAAGGCAATCCGTGACTCGAACTGGAAGGGGAGGATTCTGCCCACCTTCCGGCCCGACTCCGTTGTCGATCCCGAATTTGCCGGATTCTCAAGCCTGATTGCAAAGCTGGGCGAAAACACCGGCGAGGACACCGCGACGTGGACGGGCTATCTGAATGCGCTGCGCAAGGCCCGCGCCCGCTTCCGCGAGCTGGGCTGTACGGCGACCGACCACGGGCATCCTACCGCGCAAACTGCGGACCTGCCCCGCGCGGAAGCGGAGAGGCTTTTCAAAAGCGTGCTGGCAGGCAAGGCCGACGCGGCGCAGCAGGAATTGTTCCGCGCACAGATGCTGACCGAGATGGCGCAGATGAGCGTGGAGGACGGCCTGGTGATGCAGATCCACCCAGGCAGCACGCGCAACCATAATCGCAAAGTGTATGAGCGCTATGGCCGCGACACCGGCGCCGACATTCCCCGGCCAACCAATTATGTGGACGCGCTGCGCCCCCTGCTTGACCGCTTTGGCAACGAGAGCAAGCTGACGATTATTCTTTTCACGCTGGATGAGTCCACCTACAGCCGCGAACTGGCGCCGCTGGCCGGGCACTATCCCTGCCTGCGGCTTGGGCCGCCGTGGTGGTTCTTGGACAGCCCCGAGGGCATGATGCGCTTCCGCGAGTTGACGACAGAGACGGCGGGCTTTTACAACACGGTGGGCTTCAATGACGACACGCGGGCCTTCCTCTCCGTTCCAGCACGCCACGATGTGGCGCGGCGTATAGACTGCGCGTTTCTGGCGCGGCTTGTCGCCGAGCACCGGCTGGATGAAGATGAAGCATTCGAGGTAGCGCACGATCTGACGTACGGGCTCGTGAAGAAGGCATATCGGCTGTAAGGAGAACACCATGGCTGGCAAAATCGCTTCCGGCGCCCAGGCGATGGAGGAAGAGGAGCCCGGCGCGCGGATAGGGCGCGTGCGCTGGACGATCTGCGCCATGCTGTTTGTTGCTACATCGATCAACTACATGGACCGCCAGGTCATCTCGATTCTGAAGCCCACGCTCGAGCAGAGCATCGGCATGACGGAAGTGGGCTACGGCTACGTGGTGGACGCCTTTCAGATTGCCTATGCGCTGGGCCTGCTGGCCGCCGGGCGCTTCGTCGACAAGGTCGGAACGCGCATCGGCTACATGGTCATCATGGCGGTCTGGAGCCTCTCGGCGATGGGCCATGCGCTGGCCAACACGGTGCTCGAATTTGGCGTGGCGCGCTTCTCGCTCGGGCTTGGAGAATCCGGCAATTTCCCCGCGGCAATCAAGACCGTGGCTGAATGGTTTCCGCAGAGCGAGCGCTCACTGGCTACCGGCCTATTCAATTCCGGCGCGAATCTGGGCGCGATTCTGGCGCCGATCATCGTGCCCTGGATTACGCTGCGCTATGGCTGGCATGCGGCGTTTCTTACTACCGGCATCTTCAGCTCCCTGTGGATCGTCTGGTGGTATCGCAACTATCGCAAGCCTACCGATCACCCCACGCTCACCGGCACCGAGCTGCGCCACATCTATCAGGAAGCGGCCGCGCAGATGGGGCCCTCCGTGGACTGGCGGCATCTCGCAGGCTACCGGCAGACCTGGGCCTTCTCCATCGCCAAGTTTCTCACCGACCCCATCTGGTGGTTCTATCTCTTCTGGCTTCCGTCCTACTTCAACGCGCGCTTTCATCTGGACCTTTCGCATCTTGGTTTGCCGCTGATCATCGTCTATAACGCCTCGGCCGTGGGCAGCATTGGCGGGGGCTGGCTGCCGGCTCCGTTTCGCCGTCTCGGACTTTCGGCGGTGCAGGCGCGCCTGGGCGCCATGCTGCTGTGCGCCTGCATGGTCGTGCCCATCTTTGCTGTGATCAATATTCGCTCGGAGTGGGCCGCCATTGCTCTGCTCAGCCTGGCGGCCGCTGCGCACCAGGGCTGGTCAGCCAATCTCTTCACCACCGCCTCGGACATGTTTCCCCGCGGCGCCGTCGGCTCAGTGACAGGCATTGGCGGCATGGCGGGCTCTGCCGGCGGCGCGCTGCTGGCCTTCTACGCCGGCCACATTCTGCAGCTGACGCACAGCTATGCGAGCCTCTTCGCCATCGCCGGCAGCGCATATCTGCTGGCCCTTGCGATTCTGTATGCGCTCGCCCCTGGGCTGAGAAAAGTGGAGTTTGCCGTATGAGCCTCTATTGCGCAACCGGAAGCGCCGACACGGATTTGTCTTCGGCGCGATTGAAGGACCTGCTCGATGAGAGCCTGGTCCGGCTCGGCCAGCGCAATCGCGTACTGGCCGTGCCGCCCGACATGACGCGCCTGCACTCGCGTGCGGGCGAGCTGACGCGCTACGCATGGCAGCACTACGGCGACCGCCTGAAGGCGGTGCTGCCCGCGCTCGGAACGCACACGGCGATGACGCCCGCGCAGATCGCTCACATGTATGGCGACGTGCCGCAGCATCTGTTCCGCGCGCACGACTGGCGCAACGACATCGAGACTCTTGGAGAAGTTCCCGCCGAGTTCATCCGCCAGCAGTCCGAGGGCAAGCTCAACTACGCGTATCCCGCGCAGGTGAACCGGCTCATTTCGCAGGGCGGCTTTGACCTGATCCTTTCCGTCGGCCAGGTGGTTCCGCATGAAGTGATCGGCATGGCCAATTACAACAAGAACATTCTTGTAGGCACGGGAGGCCGCGAGGGAATCAACCGCAGCCACTACCTTGGCGCAGTGTATGGCATGGAGCGCATCATGGGCCGCGCCGACAACCCGGTGCGCAACGTCCTCAACTACGCGTCCGACCGCTTCCTGCGCCATCTGCCCATCGTCTATGTGCTTACGGTGGTAGGGCGCAAGGCAGATGGCGAGCTGGCCGTGCGCGGCCTTTTCATCGGCGATGATGTCGAGTGCTTCCACCGCGCGGCCGAGCTGAGCCTCAAGGTCAACTTCGAGATTGTCGATGAGCCGATTCGCAAGGCCGTCGTGTATCTCGACCCGCGGGAGTTCCACTCCACGTGGCTGGGGAACAAGGCTGTTTACCGCACGCGGATGGCGCTGGCCGATGGCGCGGAGCTGATCGTCCTGGCGCCCGGCGTGAAGGAATTCGGCGAAGACAAAGCAATCGACGGCCTGATCCGAAAATACGGCTATCGCGGCACGCCCGCGACGCTCGCGGCAGTCGAGGCGCATGACGATATTGCCGGCGACCTGAGCGCAGCCGCGCACCTGATTCACGGCTCGTCCGAAGGGCGCTTCAGGATTGTCTGGTGCCCCGGCGGCCTCAGCAGGCAGGAGGTGGAGGGTGTCGGTTTTGAGTATGAAGATCTGAAGGCGATGCTTGCACGCTACGACCCCAACAAGCTTGCCGAGGGCTACAACAAGGTCGATGGCGAAGAGGTTTTCTTCATCGGCAATCCGGGATTGGGGCTGTGGGCACACCGCAGCCGGCTTTGAAACGGGAGAGAGCATGGGGAACGGAAGTTTGAAGCTCGGCAAGTTTTCTGTCGGCACGGGAGACAGGTTTGCGCATCAGGCCAGGGCGCAGTTGCAGGCCTGCATCAAGGCTCTCGATGACGGCGTCGAGGTCATTCCCGTCTGGAACAAGTCGAACCGCGAACACACGATCATCGGCTCTGAGCCCGCATCTGTGCGGCGGGCCGCTGACGCCGCCGTTAAATCGCTTGGCTGGAAGCACCCATACTTCTGCGACGCCGACCACATCACGCTCAAGACCGTTGGCCGCTTCCTCGATGCGTGCGATTTCTATACTCTCGATGTGGCCGACTTCATCGGCGAGGCCGCGGCGGAAGGCGACATCGACAGCTTTGTGAAGCGCCACCGCGAACTACCGGGCCGCATTCAGCTGGCAGGAATCGAAGATGCTTTCGAGATTACACCGCAGATTCTGCGCCAGACGGCACAGAAGTATCTGGCCGCGGTGAAGAAGGCCGGCGAAGTCTATCGCGCCATCGTGAACGCCAAGGGCGAGGGCAATTTCATCCCGGAAGTCTCAATGGACGAAACAGACGGCGCGCAGAGCCCCGTCGAGCTGCTCATTATTCTGGCGGCGATTGCCGATGAAGGCATTCCGGTGCAGACCATCGCTCCCAAGTTCAGCGGGCGCTTCAACAAGGGCGTGGATTACGTGGGCGACGTGGCGCAGTTCGAGCGCGAGTTTGCGCTGGATGTTGCTGCCATCGCGTATGCGGTCGCGCACTTTGGCCTGCCATCCAACCTCAAGCTAAGCGTGCACTCGGGCAGCGACAAGTTCTCCATTTATCCCGCCATTCATGCCACGATGAAGCGCTTCAATGCAGGCGTGCACTTGAAGACCGCCGGAACCACATGGTTGGAAGAGCTGATTGGCCTGGCCGAGGCAGGCGGCGATGGCCTTGCGCTGGCAAAGGAGATTTATGCCGAGGCCTTCGCGCATCGCGAAGAACTGTGCGCGCCCTACGCCACTGTGATCGACATCGACACGGCGCAGTTGCCCTCGCCCGCTGAAGTGAACGGCTGGTCCTCAGAGCAGTACACCTCGGCGCTGCGCCACGTGCGCGGAGCAGCCGCCTACAACAGCAGTCTGCGTCAGTTGCTGCACGTCGGCTTCAAGGTCGCGGCCAGGATGGGACAGCGCTACCTCGATCTGCTGGAAGCCAATGAAGCGGTGATTGCCAGGAACGTGACGGAGAATCTTTACGACCGCCACATCGCGCCCGTCTTTCTGGGATGCAAGGGATGACGGCGCCTGCCGATGATTTTGCGATTGGAACGGAGAGTCTATGAGTACCAGGCTTCTTGACCTTGAAGGCAAGGTTGCAGTGGTCACCGGTGGCACATCCGGCATTGGCCGCGCCATGAGCCTTGGCCTGGCCGAGGCCGGCGCGGACGTAATCGCGACGGCGCGCCGCCAGCTGCAGGTGGATGAGACCGCGGGCGAGATCGAGGCGCGCGGGCGCAAGACGCTGCGCCTCGCTTCGGATGTGTGCGACCGCTCGTCGCTTGAGACGCTGCTGTCCGCTGCGCTGGAAAGCTTCGGCAAGGTCGATATCCTCATCAACTGCGCGGGACGCATTAAGCGCACGCCCACGCTGACCATGCCGGAAGAGGAGTGGACCGCGATTCTGGACACGAATCTCACCGGAACGCTGCGCGCCTGCCAGGTCTTCGGCGGGCACATGCTGGAGCGCGGCTATGGACGCATCGTCAACATCGCCTCGCTCAACAGCTTCGTCGCGCTCAACGAGGTGGCAGCCTACGCCGCAAGCAAGGCCGCCGTTGTATCGCTCACGCGCTCGCTGGCAGTGGAGTGGTCAAAGAAGGGCGTGACGGTGAACGCCATCGCTCCCGGCGTCTTCCGCACTGACCTGAACGCCGCGCTGCTCGACAGCACGCCGCGCGGCCAGGAGCTGCTGATGCGCACGCCCATGGGCCGCTTTGGCAAGACGGACGAACTGCTGGGAGCGGCAGTCTACCTCGCCTCCGATGCGGCGTCCTTCGTGACCGGCCAAACCCTCGTCGTGGATGGAGGCTTCCTGGCCAGCGGCGTCAACCAGTAGGATTCTCCGGCCATTGCTCTGCAAACGGCAAGACATTCGGTATGTTCGCGCGCCGCGCGGCATGCTGCCTTAAACGTTATAGGTCGAAGACGAAACGCGCCCTCCGCGGCCGGTCCAGTTGGTGTGGAAGAACTCGCCGCGCGGCTTGTCGGTGCGTTCATACGTGTGCGCGCCAAAGTAGTCGCGCTGCGCCTGCAGCAGATTTGCCGGCAGCCGCCCGGTGCGGTAGCCGTCAAAGAATGCCAGCGCGCTTGAGAACACCGGAGTCGGCACGCCAAGCTCCACCGCATGAACCAGCGCTTCACGCCACGACGCCTGATACTGATTGAGCGCATCGGAAAAGAAGCTGTCCAGCAGCAGATTTTCAAGCGCCGGATTCTTGTCAAAGGCTTCCTTGATTCTGCCCAGGAAGCGGCTGCGAATGATGCAGCCGCCGCGCCACATCAGCGCGATGCCGCCCATGTTCAGGTTCCAGCCGTTCTCCTTTGCGGCAGCTCGCAGCAGCATGTAGCCCTGCGCATACGAGATCATCTTGGAGCAGTAGAGCGCGCGGCGCACATTCTCAATGAATGCAGCGCGATCCACGCCCAGTGTCTTCGCCGCGGGCCCGTTGAGTATTTTTGCGGCTTCCACGCGTTCGTCCTTGAGCGCGGAAAGGCAGCGCGCAAACACCGATTCGCCAATCAGCGTGACGGGCTGGCCCAGATCGAGCGCGCTGATGACGGTCCACTTGCCCGTGCCTTTTTGCCCCGCGGTATCCAGAATCTTATCGACAAGGGGCTTGCCGTCCTCGTCCTTCGCGGCAAAAATGCGGCTCGAAATCTCAATCAGATAGCTGTCCAGTTCGCCTTTGTTCCAGTCAGCAAAGACCTCGTGCAACTCGTCGGCGGTCAGGCCCAGGCCGCGCTGCAGCAGGTCATAGGCCTCGCAGATCAACTGCATGTCGCCGTACTCGATGCCGTTGTGCACCATCTTTACGTAATGCCCGGCGCCGTCCTCGCCCACCCAGTCGCAGCAGGGCGTTCCATCCTCCACCTTGGCGGCGATCGACTGGAAGATCGGCTTCACGTGGGGCCACGCTGCGGGATTGCCGCCCGGCATGATGGACGGGCCGAAGCGCGCGCCTTCCTCGCCGCCTGAGACTCCGGTGCCGATGAACAGGATTCCCTTTGCGGCCAGATCCTTTGTTCTGCGGTTCGAGTCGGTAAACAGCGAGTTGCCGCCGTCGATGATGATGTCGCCTGGCTCAAGACAGGGCAGTACATGGTCAATCATTTCGTCCACGGTCGACCCGGCCTTGACCATCAGCATTACGCGGCGCGGACGCTTGAGCAGCGCGGCCAGCTCCTCCACCGAGTGCGCGCCGACGACCCGTGTGCCCTTGGCTTCGTTGGCCAGGAAATCGTCCACTTTGGAAACGGTGCGATTGAATACGGCAACTTTGTAGCCGTGGTCATTCATGTTGAGGACAAGGTTCTGCCCCATCACTGCAAGGCCAATCAGGCCGATATCACACGATGCTGCTGACATGGTTTCTCCAAAGACTTTCTGCGAATCACTTCGCATGCTCGCTGAATCTGGGGAGCATCTGCATTCTACTGCGCGGGGTTGCCTCCGTCACAGTGCGCGGCAAAAATCTGTCCTGCGGCGCGCCATTCAGGAGAAAGGCTGCCGACACAGCATCCCTGCGCAGGCCTCGTCGTAAGACCGGCAATTCCTCTTAGGTCTTGTGCCCCATACGCCCCAGCCGCGGAACCGCGATGAGCGTCACGGCAAACAGAAAGATCGAGACGGCAATAAAGTCCATGCGGCCTTCGCGCAGGTCTTCGAAGATCAGCTTGACGGCCATGAACGCGACCGCGGCGTAGGCGATGCGCGTCATCTCCAGGCGCCTCAGGACACGCCCGCCGAAGGCCAGCGCCAGGGCCAGGGAGCAGACGGTGAGCGTGCGGATGAAGGCCAGGTGGAAGAGATCGGGCGTGATGAAAAGCGCGACCAGGCGGAGCAGGCCTTCCACCAGCAGCGCCGCCACGGCGCAGGATGCCAGCAAGGCAGGAACAAAGTGCAGAAGCTGCTGCTGCCAGGCTTCTCCCACGCGCTCCCGGCCGACCGCGTAGCAGAGCACGGCGCAGGCGGAGACGACGAAGATGGTCCATGCCGGCCTGGGCGGCAGGGGCCCCGCCAGCGCGTCAAGAGCGTATGCCGGCAACCCTGCGATGAAGGCGCCCGCAACCAGGTATGCCACGCCGTGCAGGTCCAGCGTGACACACTCCAGCCACACGCCCGCAGCCACAGCCGCCAGCGCCGCCAATCCCAGGAACACCGCGGCCCAGGCGGGCGGCAGGCTCCACAGTGCGCCGGCCAGCAAAAGCGCCGCGCTCCACGCCGCAAATACCCTGAAGTTGCGCTTCTCCGGTGCACCGCGGAAACGGACGAAGGTCGCGGCATACGTGGCCGCGGCCAACCCGAGGCAGGCAACACCAAGAACCAGCGCCGCATGCGCGGGCTGAAAGAACAGCACGCTGGAGACGGCCAGCAGAAAGGCGATGATCGCCTGCAGCGTCTCAAATACGCTGATTGTCCTGCGCAACTGGATGGTTCCGGCGGCGACGCTCGCGGCGTTGATCGCAAACAGAAGGCAGGCAGGCGCCAGCAGGGCCGCCGTTTGCAGCGGAGGATACTCCGCGCGCGCGGCCTCAGGCCCGCTGTACATGAAGATCATCATCCAGACCGCGAAGTCCGTGATGCCCGCGACGAGGGGGCGGATGGTGCTGCCACGCCCCTGCGCGGTGCAGTACTCACACAGAACCAGCATCAGCAGCAGGGCCGCAATAAACGGCAGCATCACATGGGTTGCGATGGAGAGCAGAAGAGCCATGACGGCCGCTGCGCAATAGGCCACCCAGAAGGCCGGCCCCCGCTCCCGCTTCCACTCCAGGGCGGTTGCCGTAAGCACGAAACCGGCGAGAACACCCGCCGTTGCCGCCGGCGACAGAAGTCTGAAGCGCAAGGTAAGCTCCCAGAGCATGGGCCCCAGGATGAGTGCCGAGGTTCCCGCGTAGACCGCGCCTGCAAACTGCGCCGCTCGCGTGGCCCATACAAGCCACGCAACCGCATAGGCTATGGCAACGGCCGCAACCGCCAGCCTGGGCAGCGAGCCGGACTCCACCACAGCACGCAGGACGTACGCCCCGGCGATGCCGAGCATGGCCCTGCCGAGCACGGGGAACACGCCGCTTGCCCGTTCAATCGCGGAGCCGGGAGTTGCCGGCACAACCGGGCCGGCGACCTGCGCGGCAGGAGCCGCGAGCGCTTCGGCGGGGTGCTCAAGCTTGTGGACGCGCTTCTCCAGCTCATCCACGCGATGGGCGAGCGACTCCATCTCCTCGGGAAGGTCGTTCATGGTGTACACCCGACAGGCAGCCCTCTGCCTGTACCCGGAGTTCGAGTTAATCCGCGGCGGCGCCCTCCGGCGCGCGCTCGTCAGTCCACGGCGGCAGCAGCTTCACCAGCACCCAGAGGATTGCCAGCGGGAGCAGCGTCAGTCCGACCGCGACAAGCAAGCCCTCCTTCGTCACCAGCGCCATCTTGTAGGTGGTGTAGCCAAGAAAGCTCTTGGAGAACAACTGGCCGCCGATCACCACATTCCACCGCATGGCAAAGATGCCGATGAGCGTGAGCGCGCCGGCAACAACGTACATGCGCTTGCGCACGATCTCAGGCAGCCTGACCATCTGCGTCAACGCAAGCAGGAGCAGGGGAGTCACGGTGCCAAGACCGATCTGGACCACGATCTGCGAAAAATAGAGCTTGGTGTGGACCATGAAGTCCAGGCTGCGAAAGGACTCGTCGGCCTCGTAGATGCGGTGAATCAGGTCCAGCATCTCCAGGCTGAAGTCGATGATGAAGGTGTAGAACAGGTACATCCCGATGGTGTCCACGCAGCGCATGTCGATCTTTTTGCCGCGCAGCTTGGTGACCGCCATGTACAGCACCATCACGCATGCGATGCCCGACACCATGGCGGAAAAAATGAAGACCACCGGCATGAGCGGAGACGACCACCACGGATTGGCCTTGATGGATCCAAAGATGAATCCGACGTAGCCGTGGAGCAGAAAAGCCGAAGGGATGCCGACCAGCGTGACCACCCAGCTGACCCGCTCATCAATGTGCAGCGCGCGCGGGCTGATGTTGCTCGAACCCAGCGTCATGACCTTGTAGATCACGCGCATCAGGCCTTTTGACGTCTGCGACATCAGGACAATTTCACGGCGGTAGTCGAGCCAGATCTCAAACGTGAGCACGGCCATCAGATACCACAGGTACACATAGCCGAACATGGCCATGGCCGAGGTGCTGTGGGGCGTGAAGTACATCTCCGGCGAGCGCTCCGGATGTCCGAGGTGAAACTGCAGGGGCAGCGGCGCCACAATCAGAAACGAAAGAGCCGTCAACAGGGCCAGCCGGTAGGTGGGCTTGACCGCCGTTACGTTGAACACGCGCTCCAGCGAGGCCAGAATGAATGCGCCCGCCACCAGCCCCGTGATGTACGGATAGAGAACGATGAGCACGCTCCAGTAGAGCGTCACTTCGTTCGGATACATGTAACCTTCAACACCGCTCATAGCGCTCCCCGGTCTCCTTATCGCACCGAACCATCCAACTCGTTGTAGAAGACCTTCGCGCCGGTGGCCATCTGCGGCTTCAAAATCTGCACGGCGTGGGTCTTCAGGAATTCGTGGATGGGATCATTGGGATTCTTCAGGTCCACAAGCTGACGCGCACCGGTGGGGCACGCCTCGCAGCACGCGGTCGTAAGGCCCTTGGTGATGCGGTGGTAACACAGCGTGCATTTATCCGCGACTTCCTTTTGCGGATGGATGTAACGGCAGCCGTACGGGCAGGCCTGCACGCAGTACGCGCAGCCCAGGCAGTATTTCTGATCGACCAGAACGACGCCGTCGGGGGTGACAAATGTTGCGCCTACGGGACAGACCTGCGTGCAGGGCGAGTCCACGCAGTGATTGCACAGCTTGGGGACGAAGAAGTACTTGCCTGCGTCTTCCTTGGCGACGGGCGGAAAGCCGTCCTTGCCGCCGTTGGGTGAAATGACCACCGGGTTGGTCATGTCTTCATCCGACACGTGGTAGCGCTCAACCCAGGTGCGGAAGAAGCCGTCGGGCACCTCGTTTTCTTCCTGGCAGGCCCGCACGCAGTTGCCGCAGCCGATGCACTTGGGGATGTCGATCAGCATGCTCCACCAGTGCTCTGACATGGTGTAGTTGGGCGAGGCTTCCGGCGTTCCGGCCAGCACGTGTTCCCACGCAATGGCCGCCGCCGGCAGCAGGACAAGCATCTGGCGCCGTGTAATCTTCATTTCGCACCTCCCGCGGTCATAGCCGGGCTGTGCGGCTGGTGGCAGGTTTCGCACGGCAGGCCGGTCGAGTGCTCCTCGGCCTGGACCTGCGGAAAGTTCTTTGGCCGCGCCGCGCTGGCTGCATGGCAGCGTACGCACAGGGTCGCAGTGTCCGGCTTTGTGGGCGTCATGCTCGCCGGATCGTCGGCGTGTTTCGCCAGGGGCCCGTGGCAGGCCTCGCAATTCACGTGCGCATGCTTGCCGTTCTTCTTCACATCCTGCACGTCCACGTGGCAGGTCTCGCATGCCTGGTGGCCTGCAAAGTGAAGGGGATGCGCGGCAATCTCACCCATCGCCGCCCCGCGATAGTGGCCGTATTGGCCGAAACTCTTGGGGACGACGTAGCCTCGCGCCACGAGAAAAATAATGAACAGCAGGACAAAAATTCCGACAAAGCGGAAGAGATGTCCTGCATCCTTGAAGAAGCTCATCTGGCCTCGATCTCCTTGACGCAGCACGGAGAGGTCGCGATCAACCGCCTCGTGTGATCCAGATCATTCGTGCGGATTCAAGTATTGAGGGCCAGACCAGCAGTGTATGTGCGATGCATCACACGGCGGTGTGACAGATTGCACAGCGCGGAGGCGCGGCGTGCGCAGCATCGCGGCAAATTTTGCTGTTGAGAAGACGTGCGGCGGGAGCACGGAGTGTTGCGGCCGGTTCGCCGCCCCGTCTGCCTCTACGCGGGAGTCAGCTCCAGCATGGCCTCGTTGACCGCCATGCGCGTGAGGGTGAGCACGGTGATGTCGTCGTCCTGGCCAAAGTTGATGGCGGCCTGCGTGGCCTGGGCGGCGCTGGGATGGCTGGCAAACAGCCTTTGAAGACGCGCAAAGCTGTAAAGCTCGCCCGAGGGGCTGCGGGCTTCGAGCAGACCGTCGGTGTAGAGAGAGAAGTGGTCGCCGATCTTCAGCGTGAAGGCCGATTCCTCATAGTCAACCTCGCGGGAGATGCCCAGCGGCAGTGCGCCGGGGAGTTCCAGCTCGCGCTCGTTGAGGAAGGGCGCGGGATGGCCTGCGCTGGACAACGCGCAGTCCCCGTTGGGGTCCAGGCGGAGAACCACGCAGGTGGCGAAGCCTCCCTGCAGGTGGCCGCAGAGCCGGCGGTTGAGCTGGGTCAGCAGGCGTGCAGGGCTGGGATGGTCCTCGGCCAGGGCGCGCACCGCGCCAATGATCAGCGAGACCGCCATCGCCGCCCTGAGTCCCTTGCCGCTCACATCGCCGAGCAGCACCAGCGTGGAACCGCTCTCCAGCGGCATCACCTGGAAGAAGTCGCCGCCCACCTCGGCCGCGGGGCGATAGGCGCTGGTAATGGTGAAGCCGGGAACAACCGGAAGAGACGAGGGAACGAGCACCCGTTGCAGCTCGCGCGCGTTCTGGAGCTCCTGCTCCAGCGAACTGGTGCGGCGCCGGCCGTCAAGATAGACACGGACCACCGCGTACAGGATTGAGAAAAACAGCAGCGTCCGGAGCAGAAGGGGAGTGTTTATCGCACTTCCGGCAAAGGTGAACAACGGCTTGGTCAGGTCGTCGGAGAGGTTCCAATGCGTATAGCGCACGCCCTGGACGGAGATGTTCTCCGCAAAATAGACCATGCCGTTGAGAAAGGCGACGGCGGCAACCACCCAGCGCGACGACTCCAGCGATTTCCGATGCAGAAACGCGTAGGCCACCAGCATCACGGGGAAGATTTCAAAGAAGATCATCACGGCGGTCAGCACGGCATCCGCGACCTGAAGACCCGATGCGCTCAGAAGGCTCGGGTAGAGCAGAATCGTCACCCCGTCCAGCACGCTTGCGAATACGCTGATGAGCGCAACCTTGCGGGTGAGCACGACGAGCTGACGGTTGTCCTGGAGCTTGAGAAGCCAGAGCAGCAGAAACCACTGGGACATCTCCCGGAGCGATATCTCGGTCTGAGTCCAGAAGGTCAGCGGGCCATAGGATGCCTGCAGTCGAAGACCCGTGAGGAAAAGCTCCGCCACGAAACTGGAGGAAAACATCGCCGTCCAGAAGAGCAGCCATTGCCGGCGGTCGCGATACCAGGCAAAAAAGCCGAGCAGGGCGACGAGCCCATAAAGCGACGTAAGCGCAAAGTGGAACTGCCGCGATCGCAGCCACTTGAAGTCGAGATCGCCTTTGACGGCGGCGATGGCCTCAGGGCTGCCGATGAGAGGGCTCCCGTTGAAACCGCCGGCGGTGCCGTCATCGGTTGACACCAGCGGCAGCTTCCAGACGCGCACGGCCAGCACGCCGGAGCGCACGGGCCCCAGTCCATACGTCTGCGGCGGCACGCGAATGTAAGCGACCCAGTGAGGCGGCATGTGGCCCGAGCGTCCCACCAGCTGGCCGTTCCAGTAGATTTCGTACACATCATTGATTTCAGGAATCAGCAGGGCCACGTCCTGCGAGGCTCCGGGAGCGGGCGAGATCGTGATATGCCGCCGGTACCATGCATAGCCGGTATAGCTGTCATGTCCCTGCAGGCCCCACGGCTTGGCCGACATGATCTGGTCCCATTCGCCGTCGTTGTAGCCGGGTGAAGCCCAGGCCATGTCGTCGCCCAGGTGGAACTGCCACACGCCGTCCAGCGCAGCGGTGCCTTTGCCTAGACCGTCTACGGCAAGCGTGGGCGCAACCGGGTTGGTCTTGTGCAGCAGGTGCTGTGCCTGTGACACGTTCAGACCAATAGCCAGAGCCGACATCGCCAGTAGACCGGGGAAGTGCAGTCTGCGGGGAAGCATGACGCATGATACCCCTAAAGTGGCATTGAAAGTAAAGAAGATTCTGTGTTTTGCACTGCTTCATGGGCAGCCTGCCCGCCTGCCCGGCTGCGAGGCGATAGGATGGGTCTTTGGAGTGTTCGAGATGCCAAAAATTCTTGATGGCGTAGCCATTGCCGCGGCGATCAAGCTGGAGGTGGCCGAGGAGGTCCGCGCGCTGGCCGCGCAGGACATTCGGCCAGGGCTGGCGGCCGTGCTGGTAGGCAATGTGGCCGCGTCGGAGATCTACGTCCGCAGCAAGGTGCAGACCTGCGCCGACCTGGGCCTGTTCAGCGAATTGATCACGCCGCCCGACACGGTGACCACGGACGACATGCTCGACCTGGTGGCCAGGCTCAACCGCCGCGACGACATCGACGGCATCCTCATCCAGTTACCGCTGCCCAAACAGGTGGACACGAAAGCGCTGCTCGATGCGGTTGATCCGGCCAAGGACGTGGACGGCTTTCATCCCGTGAATGCGGGCCGTCTGCAGGCCGGCCGCCCGGCTCTGGCGCCCTGCACGCCGGCGGGCGTGATTGAAATTCTCAGGCGCAGCGCGATTCCCATCAGCGGCCAGCACGCGGTGGTGGTGGGCCGCAGCGACATTGTGGGCAAGCCGGTGGCCATGCTGCTGCTGCACCAGAACGCCACGGTCACCATCTGCCACTCGAAAACGCGCGACCTGGGCGAGATTACCCGTCAGGCCGACATTTTGGTGGCCGCGATCGGCAGGCCCGGCTTTATCACCCCGGACATGGTCAAGCCCGGGGCCACAATTGTCGATGTGGGCATCAACCGGCTGAGCACGCGCGAGGAGTTTGACCGCTTCTTTGCCGGCGACGCCAGGCGCGAAGCGACCTTCGCCAAGCGCGGCTCGACCATTGTGGGAGACGTGCATCCCAGGGCCTTTGAGCTCGCCAGCGCATACACGCCCGTACCCGGCGGCGTGGGTCCGCTGACCATCGCCATGCTGATGGCCAACACAGTGCGCGCGGCCCGCATGAGGCGGGGGCTGTAATCCATGCTGCGCGTCGGCCTGACTGGCGGCCTGGGCAGCGGCAAAAGCACTGTCGCGCAATACCTGCGCGAGATGGGCGCCGAGGTCAGCGAATCCGACGACCTGGGCCGCGCACTGATGGAGCCGGGGCAGCCTGTTTACAACGAAATCCTGCGCGTGTTTGGACAGGAAGTCGCCGGGCCCGATGGGCATCTGGACCGGGCGCGGCTGGCTAAGCTGGCGTTCTCGGGCGGACGGCTGGATGAGCTGAACGCCATCGTGCATCCGGCGGTGATTGAGGCCCAGCGTCGCTGGATGCGGGAGGTCTTTGCGCGCGATCCCGCGGCAGTGGCGGTGGTGGTTTCGGCGCTGATCTTTGAAGTGGAGCGCGACGCCCGCGCCCGCGGCGAGCGAGACAACATTCTGGCCGACTGGCGGCGGCGCATCGACCGCGTCGTCGTGGTGACCGCGCCCGATGAATTGAAGATCGCCCGCTATGTGGACCGGCTGGGCATTTTCGGCGCTGGACGCGCGGCCGCCGAGGCCGACGCACGCGCCCGGCTGGCCCATCAGGTTCCCGATGCGGTGAAAGCTGCCCGCGCCGATTATGTGGTGGAAAATACGGGAGATAAGGCCGCTCTGCACGCCCAGGTTGAGGAGTTGTGGCGGCGGCTGAAGGCTGAGAGCAACAAACTGCCGCAGGGTGAGTCTCTAGAATAGCGAGCAGTTAGGCCTCAATTGCGGGCGAACCGCAAGAGGCCGAAGCTGCATCTTTAACAGAGAAAGGTCTTCAGGTCAGGCACAAATGAAATTGCGCCGGTTATTTCTTGTTCTCGTGCTGGTGGGTGGATTCTGGTACGTCACAACGCATTTCCCCTCGCGGCTGGGGCAATTTTCTCTGCTCGACGCGCGCGGTTCCAGTTCGCCGCTGGCGCTCACCGAGGCTGAGGCTGCGCCCGCCTACAACACGCAGGAGCAGAACAATATCGCCGTCTACAAGCGCGTGACGCCTTCGGTGGTGAACATCACGTCGACAACGCTGGTCTTTAATTTCTTCTACGGCGCAGTGCCGCAGCAGGGCCAGGGCTCGGGCTTCATCCTGGACAAGGCCGGGCACGTGCTGACCAACTTCCACGTCATCGAGGGCGCCAACCGCGGCATCAAGGTGCAGCTGAGCAACAAGCTCAGCTACTCGGCGCGCGTGATTGGCACGGACCGCGTGCACGACCTGGCACTGCTGCAGATTGACGCGCCGAACCTGCAGCCGGTGACGCTGTCGGACTCGTCCAATCTTGCTGTGGGGCAGGAGGTCTACGCCATCGGCAATCCCTTTGGCCTGGCCGGGACCATGACGCATGGCATCATCAGCTCGATCCGCTCGATTCGCAACGCCGACGGCGCGCCGATTGAAGACGCGATCCAGACAGACGCAGCGATCAATCCGGGCAACTCCGGCGGGCCGCTGTTGAACTCGCGCGGCGATGTGATCGGCATCAACACCATGATCGCCTCGAACGGCGCAGACCAGAGCTCGGGCATCGGGTTTGCGATCCCCATCAATACGGCCAAGGCGGTGCTGGGCGACCTGACCCGCTACGGGCGCGTGCGGCGGCCCTCGCTGGGCATTGTTTCCTATGCCATCGGGCCGGACCTGGCGGAACAGATGGGACTGGCTTCGGACTATGGCGTTCTGATCCAGAAGGTAATTCCCGGCGGCGCGGCGGACCGGGCCGGACTGCGCGGAGGCAATGAGCAGGCCTACGTGGGCAACACGCCCATCATGCTGGGCGGCGACCTGATCGTGGCCATTGATGGTCAGGCGGTACAGGACCAGCAGGACTTGGCCGACATGATGAACAAGCACCGCGCCGGCGATACCGTGACCATCACCATCTACCGCGGCCAGCGCCGCATGCAGGTGCGGGTCATGCTGGGGGAGGCAAGGCAGGAAGTCTAGTAATTGACGATTGCAGATTTACGATTGACGATTGAAAAAACCAATTGACGATTGTC
>JAGWRX010000130.1 GCA_028876395.1 Acidobacteriota bacterium
CGGGCACTCAGAAGAGTACGCGCAGTTGATGCAGGAATGGAACGAGGGCAAGCCCACGGAAGAGCCGGCCAAGGAGGAATGAGGCGCGCGGACTGGAAGGCATGAATCTCACAGTTGCGATCACGGGCGCGTCGGGTGTGGTGTTTGGCCGGGCGCTGCTGACGGCGCTGGAGACCGATGCGCGGGTGGCGCGCGTGCATCTGGTAACGTCAGAGAACGCGCTGCGCGTGATCGCCGAAGAGCTGGGAATCTCAGGTCGCAATGACCTGCTGGAGAAGCTGCTTGGGCATGCGCCGGCAAAGACGCAGCAACATGCCGATGCGAATATCGGTGCGTCGATTGCGAGCGGCAGTTATCCATCCAACGGCATGATCGTGCTGCCGTGCTCCATGGGCACACTTGCGGCAATTGCGAACGGGCTGGCGGATTCGCTGATTGCACGGGCCGCGGACGTGACGCTGAAGGAGCGCAGGCCGTTAATACTCTGTGTGCGCGAAACGCCCTTCAATCGCATCCACCTGCGCAACATGGCGCTGGCTGCGGAAGCGGGCGCGGTGATTTTTCCGGTGATTCCAGCGTTCTACAATCGGCCGACGGACTCGACGGAGATGGCGCGGCAGTTTGTGAGCCGCGTGCTGGCGCACATCGGGCTGCCGCAACCGGGCGCGTACGTCTGGAAGCCGGACGAATAGTGGTGCTCAGGCTTAGACGACTTCGGTCAAGAGATTGACTTCTGGCGGGCCCTGCATCAGGGGCTTAGATTTCCCAAAGATCTCTGTGAAGTGTTTGCTGGCGGCGTGGGCGTCGAGATGTTGCTGGCTCTCCCAGAGCTCATTGAAATAAAACAAGCCGGGGATATTGGACTCGAAGAGTTCGTAGTAGATGCAGCCGGCCTCAGCGCGCGTAGGCGCCACCATTCCGCGCAAGAGCGCTTTCAGTTCTTCGACCTTTCCTTCGCGTGCGACGGCTCGGGCAATGACGCGTACGTGGGCCATGTCAGATTCTCCTTGGGGTGATGTGCAGATTCTATTGTGTCGCCGACGGGTCAATCAGTGTGAGTCCGGTGACCGGGTCGGGAGTGCGGTGCATGGCATTAGGCTCGACCGTGACCATGACTTCCAGTGTCGGGCAGACATCGGCCTCCAGCACGTGACCGCCGCGCGTGGCGCCATCGGGAAGACCAACGACCATGTGCGTATGTACAGCAGGTTTGCCATTGCTCAGGGCAATATCGCCGACCATGGACAGCACCTCAATCTGCTGATGCAGGGTGGTCTGCCGGTACATCTTGCGGGTGGGGTCGAACCAGGCGAGGCGTGCGCCTCTGAGAGCGCCGATTGCCGTGAAGTGCGCTGCGGTGACGTGATATTGCCGCGCGAACTCGTAGAGGCCGGAGTAGGCGTCGTCACCGGTGTGGAAGATGACAGCGTAGGTCTTTTCGGCGCCGCTTTCGCTGAGCATCTGGATCTCCATGCCGGGCGCGGTGCCATGTGGTCCAGTCTGTGCAGGCGCGATCCATACGACTTCCTGCGCAAAGCCGAGGCATCCACCAGACGCAAGCAGGAACAGGACAGACAACAAACGAAGCAGGCTGTGTTTCATGGCAGGACTCCCATCTCATGAGAACACGCTGCGGATGAAGGGCAGGCAACCGGTGCAGAATGATTTGACTTTGTATGCAAGGACCATGGATACTGCCAACAATGCAAACTCAAGAGGAATACGGAATTGAGGTCATGGCCATGTGCATGTGTATGGCGTGCGGGCCAGTCCGTGCGGCTCTTGAGAAGCGAATGCGCTGAGCGCA
>JAGWRX010000131.1 GCA_028876395.1 Acidobacteriota bacterium
CGCAACACCTTCCGCTTCCTGCTCGGCAACCTCAACGGCTTCGACCCCGCGCGCGATCGCGTCCCCGAGGCGGAGCTGCTGCCGCTCGACCGTTACATGCTCGCCCGCACCCGCGACCTCGCGGAAAGAATCCTCGCCTGGTATGAAGCCTTTGAGTTCCACCGCGTCTATCAGGCCGTCAATGAGTTCGCCGTCGTCGATCTCAGCTCCTTCTACCTCGACGTGCTCAAGGACCGCATGTACACCTTCGCGCCCTCGAGCCAGGCGCGCCGCTCCGCGCAGACTGTCCTCTGGCAGATTACCGAGGCGCTCGTCCGCCTCGTCGCACCCATCCTCAGCTTCACCGCCGACGAAGTCTGGGAGCACCTGCCCGCCGTCGCCGGCCGCGAAGCCAGCGTGCATCTCGTGCAGTTTCCCAAACCCGAAGAAATCTTCTCCGAAAACCCAACGAAGTTGCTCGACGAGTGGAAGCAAATCTTCGCAGCTCGTGACGAGGCCCTCCGCGTGCTCGAAGAGGCGCGCCAGGCCAAGCGCATCGGCAAGGGCCTCGAAGCCGCACTGCAGATCGCCGCTTCCGGCGAAATGCTTGCGCTCCTGCAACGCCACGCCGAGGGACTCAAGGAAATTATTAACGTCTCCGCCGTCACCGTAGTCGCGGGCGACAAGTTAAGCGTCACCGCCCTCCCCGCCAGCGGCCACAAATGCGCCCGCTGCTGGAACTTCATGCCGGAAGTCGCAAACTACGGCATCTGGCAGAATGTCTGCACTCGATGCCACGGCGCGCTCACTGAGATGGGCATTGTCCCGCCGCACGCGGAGGCCGCCCAGTGAATTCCACGCCTCGCCGCCTCCCGTGGCTGCTCCTCATCTCCGCGCTCGTCATACTCACCGACCACCTCAGCAAGACCTGGGTCACCGCGCACATCCATCTCGGCGGAGCCATTCCCATCCTTCCAGGCTTTCTGCGCATCACGCACTGGACAAACGAGGGCGCTGCCTTTTCGCTCTTTGCCGACTCGGCCTCGCCCAGCATGGTGCGCTGGGGACTCATCGGATTCTCGCTTTTCGCCGCGCTGGCGGTCTTCGTCGCGATGTTCCATCTCGGCAGCCGCTTCACCCTTACCACCGTCGCTCTCGCGCTCATCTTCGGCGGCGCGCTCGGCAACGTCCACGACCGCATCGCCTACGGGTCAGTCGTCGACTTCATTGAGATCCACATCTTCCGCTACCACTGGCCCGACTTCAACGTCGCCGACAGCGCCATCGTCTCCGGCGCGTGCCTGCTCCTGCTCGACTCTCTTCTGCCGAAAAATGATGACAAAGAAGACGAGGAAGACGGCGAAGAGCAATAAGCACAAACCTCTCTGCACTTCTATCGCACGCGCGCCGGGCACATCCACCCGCTGCCTGCCCCATCCGCGGAACCATCCTCCGCTCCGTCGCGTACCTGCGCCTGCCTGTATGCTGTCCTACAATGGCAAAGTCACATTCGCAGCCGCCGGAGCCATGCAACTTGAGATCAACGCCATGCTCTCACCCCGGCTTGAAAACACCGCATCACGCAACACCCTACAAACTTCACTCATCCTCGCGAGGATTGCATGAATCTCAGCCGTAACTCCATTTCTTTGCGCAAGGCCTTTGCCGCCGCAGCCGCACTTGCCTGTCTCCTGCCAGCCGCATCGCTTCACGCCCAGCGCCTCCCTTCAACCGTCGTCCCCACGCACTACGCGCTCACTCTCACGCCGGACCTCAAAGCCGCCGCCTTCACCGGTGTCGAAACCATCGACGTCAGCCTCAAGCAGCCTGCAAGCTCCATCACCCTCAACGCCGTCGAAATCGCCTTCCAGTCCGTCACCATCACCGCCAACGGCAAGACGCAGACCGCCTCCGTCTCACTCGACAAGGCCGCAGAGCAGGCCACTTTCACCGTGCCGGGCACGCTGCTCGCAGGCAGGGCCACGCTCACCATTCACTACACCGGCATCCTCAACAACGAGCTGCGCGGCTTCTATCTCTCCAAAACCGCCCACCGCAACTACGCCGTCACGCAATTCGAATCCACTGATGCGCGCCGCGCCTTTCCGTCCTTTGACGAGCCTGCCTTCAAGGCCGCGTTTGACGTCTCGCTCATCATCGACAGCGGCGACACCGCCATCTCCAACGGCCCCATCGTCAGTGACACGCCCGGCCCCGGCACAGCCCGGCACACGCTCCGCTTCCTCACCACGCCAAAGATGTCTACCTATCTCGTGGCCTTTCTCGTCGGCGACTTCCAATGCACATCCGGCCAGCAGGACGGCGTCGCCATCCGTGTCTGCGCCACTCCCGACAAGGTCGCCTTCACACCCTACGGCGTCGATGTGGCAAAGTACGTCCTGCACTACTACAACACCTACTTCGGCATCCCCTACCCGCTCAAGAAGCTCGACCTGATCGCCCTGCCCGACTTCGAAGCCGGCGCCATGGAAAACTTCGGCGCCATCACCTACCGCGAAACCGACCTGCTCCTCGATCCCAGAACAGCCTCAATTGGCGCCAAGAAGGATGTTGCTGAAGTCATCGCGCATGAGATGGCCCACCAGTGGTTCGGCGACCTCGTCACCATGCAGTGGTGGAACAATGTCTGGCTCAACGAGGGCTTCGCTACCTGGATGGAAAACAAGCCTGTCGCCGCCATGCATCCTGAATGGAACATCGACCAGGACGTCGCCGCCGGCATGGACAACACCCTCAACCTCGACGCACAACCCACCACGCGCGCCATTCGCGCCAAGGCAGACACGCGTGAAGAGATCGAGCAGATGTTCGACGGCATCTCCTATGGCAAGGCCAGCGATGTGCTGCTCATGGTGGAGAACTACGTCGGCCCCGAAACCTTCCGCAAGGGCGTCCACAACTACCTCGCCGCGCATCTCTACGCTAACGCCACCGCCGAGGACTTCTGGAACGCGCAGGCCGCCGCCAGCCGCAAGCCCGTGGACAAAATCATGGACTCGTTCGTCGCGCAGCCCGGCGTCCCGATCCTCACCATCGCTGAGCTAGAAAATCTCAATGTCGCCGTTGCGCAGAAGCGCTTCTTCCTCAGCCCCAGCATCCAACCCGACCCCGCGCAAAAGTGGACTCTCCCCGTCTGCTTCAAGACCGGGGCTACAGGCAACGACCAAACCTGTGAAGTCCTCACACCCTCCAGCACCTCGCTCAAAATTCCCCCAAGCGGCCTCTTCTTCGCCAACGCCGGCGGCAAAGGCTACTACCGCAGCGCCTATCCCGCCGGCGTCTATGCCAATCTCGTCGCGCACGTTGAAACCGGCCTCACGCCCACGGAACGCATCAGCCTCCTTGGCGACGAGTGGGCGCAGTTGCGCGCCAACAAAGTCCCAGCGGGCGAATACCTCGACCTGGTCGCGGCCGTAAAGGCCGACCCCAACGCCGCCGTCATCAGCTCGGCTCTCGGAGGCGTCAGCGCAATCCACGCGCGCGTAGCTGCTTCACCCGAGGAAAAAGCCGCACTGTCTTCCTGGATCCGAAAAAACTTCTCGCCGCAGTACGCAAAACTCGGAGCGCCCTCAGCAAGCAACACGCCAAACACGCGCGAACTGCGCGCAAGCCTCTTCGGCGTCCTCGGCTACTATGGCAAGGACCCCGCTGTCCTCGCCCAGGCGCACGAAATTGCCGAGAAGTACGTAGCTGACCAGGCCTCTGTCGATCCCACGCTCGGCCAGACAGCGCTCGCCATCGCCGCGCGCAACGGCGACGCGGCGCTCTTTGACCAGTTGCAGAAGATCTACGAGACCTCCACCAACCCTGAGTTCCAGATCGGCGCGCTTCGCCTGCTCGCCCAGTTTGAGAATCCTCAACTCGCGCAGCGCTCGCTCGACTACGCCATCTCCGGCAAGGTACGCAGCCAGGATGCCGCCATTCAACTCGCCATCGCTCTGCAGATCGATGCGACGCGCGACATGGCCTGGAAGTATATCCAGTCCCACTGGGACACCATCCACGGCCTGCTCACACCGGAACTGGGCAATATTCTGGTCGGCTCCACCGGCGCATTCTGCTCCGCCGATGCGCGCGACGATGTGCTGCAATTCTTCGCCAATCACAAAGTCTCCTCGGCGGAACAGGCCGCCAAGCACGCCATCGAACGCATCGACGGCTGCATCGAACTGCGCAACCTGCAGCAGCCGCGGCTCAAGTCATGGCTCGCTGCTCAACCTGAGTAGAAACGTCCTTACCCACCGCAAATTGAATGGCCGCCGGAGGCTTGCCCGGCGGCCATTCAATTTCTCTCCATCCCGCTTCGCTGGCCTTACCAGGCAATCTTTTCCGGCAGGAATTCCGCAAAAAGCCCGTCATAGTACGGCTTCAGTTGTTTCAAATCCGGCTTCGCGTGTCCCTTTGAATACAGGTCATATTGATTGAACTTCAGCACCCACTCCTTCATCGCCCTGTCTTGCTCATTCGTCAGATACTCATATGCCCCATGGCGGTGCCACGGGTAGAAAGAGTGAAAACGCAGCATGTACAGCGCCTCCACCGGCATATACGGCTTCATCACCTCGGCGATATAGCCATCATGCCCAAAGGACATGTGTACATTCTCCAATCCGCAGTGCGGCTCGTAGATACCGTACTTCGTCTGATACTCCGCCACTTGCCTGTCAGGGTTGTTGGCGAAGTATTCGTGAAAGACAATCGCCTCGGACCACGCGCATCCCACCGGAAACGTATCGCCCACCACGCCCCATTGCGGTTCGCCGTACAGGCACAGGCACTTCCCCAGATCGTGTAGAAAGCCCGTAAGCACCATCCAGCTCGGGTGGCCATCCTTGCGGATTGCCTCTGAAGTCTGCAGCAGGTGCTCGATCTGCGTAAGGTCCGTGTCCGGATCGCTGTCGTCCACTAGCGTGTTCAGAAACTCCGCCGCCTCCCAGACCGATTTCATCCCCTTCTTCAGACTGAAATACTCCCGCTCCTTGCCGAGCACGTACTCCACCGTCTGTCCCTCGTGGTTCAGCCGATAAAATTCGGCAACACCTGGAGTAGCCGATGCATCGTAGATGCGAAATTCCTCTTCTGACTTACCTTCCCTGTAACGGCCCTCGACAAAATCGTCCCACTGGTCGAGTTGATCGAGCGGTTGTGCATGGGAATTCGTAGCGCTCATCTGCATCTCCTCGCCGTCAACGTGTAACAGCTGCATCATCGCCACTTCTACCAAACCCGCAAGTTTCAGGCAAGCGAATTTCTTCGCGGCTGGGGTATGTACATGAAGCACATGTGTTTCACGCTACTGGTTCAACCAAACCGGCACTCGATACGCGCATCCGAACTTCAATGCGAGCACACAGTTTTTTGGTCCATCATCGTCCCCGGTGGTACCTTCAATCCCAACATGATTCGCCTCCCAATTGCATCCCTCGCCGCCCTCATTCTCGTTGCCTGCACCGCCGCCCCGGCGCAGAAGGCCCCGCAGCCCTCCGTCACACAGGCTGTGCTGGCCGGCAAGCTCATCGATGTGCGCACGGGCAGCGTCCACGCCCACGCCTACATCCTCATCGCCGGCGACCGCGTTCAATCCATCGCAGACAGCGCGCCCAGCGGCATCCCCGTCACCGACCTCTCCGCCTACACGGTGCTGCCCGGCCTTATTGACGCACACGGCCACATCCTCTCCAACCCCACCACGCAGAACTTTGCCGACCACCTGCGCACCTCCATTCCGCAGTCCACCGTGTGGGGCGTCTACAACCTGCGCCTGTGGCTCGATCATGGCTTCACCTCCGTGCGCGACGCCTGCGAAGGCCCCGCCGACTACCCGCAATTCGCTCTGCGCGAATCGGTCCGCCGCGGCATCATCCTTGGACCGCGGATCACCGCGGCAGGCAGTTGCATCTCCATCGCCGGAGGCCACGGTGACGGCGCGCCCTTCTCGCCCGACCTCGACCTGCCCCGCGGCCGCAACGTCGCCGACACCGTGGACGACATCGACCACGTCGTCCGCCGCGACATCAAGTACGGCGCAGACTGGATCAAGCTCATGGCCTCCGGCGGCGTCATGGACCCGATCTCCGACTTTCACGTGCAGGAGCTGAGCGAAGCGCAAATGGCAGAAGCTGTCGCCGTCGCCCATCGCGCTGGCAAGAAGGTCATGGCCCACGCCGAGGGAGCCGTGGGCATCAAGGCCGCCGTCCGCGCCGGTGTTGACTCCATCGAGCACGGAACCATGCTCGATGAAGAAGGCGCCACGCTCATGGAGCAGCACCACACCTGGCTCGTCCCCACCCTCTACTGCTTCCAGCACGACATGCAGACCGGCCTCAGCAAGGGCCGCGATCCCGCCTCCTTCGCCAAGGGCGAGGAGATCATGGCCGCCCAGGGACCGGCCTTCAAGCTCGCCCTCGCCCACCACATCCGCATTGTCTACGGCACCGACGATGCCGACGTGGACGAGGCCGCATCCATGGAATTCGGCGCGCTGGTCCGCGGCGGCCTCTCCACCCTCGGAGCGCTGCAGGCCGCCACCATCAACGCCGCCACCATGCTCGGAAAAGATCAGGACGTGGGTACGCTTGAGCCTGGCCGCTATGCAGATGTCATTGCCGTGAAGGGCGACCCGCTGGCCGACATCACCGTGATGGAACACGTCGCCTTTGTCATGCAGGGCGGACGCATCATCAAGGACCCGGCGCACCCCGACCGCAATCCGGTCCTCCACGTCCAGTAGCCGCCTGCTCTTCCTGCTGCCCGCTCACTCACGCGCCGCGTGCAAAATGCCATGCGGCACGTGCTCGCGCGACTACCCTCCGCCGGTGGTCAACTTCATCTTTGTCTGCACATCATGCGCCAGCAGTTCGATCACTTCCGCCTCGCGCACCAGCCGCGCGGGCAGCGGCTTGCTGCCCAGCTTCAGAACCTGTGCATTCAGGTCTTTTGCCAGGATCAGCAAATTTGCGCTCTCGGTGTCCAGTTCCCGCTTCCGTTCCGCATTCACCACTTCGAACTGCTGCTTCTTCAACTGATGCTCCTGCATCAGCATCTGATCGTTGGCGTCCGGCGGATGATTTGCAGCCGGCTGAATGATCGAGGTGGGCCGGGGCGGGCCGCTGATCTGCTGCGTGCCATAGGTCTGTTGCGCGCCGCTTTTCATTGGGCTCAAAAGGATGGCCAGCATCGCCAGTCCCACGGCCGCGCGCCGTCCGCGCCGCGTCTGCGCCACCACTCCCTGCGCCGCTCTCTCAAGCCCGAACCCCTTCAGAGCGTCCGTGTGAATCTGCATTGCAACCTCCCTCGCCATGCTGCCCGTTGCTGCATGGCTGCTCAACCCACGCCCGGTCGCCGGCGCCTCCTGGGGAACGCGCGCACCGCGCCGGGTCCGCTCTGCTCTAGCTGCCTCCGATCGTGAGCTTCATCTTTTCCTTCACGTTGTGCGCCAGCTTTTCAATCGCATCGGCTTTGCGGATGACCGACAGCGAAAGCGTGTCTTTGTTCGTCTTGTCCACCTCCGCCTTCAGCGCAACAGCCAGCGCCAGCAGCTTTGCGCTGTCGTCGGCCAGTTGCTTCTGGCGGGCGGCATTGGCCGCTTCATAGCTCTGCTGCTTCATTTGCTGCTCGCGCATCTCCATCTGATCGTTCACATCGGGCAGGCGGTTCGCCTCGGGGCGCAGGTACGGCTTATCGGGGTTGGGTGAGGGCGGTTGCGGACTCTGCTGCGCGGCGCCAGACAGCGTCACTGCGGCCGCCAGGCATGCCAGCACTCTTACCCAATGAAATTTCATGCGGCGCGAGGTGGCCGGAACCGCGTCTCCCTCAGAAGATTGACTCTGATTTGAATGTAACTGCATAGAAGCCTCCGATTGCTGCAGTTCCATGTCAGGACGCCCCTCCGATGTGGCACCATTTCTCCCAGAGGGTAGCCCAGGGTTGCATGCGCACAGTCTAGTCTAGATAGAGGAGTTTTGGGATGCATCCTTTTTTGCTTGCCATTCGGTCCGGCTGGTTTGCGCAGGGCAGGTTCATGGGCAAGGTGCTCGACGAGTGGGTCGACGACACCCAGGAGTTCCTCCACGTCAAGCTGCCCCACCTGATTGTGGTGGCGATTATCGCCTTTATCCTCAGCCGTTTGCTGCGCGCCATCACCGCCCGCATGATTCGCATCGCCGAGCAGCACGCAGCCGGGGAAATCCGCGTGGCCCAGGTCAAAACCCTGGCCGGCGTCATCCGCACCACCGGCCTGGCCATCATTTTCACCATCGCCGGAATGCAGTTCCTGGCCGCCGTCGGGGTCGATCTCGCTCCCCTCCTGGCCTCCGCCGGAATCGCCGGTGTGGCCATCGGTCTGGCCGCTCAGAACATCGTGCGCGACATGCTTAACGGAATCCTCATCCTCATCGAAGATCAGTTCAACGTGGGCGACACCGTGCGCGTGGCAGGCGTTACCGGGGTGGTCGAGGCAATGACTCTGCGCAAGACCACCGTCCGCGACGCCGATGGAACCCTCTACGTCATTCCCAACTCGCAGATCTCCACCGTCGCCAACCAGAGCATCGACTACTCCGTAGCCACCATCAACGTCAGCGTCGACTACTCCGCCAATCCTGACACCGTGCTCGCTCTGCTCAACCGCATCGCCATGGATGTGCGCAACAGCAGCGAGTTCCGCGACCTCTTCGTCGCTGACCCGCAAATTTTGGGCGTGGATGCCGTCAAAGGCTCGGAGATTGTTTTTCCCGTTGTCTTCAAGACGCGCGCAACCAAACAATACGGCCCCATCCGCGAGTTCCGCCGCCGTGTGCGCCTCGCTTTGGAGGAGAACAAGCTACTCCCCGGCGACCCCTACCGCGTCTTCAACTGGGTCATGGACACAGGCGCGCGCATGCGCAACCGCTCCGCAACCGCGCCCGAGCAGGGGCACGACCCGACCACGCCACCGCAGCAGCCGCAGAATCCCTTCACCGGCGAATAATTTCTGGCGCGGATCTCAGGCCTTCTCCGCCAGCGCTTCCAGCAGGGCTTCGGCGCTGGTCACCGGCGGCAGGCACGTGCGCCCGCGGCACACAGTGGCCCACGCCGCCGCGCCGTCGGGCGCAGGAACATGGAGTAGCGTCTCGGCCAGCGCCTCAGGAATCTCCTCCGGAGCGAGCCGCGCCTGCGCGATCCGCATCACGGTCTTGTTCACCGCAAAATGCGCCATGGCCAGCGCCTCGAGGCTTTCCGCCTCGGGCCCCTCGCCCACCACCATCACCTGCACTGGGTCCAGCAGCAGCCGTTCAAGCGCCAGCCCGTAGCTGCCCGCATAGAGCCCGAAGTGCTCCACGATGCCCGCGAAGGATCCAAGCGTGTCCTCGGCGATTTCGCGGTACTCGCTTCGTCCGCTCAGAACCTCCAGCCGCAGCAGCGCAGAAACCGCCGTCGGGTTGCCGGCCGGCGTGGGCGAGTCCTGCAGCGGCTTGCGGCGCGCGCTCAGCACGGCCAGCGGAGCGCTCCCGTTCGTCTGCTGCTTCGTGTCGCAGAAGGCTGCCGCCGTCCGGTCGTAGAAACGCGCAATCATGGCGTCGGCCAGCTTCACCGCAGCATGGTAAAAACGCATCTCGCCGCACGCAAACCACGCATCCATGCAGGCATGCACGGTGAAGGCGTAATCGTCGAGCGTGCCTGGCACCTTGTCCCCTGAGGTATTGCCGTCGTGATACGCGATCACGTGGCGCAGCGTCTCGCCGCCATCCCACGCCTCGTCAAGCAGGCGCCTCAGCGTCAGCAGCGCAAACTCCCGCGCCGCATCCATGCGCAGAATGCGCGCCGTCTCCAGGTAGGCCGTGACGCCCATCGCATTCCAGCCCGTATAGAGAGTGCGATCGATAAACGGCGTCGGACGCGCGGCGCGTGCCGCCAGCAACTTGCGCCGCGCTCCATCGATAAGCTGCCGCAGTTGCTCCACGGAACGCCCCGCCGCCACCTCGCTCTGCGCGGCCAGCTCCTCCACTGTGTATTTGCGGAAAAGCACGTTTTTTGCGGGGTTGTGGTGCATGTCGCCCAGCTCGCTGATGTCCCAGTAGAGCGCGGCAATGTCCAGTTCCGTCGGCCCCAGCGCAGCGCGCGCCTCGTCCAGCGTCCAGGTAAAGTAGTCGCCGTCGTCGTCCAGGTTGATGTCCGCGTCTTGCGAGGCGTAAAAGCCGCCGCGCTCGCGGTCCGTCATCACCGCGTCCAGCCAGCCGACAATCTCCTGCGCCGTCTGCCGGAACTCCTCGATGACAAAGCTCTGAAAGCCATGCACGTAATTGCGCAGCAGCTCCGTGTTGTCATAGAGCATCTTTTCAAAGTGCGGCACCACCCAGCGCTCGTCCACGCTGTACCGATGAAAGCCTCCGGCAAGCTGGTCGTAGACGCCGCCCCGCGCCATCTTTTCGAGCGTCACCACAAAAGCCTCGCGAGCCCGCGTATTCCCGCGGTTCACCGCCAGATGCAACAGCAGGTCCAGAGACGCCGGATGAGGAAACTTGGGCTGCGAGCCGAAGCCGCCGTTGTGCGGGTCAAACATCTTCAGCGCTGACTCGGCGATCTTGTCCACCAGCGCCAGCGTCAGTTCGCCGCCACCGCCGGAGAAGCTCTCGTTGTGCTCAATGGCAGACATCACGCTGGCCGCCGACTCCAGCGCCTCCTCGCGCCGCTCGCGCCACACCTGCGCCATCGTCAGCAGAACGCGGCCAAATCCCGGCCGCCCATAGCGGTCATCGCGCGGAAAATACGTGCCGCCAAAATAAGGCCGCCCGTCTGGCGTGAGAAACGCTGTCAGCGGCCAGCCGCCCTGCCCGCTGATGGCCGAAACCGCCGCCTGATAACGCGCATCCACATCGGGCCGCTCGTCGCGATCCACCTTCACGGCCACAAAATGATCGTTGATGATCCGCGCGATCTCCGCGTCTTCATAGGACTCGCGGTCCATCACGTGGCACCAGTGGCACCACACCGCGCCAATATCCAGCAGAATCGGCTTGTCCTCGGCCTCTGCGTGAGCAAAGGCCGCCTCGCCCCACGCGTGCCATTGCACCGGCTGATGCCGCGCCGAGCGCAGGTAGGAGGAGGCCGCGTGTTCCAGCCGGTTCATGTTGCCGGGAGAGGGGGAAGAGTCCGAGTGCATGGGCTGAGAATACATCGGCGGCCCCGGCGCCGCCAGCGCACCGGGCTCCATGGCCTGCGTTTGTCACCAGAACTACTCGTTTGCGATTTCCACTTCGATGGCCGCCACCAGCTCGGGCGCATCGGGCGCAGTGTCCGGAGAGAAGCGCCACACCACCTTGCCCGTCCGGCCAATGAGGAACTTCTCAAAGTTCCACGTCAGCTCAGGCTCGGCGTTGGTCTCAATGCCATAGCCCTTCAGCTTTTCGCTGAATGGAACCTCCGACAGGCTGATGGCCTTGGGCTGCTCTGCAATCAACGCCGCATACAGCGGATGCTTTTCCGCCCCAACCACCGTGATCTTGCTGAACATCGGGAACCGCACGCCGAAGTTTCCCGTGCAGAAGGCCTGAATCTCCTCGTCCGTGCCCGGCTCCTGGCTCTTGAAGTCATTGGCCGGGAAGCCCGCAACCACCAGCCCCTGCCCGCGGTACTGCTCGTAGAGCTTTTCCAGCGCCTCATATTGCGGCGTCAGCCCGCACTTCGACGCGACGTTCACCACCAGCAGGACTTTGCCCTTGTACTCGCCCAGCGTTGTGTCCTCGCCGTTAATCTTGCGAACCGGAATGTCATAGATCGATGCGCTCAAATGAATCTCTCCTTCGCTTGCATAGCCGCTTGAAGAGCGGGGGCTGTTCCTTGAACCCGAACTTCGCCCATCTCAGCCCAGCAGTTGCTTTCCCACCCGGATATACAACTCCACAGCTTCCAGCAGCTCCTTCTTCGCCAGTTTCTCAAACGGCGTGTGGGCCACGTGAATCGACCCCGGCCCCAGCAGCAGCGGCTCGCCCCAGTTGCTCAACTGCGGAATATCCGTGGTGAACTTCGCGATCATCGTCGGCAGACCCTCCACGGCGCGCAGCCGCACAAAAGGAATCTCCAGCGTGAAGTCCAACTCGGCCAGCCCTGCCGCCGCTTCCATCAGCGCCTTGCGCACCGGCGCCGAGTCGCCCACCAGCCGCACCAGCACCTGCGCCTCAGCCTTGTCCGCAATCACATTCGGCGCGTGCCCGCCATGAATCTGCCCGATGTTCAGTGTGCTCGGACCCACCCCTTCCGTCACCGGCAGGTCCAGCGCCAGCAGCTTCCCCAGCACCGTCACCAGCTTGTGAACCGCGCTGTCGCCCAGCTCAGGATACGCCGAGTGCGCCATCTTTCCCGTCGACTTGAGCGCAACACGCAACGAGCCCTTCGATGCCAACGCCAGCCGGTTGTCCGTCGGCTCGCCGTTGATCAGAAAGCGACTGCCTTTGGGCGATTCGTTGGCCACCTTCGCGCCCGCCGAGTCGCGCTCTTCGCCGCTCACAAACAGCAGCCCCACGCGAAACCCATCTGCCCGCAGCGCTTCCGCAGCGGCCACCTGCGCCGCCAGAATCCCTTTCGCATCCGAAACGCCCCGGCCGTACATGATCTCGGCGTCTTCGCTGTACGCAATGTAGGGCGGAACGGTGTCCATGTGCGTCGAAAACACAAGGTCCGGCGTCTGCCCGGCCGTGCCCGCGTACACGTTCCAGCGCGCGCCAGTAGACGCGCTCTCAGGCGGCTGGGGCACAGGCGTCTTCTCCACTGCCCAGCCGCGGCCGGCAAGGAAGTCGGCCAGAAATTCTCCCACCGCGCCCTCGTGGTAGGTGGTGGACTCGATTTGAACCAGCTCACGCGTCAAGCGGATGGGATCAAGAGGCTGAAGCTCGGACATCATGCTGCCAGAATACCTTACGCACGGATTCAAGCCTTTGACTCAATGAAATATCAACTGCCACTATTTTCACGCAGCGGTCGATTCCTTGAGCGATTTACTCCAGCGGAATTCGCAGAGGTTCTGCCGGGGAAAATGCGCGTAGAATAACGATGGAATGACCTCGACATTCTTACCCGGAACCCCGGCGTCTGGCGCCGGAAGCGCGATATTGCGCAGCATCGATTTGCGCGGCCCCGCCGGCCGGCTTGAAGCGCTGCTGAACGAGGGAGATCCCGGTGCGCCTTTTGCGGCGCTGGTCTGCCATCCACATCCGGTGGGCGGCGGCACAATGCACAACAAGGTTGTGTACCACGCCATGAAAGCGCTCAACGCGCCGGAGTGGGGCCTCGGCCTGCCCGTGCTGCGCTTCAACTTTCGCGGAACAGGTCTGAGCGAGGGCACGCACGACGGCAGGGCGGAAACCGGCGATGTGACCGCCGCGCTCGACTGGCTTGAAAACGCATTCAAGCTCCCCGTCGTTCTGGTTGGATTCAGTTTTGGAGCCGCCATGGCGCTCTTTGCCTGTTGTGATCCCCAATCCGGCAAAAAGCCGCGCGCCGAGGTTCGCGCCCTGGCTGCGCTGGGCCTGCCCACGCGCGCCGAGGGACATCATTACCGCTATTCCTTTCTCTCCAGTTGCACGCTTCCCAAACTCTTCTTGAGCGGGGACCGTGACCAGTTCGCCCCCGCCGAAGATTTGCATGATGTGGCCGAAACCGCGGCCGAACCCAAAAGGATTGTGCTCCTGCCCGGCGCCGATCATTTTTTTGCCGGCCAACTTCAGGCGATGCAAAACACGCTCGCCGGCTGGCTCAAGGAGCAACTCCCATGACGCCCGTCAGCGATTCCGTATTTGATTCCCTCCACGCCACCGCCACTGAGATCTTCACCGGCGCGCTGGCTGGCTGCAATATCGAGTCCGCCTTTGACCGCCGCATCCGCTTTGAGGGCAACACGCTCCATCGTCTGATGACCGACGGCAGCGGCCCGGATACGATCAATCTCGCCGGCTACAGGCGCATCTTCGTGATTGCGATGGGCAAGGCCGCCGCCCCCATGCTTGACGTTCTGCTCCGCCGCATGAAGCGCCGCAAAGGGCTGCGCGGCATCTGCTGCTCAAAGTACCTGCCCTCCAGCCGCAACTGGCGCATCCGCTACTTCGAGGGCGGCCACCCGCTGCCCAACGAGGACACCTTCGCTGCCGCCCGCGCCGCGCTCGCGCTCCTCAAAAAAGCCAAAAAGGACACGCTGATCTTTTTCCTCATCTCCGGCGGCGGCTCCGCCATGTTTGATCTGCCACTCGACCCGCAGATCGGGCTCAACGACACCATTGCATTCCACCAGGCGCTGCTGGCCTCCGGCGCGCCCATCAACGAGATCAACACCCTCCGCAAACACTACTCCGCCGTCAAGGGCGGACGTCTCGCTTTGGCCGCCGCGGACGCCACCAAGGTTTCCTTGCTGCTGCCCGACGTGCCCCTGCGCTCGCTCGATGCGCTCTCCTCCGGCCCCACCTCGCCTGATCACTCCACCGTCGACGACGTGCGTGCCATCATCAAGAAATACGACCTCGCCAACAAGCTGCCCGCCTCCGTCAGCGCATTCTTCGAGCGCGAGGACCTCCCTGAGTCGCCCGGCAGCAAGACCAGGCGTCCCGTCTTCTTTCCCAAGTCCGCGCGCAGCGGCGCTCCCCAGACACGCGACGTCACCGCGACATCCGTTTTGTCCGGCGAGAGCCCGGCCTTTCGCGATTCCATCTTCGAGATCCTCCTCTCCAGCCACGACCTGCTGGAGAACGCACGCACCCTCGCGCAAAAGGCCGGCTTCGTTGTCGCCGTCGACAACTCCTGCGACGACTGGGACTACGCCGACGCGGCGCGCTACCTGCTCGAGCGCTTCCACGCCATGCGCGCCATCCACCCGCGCTTCTGTCTCATCTCCGTCGGCGAGCTCACCGTCACCATGGACCGCACGCCCGGCGCCGGCGGCCGCAATCAGCAGTTCGCCCTGGCCTGCGCCTTTGACCTCGCCCGCCATCCCGGCAAGCTGCTCACCGTCCTCAGCGCCGGTTCCGACGGCATCGACGGCAACACCCAGACCGCCGGTGCCATCGCCGACCCCACCACCCTCGACCGTGCCCGCGCCTTCGGCTTTGAACCCGAGGAGTCGCTGCGCTCCTTCAATGCCTGCCCCCTGTTCACCGCCCTCGGCGACGCCGTCGTCACAGGCCCCACCGGCCACAACCTCCGCGACCTGCGCCTCCTCATGGCCTTCGATGCCTAGCAATACGCCCACGCTCACGCAGCCTTTTGCCCTCGCGAACGCGCAACGCAAAATGGAACGGTGTTTTCATTTACCGCGCATTCTGCTTTAGGATGGGAATGTGGCTCGAAGAGCAACCCGCAAAACCGTCGATAAAACTCCCGATATCCGCGCCGTAGCCGCGCTGGCCAAGGTCTCCATCGCCACCGTCTCCAGAACCATCAACGGCGCTCCCGTCGTCAGCGACCGGCTGGCCAAGCGTGTCTGGCAGGCCATCAAGCAGCTCAACTACTTCCCCAACACCCACGCCCGCAGCCTCGTCTCCGGCCGCAGCCGCATCCTCGGCATCATCGTTGAAAACATTACCAACCCCTTCTTCCCCGAGCTGATCCAGAGCTTCGAAGAGATCGCCGTCGCTCACGGCTACGAGGTTCTCGTCAGTTCCTCGAACAGCAATCCCGCCAACCTCGCCACCACCATCCGCCGCATGATCGAGCGCAAGGTCGAGGGCGTCGCCATGCTCACCTTCGGCGAAGAAGAGCCCGTGCTGAACCAGCTCGTGTTCCACGAAATCCCTATCGTGCTCGCCGAGTTCCGCTTCGACGACCCCAACGTCAGCACCATCCTGCTCGACTACAAGACCGGCATCCACGCCGCCGTGGCGCATCTGGTCGAGCTGGGCCACCGCAAGATCGCCTTCCTCGCCGGCCCCCACAACATCCACTCCGCCGTCACCCGCGAAAACGACTTCCGCACCGCCATGGAAGCCATCAATCTCCCCATTCGGAAAGAATGGGTCATCGAGTGCGACCACACCCTCAAGGGCGGCGTCGCAGGTTTTGAGAAGCTCCAGGCCCTCTCGTCCCGCCCTACCGCAATCCTCTGCTCCAATGAC
>JAGWRX010000132.1 GCA_028876395.1 Acidobacteriota bacterium
AACAAAAAGGGCGGGCCTCGTCGGCCCACCCCTTTTCGCCCTGCCTGAATTCCTGCGCCTCGCCTCAGCGCCCCATGAACATCACATGCACATACGTGCCCAGCCGCGAGTTAAACGCCAGATACCACCCCACGTGGTCATCGTCCGGATAAATCGCCACATCGTCCGAGTTCCACATCCAGTTATTGCAGTACGGCGCGTCATACGGCGCCACGCTCCAGTTCCACCCGTTGAACCAGAACCGTCCCGGCCCGCCGCCCATCAGCCGCCACATGTGCCCGCGCCCAAACCCGCCGTTCCAGCGCCCATGCGCCCATGGACGATCCATGCGATAGTGCGGATCGTAAGGCCCCGTGTCGTGGCCGATCCAGCGGTCGCCATCCACATGCGGAACATCCGGATGCCCCGGTCCATCCGCATAGCCATATTGGCCATACATGTGCGGATTCCCGTGATATCTCCCCGGCCCCTGTCCCGGCGGACCGCCATGGGGGTTGCCGTGCTCCTTCATCTGCCCCGGAGGCCCGCCATGCGGATTCCCCTGCGCCCACCCCGGCAACGCCATCACCAGCAATGCAGTCAGAGCCATCATCGCTGCTCGCATCCGTCTTCCTCCTCGTCCGGTCAAACCCGCGTTGCCTGAAAACTCCCGCGCCTCACGCACCCACGGCCACCGGCGCGCGCCGCCACGCATACAGCGGGAACCGGTTGGCCAGCTCCGCCACCTCGCCGCGAATCTGCTCCAGCGCCGTGTCGTCATTGCGCTGCTCCAGTGCCTTCCTGATCCACACCGCAATCTGCCGCATCTCCGCTTCCTTCATCCCGCGCGTCGTCAGCGCCGGCGTCCCGATGCGGATGCCCGAAGGCTTCAGCGGAGGATTCGTGTCATACGGAATCGCGTTCTTGTTCACCGTGATGCCCGCCTTGCCCAGCGCCAGCTCCGCCTCTGAGCCCAGAATGCCCTTCTCGAACACATCCACCAGCATCAGGTGGTTGTCCGTTCCGCCGGAGACGATGCGATAGCCCGCCTCCTGCAAACTCGAGGCCAGCGCCTTCGCATTGGTCACCACCTGCGCGGAATACGTATTGAACTCCGGCCGCAGCACCTCGCCAAAGGCCACCGCCTTGGCCGCAACAATGTGCACCAGCGGCCCGCCCTGCTGGCCGGGAAACACCGCCTTGTCCACCGCCGCCGCGTGCTCCTGCCCGCACAGAATCAGCCCCGAGCGCGGTCCGCGCAGCGTCTTGTGCGTCGTCGTCGTCGTAATGTGCGCGTGCGGCACGGGCGAGGGATGCACGCCGCCCGCCACCAGCCCGGCAATGTGCGCCATGTCGAAGATGTAGAACGCGCCTACCTTGTCGGCAATCTGCCGCATGCGCGCAAAATCCCACAGCCGCGGATACGCGCTTGCCCCGCCGATAATCGCCTTCGGCTTCTCGCGCACGGCGATCTCTTCCATCTCGTCGTAGTCGATCAGCTCCGTGTCCCGCCGCACATGATAAAACGCCGTCTTGTACAGCTTGCCGCTGAAGCTCAGCTTGTGCCCGTGCGTCAGGTGCCCGCCGTGTGCCAGGTCCAGCCCCAGAATCGTGTCGCCTGCCTGCAGCACCGCCATGTACGCCGCTGCGTTGGCCTGCGAACCCGAGTGTGGCTGCACATTCGCGTGCTCCGCGCCGAAGATCTGCTTCGCCCGGTCGCGCGCCAGGTTCTCCACTACATCCGTATACTCGCAGCCGCCGTAGTAGCGTCGGCCCGGATAGCCCTCCGCATACTTGTTGGTAAACACGGAGCCAGCCGCCTCCAGCACCGCCTCCGACACGAAGTTCTCGCTGGCAATCATCTCCAGCCCTTCGTGCTGGCGCAGGGTTTCGTGGTCAATGGCTGCGGCGACCTCAGGGTCGGCCTGGGCAAGGGACAAAGACATGCGGTCAGTCATACAAGGATGATAGCCCTTTCCACCTTTGCCGCGACAGATGGAGAGTTGCCACACAGTCAGGATTTGGGCCATAGGAACGCCTTCGTCGGCCGCCATAACCCGCCTTGGCTGCAGCATTTATCCCGGCTCATCCCCCACTCCCAGCAACAAGCGCTGAAACCAATACATGAAAAATACGCAACCGCCCACAACTTTCTTCCCGCCGCTCCGTTTAGGACTTCCATGGGCCGCAAGACGATACCATCGGCCCCTTGGGGGAATTCCATGCATCGGAGACTTTTGACGCTTGCCGTCGCCGCCATCGCCGCCTCGGCCCCTGCCTTCGCTCAGCAGGCCCAGCCCGCACCCGCGCAGCCAGCCACCATCCACCAGCGCCGCGACAACCAGCAGGACCGCATCGCCAACGGCGTCCAATCCGGCCAGCTCACCGCTGGAGAAACCAAGCGCCTCGAATCCCGCGAGACCAACGTCAACCGCGAAATCCATGCCGATCGCACCGCCAACGGCGGCACCCTCACCCCGCAGGAGCGCCAGCGCATCAACCGCCAGCAGAACAACATCAGCCGCTCCATCTACGCTGACAAGCACAACGCCGCGCAGGCGCACTACGGCAACAACGAGGTCGGCCAGCGCCGCGCAAACCAGCAGCAGCGCATCGCCAATGGCATCCGCAGCGGCTCCATGACAGCCGGCGAAGCAGCACGCGCCGAAAATCACCAGCAGAACATCAACCGGCAGGTTGGCGCCGACCGCGCCGCCAACGGTGGCCGCCTCACCCCGCAGGAGCACCGCCAGATCAACCGCGAGCAGAACAACGCCAGCCGCCAGATCTACCGCGAAAAACACAACGCCGCCCACGGACCCCGCTAGAGCATTTTCAGAGATGCTGTATCCCGAAGCCGTAAAGCCCGGGTCGGTGCGACCAGCAGGGAGCGCCGGCCTTCCCATAAACCCAGCGAGGTCGCACTTTCTCTGAAAATGCCGCTAAGCCGCACGCAGCCCTCCCCGCAACCGGAGCCGGTTATGCTGAACGCATGACCGGCTCTCGTTGTTCATTGCGGCTCCTGGCGTTGCTCTCTCTGTTGGCTGGCGCGATTCCCGCATCCGCTCTTTCGCCCCAGAAGATTGAACAGGTCACCCTCGCTCCCGCAACCGTTCAGGCCGGTTCGCCCGAGCTGATCCGCCTCAACGTCACGGATAATTCCGCTCACGTCACCGGCGAGTGGCTTGGCCGCAGACTCCAGTTCTTCCCCAGCCGCGATGGCCGCGCATGGTTCGCGCTCGCCGGCGTCGATGTCGAAGCGCCCGCTGGCCCGTCGCAATTAGCAATCCACATCTCCCTCGCCTCCGGCCGCACATTCGACATCGTCCGCGCCATTCCCATCCTCCCCGCGCATTACCGCACCACCACGCTCACCGTGCCGCCCCGCTTCGTCGAACCCGGCCCCGATGCGCTCAGGCAGATCGAAGCCGAGCAGCAGCTCAAGGCGAAAGTCTTTGCCGAGAGCGCCCCCGACCCCCTCTGGCTCGGCAGCTTTCACGCGCCCGTTCGCGCCGCGCCCACAGACAGCTTCGGCACCCGCCGCCTCTTCAACGGCGAGCTGGCCAGCATTCATAAAGGAATGGATTTCCGCGCCCGCTCCGGCACGCCCGTCCGCGCCGCCAACGCCGGAGTCGTGGTCCTCGCCCGCCCGCTCTACTACGAGGGCAACTGCGTCATCCTCGACCACGGCCTCGGCCTCTACACGCTCTCCATGCACATGAGCCGCTTCAGCGTCCACGAGGGCCAGCATGTCGCCAAGGGCCAGCTCCTCGGCCTCAGCGGAGCCACCGGCCGCGTCACCGGCCCGCATCTCCACTGGGCCGTCCGCTGGCAGGGCGCCTACCTCGACCCCGCAAAGCTCCTGCGCCTCAATTTGAATGCAATCCAGTAAGGATGGATGCGAAGGGCTAGCGCGAAACCGGTTCCTCTTCCGCCGCTTCTTCGATAGGAACGGCAGCCGTCACGCCCGCCGCCTTCTCCGCCCGCAGCGCCTTGAACGCCCGGTACACAAACGAGCCCATGAACCACCCGTCCATATACTGGAACGGCGTTTCGCCCGTCGTGTAGTGGCCGCAGGGCAGCACGCGCCGCTCAAAGTTCAGACCCACGCGCTCAAACGCCTCAATCACCTGCAGCGAGTACTCCTTCGGGAACGTCAGGTCATACTCGGCATACACCAGCAGCGCCTTCTTCAGCGCTCCGCCCGCCTCCGCGCTCATGATCTTCTCAAAGTAGCTCACCGGGCTGATCGCCGCCCACAGCGCGCGCATCCGCTCCTGCGTCAGCCCCGCATCCTTGAGCGCCTTCTGGATGTGCCGCGTGCTTTGCCCCGCCCACACCACATCGCCAAACGACGTCGAAGCATGATTGAACGCATTCACCCGCAGCCGCTTGTCGTGCGCGCTCGCCAGGTACGCGTAGCACGAGCCCAGGCTCGTCCCCAGCACGCCGAAGTGCTCATAGCCCTGCTCTTCCAGCCAGTCCACGCAGCAGCGGATATCCACCACCGCCTGCCTGCACGCCGAGAGCGTCCGCCCCACGTTCGCGCTCACTGCGTAGTCCGACCGCTCCAGCTCGCTCGGCCTGCGTATGTCGTGATACGGCTTTGAAAGCCGCAGCGCCGAAATCCCCATGCGATTGAAGATCGTGCACAGCGCGTTGTGGCTGAAGGCGTCCGCGTTCCACTGCGGCAGCACCACAATCGCCTGCTTCGGCCGCGCAGCGTCCTTGTGCTCGGGCGCGGGATACCACCGCGCATTCACCAGGTCGTTTTCCTGATACTGCGTCCGCTCCGGCGATGTGAAGCGCAGAAACTGCGCCGGCGGAGTCTTCCCCTCCGCCGCCTGCCGACGAATCTCCTCAGCCTTGGCCAGTGTCTCCGGCCGTACGTTTGTCGGGAACAGCTCCGGGTGCCGCTCCTCCAGCCGGAAGTCCGTGGGCCGCTCGTAGCCAAAGAATTTGTCGCTGTTGCGAATCAGAATTTCATTGATGCGCACCATGGCCAGCTCGGCCGCCGCATCGTCGCGCACGTTCTCAGGGCAGGGAACGGCGGAGCCAAAGCCATGCGCCTCAAGAAAAGGCGCAATCCACTCAAAGCCCCACTCCAGCGGCCGCACTACGCGATTCTCATCGCGCGTCGTCAGCCGCGTCTCCCACTCATACATCCACCGCGCGTATCGTTCCTTGAACATGCAATCAGTCCAAGTTTATCAGCCGAGGTGCTTCGCCACGCGCTGACTGCGCTCAGCGGTAGTGGGTCAGTTTGAAGGGTGCGGGCTTCAGCCCGTACATAAATTGAACAGTTTGAATGCGGGCTTTAGCCCCTGAGGGAAAGTTCTTTTGAACTGACCCACTGCCCGCTCAGCCGAAGGATGAAGACAACCGGCAGTCCGGACAGCCGGCATCCTGTGCTTTTGCTGTTCGGCTCGTGAGAGGCCCTGGTACCGCGACCGAACGATTTAGTATTCATCACCATAAACTCTGGGTGCCCCAGGTCTCGATTTTGAGACCTGGGAAGCAACAAATTCACACGGTCACGGTACTAGGCCAACGCCTATTTGTCGAGAATGCTGCCCAGCATTGGTTGCGAGACCGCCTTCTGCTGCGTGGGATAAAACGGTGGACAGTCCCGCGCATCCTTGTCCTTCGGAGCCACCCCGGTCGTGTTGATGAAGTGGTTGAGTAATCTCAGTTGCAGTTCATCCTGAATCTGCCGTGTCGCCATATCTCCGTAAAGGTTGTGCATCTCGGAAGGATCGTCCCCAACGTTGTAGAACTCGCATTGACCCTGGGGCCGCATGATGAGCTTATGTACGCGTGTGCGGATCATCGCACTGCGCGACACCGTGACGGGTCTCTCGTTCTGCAGCCTGATTTTGCCGGCATACGGCCCACCGCCAGCTCCCATGGGTTCAAAGCACTGCGGTTCGTAGATGTTGTAGCCGCCCTCGCAAAAGGCTGCCCGATCGCGGTCGCCGGTGCCTCCGAAGAGTTGCGGAAGGAGGCTCCGCGCGAAATGCGTATGAATCTCCTCCGCAGGAACTCCGGCAATATCCAGGCATGTCTGCATCACGTCGTACATCTCTACAGTGTCTTGCGCCTTCACCCCCGGCTTGCCGCCGGGGATACGTGCAATCAGAGGCACGTGTGTCAGGCAATCCTCAAGGCCGCTTGGCCACTTTTCCACCAGCCCGTAATCACCGGCATAGTCGCCATGGTCAGAGGTGACGAATACTGCCGTGTCGTTTGTGTGGCCGGTCGCATCGATTGCCTCAAGTAATTCCCCAAGCAGCCAGTCGCTGTACGATACCTGCCCGTAGTACACAGACCGGATATTTCTGAATGTCGCGTCATCCAGTTTGTCGAGCCCGTAGGCCGCGCGAATGCCCTCGTGGAAATCCGGCTTTCGTTTCAAACCAGGTGGCGCCAGCGGCGGAAGGCTTCGCGGCGAGTACATGTCATAGAAATCCTCGGGCGCCGTGTATGGAGGATGCGGCTCGTTCAGAGGAAGAAAGATGCAGAACGGCTTTTCGCTCTCCTTCCGCTTCAGAATCTCGATCCCCATCTGCAGATGCGTATAGTCGGCGGTGGCGCGGCGGTCACCACCGGCTGTGAAGAGCATCGACAACGAGCCGGGAGTCACGCTGTGCATGGGCGGGCGTGTCCCGGCCATCGGCACAGCGTCAGACCACTCCGTGACGCTGTCGTAAAAACTCTGCGCTGCGAGAGCATCGTTTTTCCCGAACCAGAAAACATCGTATCCAGCCCGGCGAAGATACCGGAACAGGTTGGGTTCCTCGGGGCGCAGAAAATAATACAGACTGCGATGGCCCCGCACGCTGGTTGGCCAGCCGGTCAGCAGCGCGCAACGGGATGCACCGCACACGGGAAACTGCACATGGCAGTTCTCAAATCGCGTGCCCTGTTGTGCAAGGCGATCAAGATTCGGCGTTTTCGTGATCGCATTCCCGTAACAAGCGAGGCTGTCTGCCCTCATCTCATCCGGCATGAAGATGACAATGTTCGGCCGCCGGACCGGTGATGCTTCGTTTGCCCGCGCATTCGTCGCGTCGGCATCGTGTGCAACAGCCGCATTCAGAGGCAGCGAGCCAGCAGCGCCTGCCAGCAGGCTCGCGCTTGAGAAACCCAGAAAGCTGCGTCGATTCATGTCCGATGGCATCCTGTCCTCCGGCCCGGACAGGATATCTCAAAGCAAACAAACCCCAGCCCGTGGCCTTTTTTCTCACACCAGCCGCTTCGCCGCCCGCTTCAGCGCCACATGCTCCGCCCCCAGCCAGCCCACGCTCAGCAGCGTAATCAGCGCAATAATCCCCTGCGAAATCACGCAGTACAGGCACCACACGCCCAGGTCGAACTCCTCGATGAACGTGAGCCGTAGCGCAAAGCAGAAGGCCCCAAACGCCACCACCATCAGCGTGAAGCGCCACCCCAGCAGCGCCAGCGCCGCCAGCAGCAGGTAGCCCGCAATTCCAATCGCCGCCACCGGCACGGGGCCGATCACGGCAAACGGACTGTGATTCACCACCCCGCAGTCCCAGTGCTCGTTGATCGAGCACGGCTGCGTCTCCGTCGAGTAGTGAACATGCAACGCCAGCCCCGAAACCACCACACCCGCCAGCGCAAGAACCGCAATCAAATAACGCATCATATTGTCTACGATGCTAATGCATTGGCAGTGGGTCTGTTTGAAGGGTACGGGCTTCAGCCCGTACATAAATTGAACATATAACGAGTGTGGGCTTTAGCCCCTGAGGGAAAGCTCCTTCTGACTGCACCCCTGCCAAAGCATTACCATGAACCCATGGCCGATCCGGCAATCCAGGGCAGTCGCGTAGCCTTCTTTGGTGGCAGCTTCGACCCGCCCCATCGCGGCCATCTCGCCGTGGCCCACGCCGCCCGCGCCGCCCTCCAGCTTGACTCCGTGCTCTTCGCCCCCGTCGGCGCCCAGCCGCTCAAGCCTCACGGCTCCACCGCCGGCTTTGCCGACCGCGTCGCCATGACCCGCCTCGCCATCGCCAACGAGCCCGCCTTCGCCGTTTCTCTAGTCGACGCGCCCACCCCCACCGGCAGGCCCAATTACACCATCGACACCCTCGAGCGCCTGCGCGACGAACTTCCCGGCGGCGGCACGCTCTTCTGCCTCATGGGCGCCGACTCCTTCCACGGCCTGCGCCAATGGCATCGCGGAGCGGAAATCCCCTTCGTCGCCCCCCTCATCGTCGCCTCGCGCCCCGGCCAGCCGCTCACCGATCTCGCCTCCGCGCTGCCTCCGGGCCTCTCCATCGATCCCGAACCCGCCCTGCCGGGCGCAGCACAGCCCGCTCATGTCCACCTCCGCTGCCTCACCCTCCGCAACGCCGCCGGAGCCGCCACGCCCTTCTACCTCCTGCCCGGCCTGCACATCGACATCAGCGCCTCCCAGATCCGCAGCCAGATCCGCCGTCAGGCGCAGGCCGCCCCCGGCCGCCAGCCCCCGGAGCACGAGCTCCTGCCCCCCGCCGTCTCCGACTACATCGCCACCCACAACCTCTATCGGCAAAGCTGACCGTGCCCCATCCTTTCGCCTTTTTTCTGGCGAAAGGGTGGGCAAGCAAGGCCCTCAACTTGCCCCATCCATCCCGCCCTCAACTTGCCCCCACCCCCTCAACGGTCTACGATTGTCCTTTGGAGACCACACCCACCGCATGACGACCACGCAGGCCCACGAACACACCCGCATCCTGGTGCAGACCGCAGCCAAAGTCTGTGAAGACAAGAAGGGCGAAGACACCCGCATCCTTGAGCTCGACCCCATCGACTCCGGCCTCGCCGACTTCTTCCTCATTACCTCGGCCACCAACGAGCGCCAGGCCACCGCCATCGCCGACGAAATCGAGCTCAAGCTCAAGCGCGAGTTCGGCGTCTACCCCCACTCCGTCGAGGGCCGCCGCCAGGGCGAGTGGATCCTCCTCGATTACATCGACTTCGTCGTCCACGTCTTCCTCGCCGCGCGCCGCGCCTTCTATGACATCGAGCGCCTGCGCAAGTCGGCGCGCCCGCTCACCCCCGCCGAGTTCGACGCCGAGCTCAAGGCCGCCCTCGCCGCCAAAACCCTCGCCGCCCGCAGTAAGGCCGAAGCCAAGCCCAAGGCCCCGGCAAAAAAGGCGGCCAGGCCCGCAGCCAAATCCGCCACCCCCAAGAAGCCGGCCCAAAAAGCAGCTCCGGCAAAGATAGCCGCCGCCGCTTCCGCCAAAAAGAAAGCTCCGGCCAGGAAAGCCGCGGCGAAAAAGTCTTCCGCAAAGAAATAGCCCGCAGCCGTGCAGCGCGCTGGGCTGCGCGGCTCATTGCATTCAGCGCAAATGAAAAGGGGACCTGATCGCTCAGGTCCCCTTTGTTTGTGCCGTTGATCTGGCTTAGAAGGTGAAGTGCAAGGCGAGGCGGATGTTGCGCGACACCTGATAGAGGTAAGGCTTGCCGTACTGGCTGTTCATGGTGATCGGCCCGCCCGCTGGGCTGCCCAGCGGAGAGTTGTTCATCGCCGCCGTGTAGTCCCACTTCGACATATAAGCCGCATAGGCTGCTGGACCGTCTGCAATCCAGCAACTCGACGAATAGGGTGCGGGGATGCCGTAATATTTTTCGTTGTACGCAGCGCAGCCCGCGCTGGTTGGGTTCGCAAAGTTTACCGAGTAGCCGGAGTCGATCTGCTGGCCATTCGAAACCACAGAATGCTGGTTCAGCACATTGGCAAACGTGGCGTCGAAGCTCAACTGTTTGTTTTCCGACACCTTGAACGTCTGCTTCAGGTTGAAGTCCGTGTCCGTGAACCAGGGCGTGCGCTTGATATACGGCGCGCTGGTGGTGATCTCACCGGTGCTGGGATTCTGCGTCACGTCAATCCACTTGCCGCGCCCGACAATCTGCGTCGGGAAGGCGCCCGGGAAGGCGTAGCCCACGTCCAGGTAGCTGCTCAGCGGCGTGCCGCTGTAGGCCGACTGGAAGATGCCGAAGTCCGTCACGAACTTCCGCAGCCACGGCAGATCGTAGTAGACGAAGCCCTTCAGCGCGTTCGGGCGATCGGTCGGCAGCAGGCCGCTCGATGAACTACCCATCGCATTCCACGAGAAGTACGGCTCGTCAAACGAACGGCTGTTGTTCGGCGCGTTGCGGCCGCCGCCGCCGTCAGCCACATCCGAGCTGGTCAGGCCCGTGTAGTTTCCGCGGAAGTTGCTGTACGTGTAGGAGAACATGCCCGACCAGTTGTGGCTCGGGTTCTTCATCACGCGGAATTCCAGACCGTCATAGCTGCGAGCTGCCGGAATGGTCTTCTGCTGCGCGGGGCAGCCATACGAGCAGTCAGGCGCCGCGCCGTACAGGAAGTTGTAGAAGCCGTTGAACGTGCTGTTCACGCCCTGGCCGGGGTTGACGATCACGAATGTTTCACCCACTGCGGGATTGAAGATGGCCGAGTCCTCGATCACATGATCGAGCCGTCTCCTGTCCCATCGCGCCTCAAAAGCAATGTTCTGGCTCATCTGGTAATCCACGCCAAAGTCAGAGTCGTGCTGGGCGTAGGGCTTCAGGCCAGGCGCCGTGCCTTCTGCCGTCGAGCTGCAGGTGGCGCAGGTGGTCGGGAAGGCGCGCAGGTTCTGGTTTTCCAGGAATGTGATGCCCGAAGGAGTTGTCCCGCCGAAATTCGCCTGGCTGGTCGAATCCTGGCCAACGCAGTAACGGTTGTTACTGTCCAGCACAGGGATGATGCCGGCAATGTTGGGCGTATTCAACGCGTACCAGCACTCCTGCCAGTACTGGCCTCCGTAGGAGCTGATGGCCACGTTCAGCTTCATCTGATCATAGAACTGACCATATCCGCCGAAGATCTTCGCCTTGCCGTTCTGGAAGACATCCCACGCCGCGCCGATACGCGGAGCAATCTTGTCTCCCCAGCTGAAGTTGATTGGCTTGGTGATCTTGGCCGTCACCGGCTGGTTCTCGGCCGGCAGATACTCACGCTCCACGCGCAGGCCGGCGTTGATCGTGATGCCCTTGCCGATAGTCCACGTGTCCTGCCCGTAGAAGCCGTGATTGAAGCCGACCGCCTTGCCGCCGCTGCCGAAGTCATTCACGTTGATCGTGCCGTACTGGCCCACGCAGGTGGGATTCGCCTGATAGGCTGCGCTCGGATTGTTGGCCAGGTTGGCTGCAATGACCGCAGCGCAGTTATTCGCGCCGGTCGTTCCCTGCGGCACGTAAGGGTTCGTGGTGCCGGGCCAGATCTGAACCAGCGGTGCGTTGTAGCCCTGGAAGATGTAGTTCGAGTTGCGGTGCAGCTGGTAGCCGAACTTCAGATTGTGCGTACCCCCCTTGCCCCCGTGGAACCAGGCCATATCCTGATCGAACTGGATGGCCTTGTTGGAGTTCAGGTGGGTGAAGTTGCCGGTGATGGCCTGGCTCTGGAAACCGCTCGCCTGGGCCAGCGTGGCCGGCAGCGGGTTCCCCTGAGTGTCCACGTTCGGCGCGCCGCCGTTGGCATAGAACACATCGGTGGCGCCGGTGGTCGGATACCCGAAGTCGTGATAGTTCTCAAAGTAGTAGCCGAAGCGCGTGGTGGCCACCAGGCTGTTAGTCAGCGTGATATCCGCGCCCGTGTTCAGCGTCAGATTCGGCGCCGAGAAGCCCAGGTTGTGAGAGAACGATGACGGGGCAACGAAGTTGCCGCTGCAAACCAGCGATGAGCCGGAGCCCGAGCAACCCGTGACCGTGTTGAAGTACCCCTGCACCGAGTCGGCAACCGGCATCGACTCGCCGGCCTGGCGCTGCGCCTGATAGAGCCACGAACCAAAAACGCGGATCTTCTGCGTCACTTCGGCGTCGAGGCGGGAGTTGGCGTACCAGGTGTGCGTGTTCTGGCTGAACGGAATCTTGCCGCCGTTCGGACCATAGTTGAGAAATTGCTCGTAGGCGTTGAATTCAGGGTTGAAACCCGCAAAGAGGAAGATGCGGTCCTTCAGCCTGTTGTACACCGGGTCAGCAAGAACCTTCGGGAACAGATCGAGCAGCGGGCCGCCGATCGTCACGCCAGGGAAAAAGTCGCTCGTCGTCGGGCGGACCGGCTGGTAGTTCTGATACGTCGGGTCGATCAGTCCCCAGTCGGTGGTCGCGCCGCTTGAGCTGGGATCATACCGCGATGTGGCCGTCGGCGATCCATTCATGGTGCCGTCCTGGAACGATGCAAAGACCGAACCGTGCCACTTGCTGGTGCCCTTGTCCATGATCACGTTCACCACGCCGCCCAATGCGCCGCCGTATTCGGCTTCAACGCCCGAGGTCTTCATCTGTACTTCCTGGATGAAGTCCATCGGTACGTTGGTGTGCGAGTAGCCGCCGATGATGTTCGCCGTTTCCTGGCCTTCCACCAGGTAGGAGTTCTCCGAGTCCGCGCCGCCGCCGATCGAGAATCCGAATGCGCCGCCGGTGCTGCCATTGCCCGGCGAAACGCTGCCTGTTCCGTTGCTGAGCTGGGCGCCTCCCTGCAGCGGCTCGTTGCGCGCCGCCGGTGCAAACTGAATCACCGACTGGAACGACGTGCCGTGAGGAATGTTCTGCAGCGTCTCCTCGGGTATGTTCGTCAGCGTGGTCGTGGATGTCGTATCAATGAGCGGTCCTTCCGTGCTCACCTGCACCACCGTGCTCACCTTGCCCACACTCAGGGTCACATTCAGCGTCGGCAGGTGACCTACCAGGATCACCACGTTCTGCTGTTTCAGCGTGTCAAACCCCTGCGCCTTCACCGTCACCGTATAGGGACCGGGAGGCAGGTTGGCAAAACGGTAGTAGCCTACCGCGTCTGTCGTGTCTTCCTTGGTTCCAACCATGGTCGGCGTCGATACCGTGACACTCGCGCCCGCAACTACCGCGCCCGAGGGGTCCTTCACCGTTCCCTGAAGGCCGCCCGTTGTCTCCTGGCTGTACGCCGGCCTTTGGATTGTCTGGAGCGTGAACCCCAGGGCGAGTGCCATGGCAAGCGCCACTGCAACTCCATGCAAGCGAATCAATCGCATTGTGCTCCTCCAAATTGAGTAAGAACCGGAAGACCTGAAAGCATCTCCACGATCCGTCAAATTATGCTCTCGCCTTCCGGTCCGGTTTCGAAACAGGGCCGTTCAGCAGTGAAATTCTGCGCAAAACCAATGAAATCAAAAAGAAATAAATTGGGTCGTCAACCCTGCGGATAGATGCGAATGCTCTCCATCTTCGGGGAAGACAGGGAACTACTTATCGGAGGATGTATGCATGAGACTTGCCAATCTCCTCCAGAAGCCAATAGTTTCGCTAATTTACAGAAAAGTAAACATTTATCTCCGGGCTTGCCCATCGAACTCCCTAACTGTATATATGGAAAACCGTATGGGACGCCAAATTTATACCAAAAATGGACTCCGCCTCTTAGTTTTGGGAACTCCTCCCTCCGCCGCCAGCCTCAACCGCCACGGAACGCCGGAACCTCCATCGCCCTCTCCCCCGGCTATGTCATTGAATCCCGCGAAAATACCTCCGCCAACAACCTTCGCCGAGCGGAGCGCAACAGAAAAGGGGCGCCCCGAGGGACGCCCCTTTTGCCTGTCGGCTGCCTGCCTCTTCCTTAGAAGCTGAACTTCAGCGCCAGCTGCATCGTGCGCGCATTCGCCAGGAAGAATTTGCCGGGTTGGTTGAATGCAGCGTTCCCGGCGGTCTGGAATAAGATCTGGTTTGTGTATCCCGGTGAGTTGACATTGTCGATCGTGCCCGGCATGTACTGCGCGTGGTTCAGCACGTTGTAGGCCTGCGCCTGGAATTCGATCGAGCGCGTTTCTCCCAGGTTGAACCGCTTGATCGCCGTCACGTCCAGGTTGTTGATCGGGTTGATCGGCTCCGTGTTGCGGCTTGCCGTCGGCAGCGTGCCGGCGCCCGCCGTGATGTACTCCGCGTTCGGATTGATGGCAACATAGGCCACAGTGTCAGCCTTGCACAGCAGCGTGCCATTCGGATCGGTGGGAGAATTCGCGGCGCAGCTCCCTGCCAGATTGGGGTTGGCATAAGCCTTGACTCCCGTGCCCGTGTGCTTGACGCCATTCTTGTTGAAGATGGTTCGGTCGATGGCCGTGGAATCGCCGTTCTGATTGGAGTTGACGCCTGAGAGCACCGTGTAGTACTCCGGCGACTCATAGGTGTAAATCGGGGCCACTTCCCAGTTCCCCAGCAGGTTCTTCGCCATCCAGTTGCCCTGCTTGAAGAACGGCAGATCGTAAACCACCACCATCGTCAGGCGGTGCGTGTGGTCAAGCGCGGACCGGCTGTAATCCGCCTTCACGTTCTGCGAGTTCTGCGGCCGCCGCGGCGTCAGCACGGTCGAGAATACGGCCGCCGTCGCATCGTCCATCGCCTTGCTCCACGTATATGAGAGGTTCAGCAGCAGCCCGTTGGTGAACTGCCGGTTCAGGCTTGCCGCCATGCCGTTGTAGTTCGAGCTCGAGTACGGCTGGAACGACGTGATCTTGCTGGTGAAGCCGGCCTGTCGATACGCATCAAGGAAAATGGACTTCGACTGGATCGCAGCAAGGGTGTTGGTCAGGGTCGTCAGCGCCGCGGCGGAGGGTGCCTGCAGATAAGTGGCCAGTTGGTTCTCGGCAGTTACACGGGGCGCAACATTCAACTGGATCTGCGTGGGCAGATGAACGCCGTGCGTGCCAACATAGCGAGCCTCGAACGTGTAGTTCTTGGCAAACACATGCTGCACGCCGAGCGTCCAGTTCTCAGCATACGGCAGCTTCTGGTCGGGAACATACGACGCAGTGGCTGCGCGCTGGTCGGCGATGGTGGCAAAGGTGGCCAGTGAGCCCGTGCCCGCTGGCAGACCGCCGTTCTTCAGAAAGTTCGGAGAGCCGACTGCAGGGCTGCTGCCTGACCCCACGTCGTTGGTTGAGAAGTACTGCGGCGGGAAGGACAGAATACCGAGGTTGTCGAACAGCACGTCCACGGCCATGCCGAATCCCGCGCGGATCGACGTATCCGGGTTAACGGCGTAGTTGACGCCCACGCGAGGCAGGAAGTTCTTGTATTGCGGCTTCGGCTTCGAAAACACAATCAGCCCCGGCACGCTGGCTGCAGCATTCAGAGCCTGCGTCCGCTCGCCCACCGGAACCGACGTGAACTCATACCGAAGGCCGTAGTTCAGGCTTAGCTTATCCGTCAGGCGCCACGTGTCGTTGAAGTAGCCATAGAACGCCGTCTGGTCGCCGTAGTAATTGAAGTTGCCCGTCGACCGCTCGCCGAACGCCGTAGGCGCCAGGTCGTGCAGATACTCGGTGGCCGCGTTCCACTCGTAGTCGCCGCGCACGCGCTGGGTAAAGCTCTGCGGTGAGATGAATTTGCGCCCGTCAAAGCCAAACTTGAAACTGTGCCTGCCCTTCACCCAGCTCAGGTTGTCCGTGACCTGATACATGTTCTGAACCGTGGACTGGGGCGCGTTGCCGTCCGGGCCGATCGACAGGAACCCCGAGTCGTACAGGTACATCGTCGGGAACGAATCCAGTCCCGGGAAGCTGAAGTTGCCCGACGGCGTTGCGTTGTAGTACCGGTTGAAGCCAAGCCGGGCCTCGTTGTTCAGGCCGGGCGTGAAATTGTGATACTCGCTCACCGCAATCAGGTGGAAACGGCTGGGAATCGGCTGATAGAACGCCGGCAGGCCCGCTGCCGTGTCAATGCCGGTGTACTTGTTATAGATGTACCGGCCGCGGAAGCTGTCCTTGCTCGACATCGTGTAGTCCGCGCTCGTCGTCAGCACATCGAAGTTGCTGTAGTTCGGCGCCTCGATCAGATAGTTGCCCAGCGGGATGGTGTAAGCGGTTCCCGAACCAAAGATACCGGACGTGGAATTGAAGTTCGTGCCATCGTAGACTGTCAGGTATTGCCCGCCCGTGGTCTGATTGAAGCAGGCGTTGTCGGCCTTCGCATCCACCTGGGACGGCGAAACCGGCGTGTACTTGGTGAAGATTCCGAGGTTCGTCGCGCTGAAGTTCAGATTGGGATTGCCCAATGCGGTCATGCCCGCGGCTGTCGGCGTACACACATAATATTGACCGCTCTGTCCCACTGTATTGCGCTCGAAGTTCGCAAAATAGAAAAGCTTGTTCTTGACAATCGGTCCGCCCACCTGCCCGCCATAGCGGTTGTTGTCGTACCGCGGGTTCGGAACCTTTCCGCCCTCGATCGCGTTTTCGGCATTCAGATTGCGGTTCTGGAAGTACTCGTACGCCTCGCCGTGAATCTTGTTCGTGCCGCCGCGCACAATCGTGTTGAACTGGCCGCCCGCCGAGTGCCCGAACTCCGGCGAAAACTGCGTCGTGATCGCCGTGAACTCGCCCACCGCATCGTTCGGCACATACACCAGAGGACCCGTGACCGACTTGTTGTTGTTGTCGATGCCCTCGATCGTGTAGTTGTTATCCTCCGGCCGCAGACCGCTCACCGTCGGGCCCGTCCCGGCGCCAATCGCGCCTGCGGAAGCAACACCCGGCACAAGAAGCGTAAGGTTCAGAACGCCAAGCCCCGTCGAAGCCGTGGGCAGGTTCTTCAGTTCTTCAGTCTGGAACGTGGTCTGAAGCTGCGTGGTCGTCGTGTCGATCATGGCGGCGGCTTCTGACGATACTTCGACGCTCGTCGCCGCGGTGGCAACCGGAAGCACAAGCCGCGCCGTGCTCGTCGTGTTCAGAAGCACCTGGAAGTTTCGCAGCGTGAAGGTCGAGAAGCCCGGCGCGGAACCGCTGATGTTGTACGTCCCGGCAAGCAGGTTCGAGAACCTGAAGTCGCCCACCGTATTGGTGGTCACTGTGGCGGTGACGCCCGTAGCCACGTTCACTGCCGACACGCTGGCGTTGGGAATCGCCGCCCCGCTGCGGTCCAGAACCGTGCCAACCACATCGCCGCTGGTGGCCTGTCCCCACGCCGCTGGATGAATGGCTAGAAAGGAAGAAAGGAGAAAAATAAGCGCAAGAACTGCGCTCTGCAGCCGAAGAGATCGCATAAACTTCCTCCAAAGAATCGGTAGCCGGTGGATACGTGAAGTCCATTTCTGGAAAAACTTCTCGATCCGCCTGCTACGCTTTGGCGATTCGGTAGGGAAGTTGAGCCGATCCGCGGGTGAATTTCAAAAAAACAAAGTCGAGACAAACGGGCAAATGACGGTTGAGTCCATGCGCCCAAACGAAAAAAGGACGAATGGCTACACCCGTCTGGAACGCGTCGAGACAAACGCTCAACGCGGAAAACTAGAAGATTGTCTTGCCCGGACAAGAGCATGACACGTGCCATTCCGCGCCGCTGCACGAAAAATCAAAAAGAAAGCCGCAAATCAACAGGTTGCGCATAACCGAGACTTCTTGCCTAAATTGGAAAATATGAAAATGCGTATAATCCCCCCTCGAAATTCCCGAAATATGGCGCACCCGCGGCATATCAGGCAGGAGCGGATTGCCCTCATAAGCGAAACCTGCCACGTGCAGGTGAATTCCGGAACCGCTCTGGGATATGCTCCTCCCCATGCACATTTCTCTGGCCCATATCGGTGCGCGCCCCGGCGCAAAAGACGCCTTCGACGCCCTCACCCGGGTCTATCTCGAGCGCTGCTCCCCCTTTGCGCAATGCCGCTCTGAGGCCTTCAAAACCGAGGACGCCCTCCTCGACTGGCTCAGCCGCCAGCAGGGCCGCACGCCCGTCGTCGCCATCTTCCTCGACAGCCGCGGCCGCCAGATGACCTCCGAGGCCTTCGCCGCCTGGCTCGGCACGCGCCGCGACGAGGGCGCACAGCACATCGTTTTCGCCATCGGCCCCGCCAGCGGCTGGTCCCAGCCCGCCCGCGACCGCGCCCAATTGCTCTTCTCCCTCGGCCCGCTCACCCTCGCCCACGCCCTCGCCCGCCTCGTCCTCGCCGAGCAGCTCTACCGCGCCTTCACCATCCTCTCCGGCCACCCCTACCACTCCGGCCACTGAGAGGCAGGGAACAGGGAGCAGGGAGCAGAAACGCCCCAGCGCCGACGGTGCAAGGTCCACAACAGCCTCAGCGACAGCCCTCACCGCGAAACCCACCGCCCGCCTTTTTTCATCCGGGCAAAATCCCTTCCCACGCCACCCGCACGCCCCTTGCCCGCCATGTTAGCCTCGCATTGATGCCCAGCCCCGGCCCAGAGACCCGCCCCCAGATCCCTGACCCCTGTTTCCCTATTCCCTGACCGCTGTACCCTGTTCCTTCATATGACCGATTCCCGTCGCGGACTCATCCTCATCAACACCGGCCCCGGCAAGGGCAAGACCACCGCCGCCCTCGGCACCGCTCTGCGCGCCGTCGGCAACGGCATGCGCGTCCTCATGCTCCAGTTCCTCAAGGGCTCCTGGCACTACGGCGAACTCGACGCCGTCAAGGCCTTCGGCGACAACTTCGTCCTCCGGCAGATGGGCCGCGGCTTCGTCAAAGTTGGCGGCGCTGAAACCGACCCCGAGGACATCCGCCTCGTCCACGCCGCCTGGGACGAGGCCCGCCTCGCCATCCTCTCCGGCGAGTGGGACATGGTCATCCTCGACGAAATCAACTACGCCATCAGCTACGGCATGCTCTCGCCCGAACTCGTCGCCGAAACCCTCCGCCAGCGCCCGGAGATGGTCCACGTCATCCTCACCGGCCGCAATGCCCATCCTTTATTGGTCGAGCTGGCCGATACCGTCACCGAGATGCGCGAAGTCAAGCACGCCTACCAGAAAGGCATCCTCGCCCAGCGCGGCATCGAATATTGATGCTCTCCGCCCGCATCCGCTCCATATACAATGGCTGAAGTCTTATGTCCTGGTTCAAGCGAGAGAATGGTGAGTACGAGCCGGTCTCCGGCGCAGAGGACGCGGCAGAAAAGCGCGTTCGCACCGAGGGCCTGTGGACCAAGTGTCCCGGCTGTCGTCAGGCCCTTTTCAAGGCCGACCTTGAAGCCGGCCTGAACGTCTGCCCCAAGTGCCAGCACCACTTCAAAATCGGCGCCCGCCAGCGCATCGACCTGCTCCTCGAGCCCGGTTACCAGCTCGTCGATGGCGGACTCCGCTCCACTGACCCGCTCAACTTCGTCGACATCAAGCCCTACAAGCAGCGCCTCAAAAAGGCCCAGCAGGACACCGGCCTCGACGACGCCATCCTCAACGCCATCGGCCGCATGGGTCATCACGACGTCGTCCTCAGCGCCATGGAGTACAGCTTCATCGGCGGCTCCATGGGCGCCGTCGTCGGAGAAACCATCGCCCGCGCCGTCGATCGCGCGCGCCTCGGTCGCAAGCCCCTCATCGTCGTCGCCGCTTCCGGCGGAGCACGCATGATGGAGGGCGTCGTCAGCCTCATGCAGATGGCCAAAATCTCCACCGCCCTCGCCCAGCTCGACGACGCGCGCGTACCCTACATCTGCGTCCTCACGGACCCCACCACCGGCGGCGTCACCGCCAGCTTCGCCATGCTCGGCGACCTCAACATCGCCGAGCCCGGCGCCCTCATCGGCTTCGCCGGCCCCCGCGTTATCGAGCAGACCATCCGCCAGAAGCTCCCCGAGGGCTTCCAGCGCTCCGAGTTCCTCCTCGAAAAAGGCTTCCTCGATGCCGTCGTCCACCGCCGCGACCTGAAAAACTACCTCATCCGCGCCCTCGACTTCCTCAAAACCCCCGCCATCGCCTGACAAGCGCTCCCGCGTTCCACTCTCCCCAGCACTCGTCATCCTGAGCGAAGCGCGCTTGGGGCCCCGGCGCGCGCAGCGCGTTGGGGTAAGCGGAGCGAAGGATCTGCTTTTGTTCCCCAGACGGGCGGCGTAACAACTCACTCCACAGTGTTAGATTATTGCGATATGCTGGAGGGCCTTGTCCGCTGCCAGAATGGGGTGAGACGAGGGTTGGTAGCGCAGCCGCAGGATTGGCCATGGTCGAGGTCGAGTCCTGCTGCACGGCACAGAGACGGGGCGGGAGGTTGCCGGGTGCCGGAGGAAATAAGGCGAGTTCTCCCACAAATGCTGGGTGCCCCGGGTGCCTCGATTTTGGGCACCCGGGATCCCAGAAGCCTTGGCACTCGGCTTTCGGTTCTCCTTCGACATCGACTCCGGGCGTGTAGCCCAAATCTGACCCGCCACGGAAAATAGGTTCCCGGGGTTCCTTCAAGAACTGGGATGGACAGGCAGCGGGCGACGCTACCGTCCGCCGGTGTTGGTCATTGGGCTCGACGGAGCCCCCGCGTCCACATGCCGTGCACTGCGCAAGGTCCACGTCAGCGATACGCCCGCAATATCCGCCTGCTGAATCAGGCTGTGACCGTAGGTACCGGCCAAATTCAATCGCGCCGTCAGCGGCACATCCAGCTCCACCGTAAAGCCGTTGTCTTCCGCCACACCCGCTCCCTGCAGCACCTGTTTGCTGCGCGCTTTTCCGCTGCCGCCGCGCCCCATGATCGTTCCAAACACAGTCTGCGCCGCCAGCGGCATCGCTTCATAGGCCTCGGCATCCAGCGAAAGCTTTCCTGGCAGGTCTACGCTCGTGCCCACCTGGAAATTCGCCAGCGCACCCACCGCCGCATACGACTTCCGCAGAAAATGACTAGCCAGAATCGTCGAGTCGCCCACGCCAAACTCCACATCTGGCGTGAACGGACCAATCGAGTAGTCCACATGCTGCGTAAAGTTGTAGGTCGCCGAGCCCGTGCTCACGCCCAGGCTCTTGTCGCCTGTCGGCAAACCACCCGCAAGCGTGGCAATGTAGCTCAAATTCCCGCCGCTCGCCTGAAAGTGCAGCGCCGCCGTCGTATCGCCCAGCACATTGTTCGCCTGCGTCAGCGTTGTGGTCGTCGTGCCGCGCACCGTGGTCGTCTCGTATGCCTGCAGTGTCAGATACCACGGAACGTTCACATCCACGGATGCATGGCGGCCGAACCGGTACGAGAAATCCGGCGTCAGCACATTCGCCCATCCCGTCGTGGAGTCATGCTGCGCAGCATAACTTACCGACAGATTCGGCCCCGTCAGCACGGCCTGCGCCGGAACCACGTGCCCCGCTCCGCCTTGTGAAACCGCGGCCCCATTCGTCGCGGAACTGGAAGTGCCCGTGTTGGAAGCTGCGGCAGTGGTCTGAGCAAAAGAGAGTGCGGCACTGAACAGCACGAGCACTGAGCAAATCAGCGCAGGAAGAACGAAGCGATTGGATAAAGACAAATACCTACTCCCGATGACCCAAGAAGATGGTATCAGTTCCGTGGATTTCCAACCGTATCGTGCGGGCGGAATCTATCACATCAGGTTCTGCCCCCACGGAAATGCGTGCCTCACATCTCGCGCTTGAGATGTGGGAATCCACTCCCCTCCACCCGCCGGGCAAGAATGAATTTGCAGTTTTCCGCAATTCGTTTGCACATTGTTTCGCGCTTCTGTGAAGCGCGCCCCGCGCTTGTCCTCGCGCCATCTCTCGCATCCATGCCGTAGACTGTTGGCTTTGAGCCGCACTCAAAGGACAACACCCCAAATGCGCAGCCACACCCTCCTTTTCCGCATGGCCGCCGCCATGCTGTTTGCCGCCGCTTCCGCAATCGCACAGCAGCCCGCGCCCGTCTTCACCTCCATCCCGGTCATCCCGTTTGACACCTCCGGCCCCGTCCTCCGCGCCCACGCCGAGCCCAACAAGCCCTTCACCGTCGCCGGTGAGCGCGGCGTCCTCGTCGGCCAGCAGGACGGCTCCTTCGAGGCCTGGCTCCTGCCCATCAAGCTCCTCTCCCACCTCACCATCGAGGCCGAAATCGAGGGCTACACCGTCCCCATCGACGTCAACCAGCAGGCCGCTGAAATTGAAGTCCGCCCCGACCGCACCATCCTCACCTATGCCCACATCGGCTTCACCGTCCGCCAGATCATGTTCTCGCCCAGCAACGCGCCCGCCGGCACCGGGCCCGTTGTCCTCTTTGAATTCGACTGCCTCCACCCCACCAACTTCACCCTCCGCTTCTCTCCCGATCTCCGCTGGATGTGGCCCGAGCGCACCGAAGGCGTTCCCGGCGCCGAGTGGGTGCCGCGCACCGGCAGCGCGGGCGGCTTTTACGTTCTCCACACCGACTACCCCGACCTCGCCGGAGCCGTCACCATCCCCGGCGCCGAGCCCGGCATCCTCGCGCCCTATCAGGAGCGTCCCCAGGTCCATCCCGTCGAGCTCAAACTCCACATTGACCCCGCGCGCGACCACGGCCGCCTCTTCCCGCTGCTCATGGCCGTCGGCACCACGACTGCAACTGCAACCGACCCCGCGCTCGGTGCAACCCTCGCCCAGCTCAACCAGTCCATCGCCGCCAGCTACGCCGCGCATGCTGAGAGCTACAAGAAGCTGCTCGCCTCCTCCACCAGCATCACCACGCCCGACAAGACCCTCAATCAAGCCTTCCAGTGGGCCGTCGTCTCCATCGAGCAACTCCGCGCAAAAACGTCCGCTGCAAACGCAGAGGATTCCAGATCGAAGACCACAGGCTCGAAGGGTACGGGCTTCAGCCCGTACATGAACCTGCCAAAAAACACCGGGGCTTTAGCCCCTGAGGGAAATTCGCACCAGCCCATCGGCGAAACCGCCCTCGTCGCCGGCTACTACGAGTCCGGCGACTCCGCCCGCCCCGGCTTCGGATGGTTCTTTGGCCGCGACGCGCTCTACACCCTCTACGCCGTCAACGGCTACGGCGACTTCGCCCTCTCCAAAGCCGAACTCGAGTTCCTCATCCACCGCCAGCGCGACGACGGCAAAATCATGCACGAGTACTCCCAGACCGCCGCCAACATTGACTGGCGCGCCTTCCCCTACATGTACGCCGCGGCCGACGCCACCCCGCTCTTCCTCCTCGCCGTCGAGGATTACGTCCGCTCCAGCGGCGACACCGCCTTCCTCACCACACACCGCGACGCAATCGAGAAAGCCTGGGCCTTTGAAACCGATCCCGCCCACGACACCGACCACGATGGCATCTATGACAACTCGCAGGGCACCGGCTGGGTTGAAAGCTGGCCCGGCGGCATGCCTCATCAGGAGGTCTACCTCGCACTCCTCGATCAGCAAGCTTCAGCCGCAATGGCGCACATCGAAGACCAGCTCCACGACTCCGCCAAAGCAAGCGCCGCGCAGGCACGCGCCGACAAGCTCGCCCAGACCATCGAAGCCGAGTATTACGATCCGCAAAAGGGCTGCTACGCCTTCAGCCATAACTTCAACAACGCGACGGACAACACAACCACCGTCTACCCCGCGCTTGCGTGGTGGTCTGGCAAGCCGATTCTTGCGCACGCTGACGCCTGCCTCGCGCAGTTCGCTTCCGCCACACTCTCGACCGACTGGGGCCTGCGCGACGTCGCCAACAATGAGAAGGACTACGACGGCATGAGCTACCACCAGGGTTCCGTCTGGCCGCTCTTCACCGGCTGGGCCGCGCTCGCCGAGTACCGTGGCAACCAGCCCCTCGCCGGCTATCAATTACTCATGGAGAACGCCAATCTCACCCGTGCCCAGGACCTCGGCGCCGTCACCGAGCTGCTCAGCGGCGACTTTTTTGTTCCTTTTGGACGAAGTACGAGTCACCAGCTCTGGTCGAGCGCCATGGTCATCACGCCCACACTCCGCGGCCTCTTCGGCCTCACCATCGACGCACAATCGAAGACCATCACCGTGAACCCCCACCTGCCCGCCACCTGGGACCACACCGAAATACGCAACCTCCGCATCGGCAGCAACACAGCCAATCTCACCTTCGCGCGTAACGGCGGCGCGCTGACCGCCTCTCTTGAAGCGCCCGCAGGCATCCGGCTCATCTCCGCAGCTCCAGGCGCAAAGCAGCTCGCCGCCGGCAAAGTCAGCATCCCGCTGCCTGCCGTCGAAGTTGGTGATATCACGCAAGCGCCGCTTCCCGGCGACCGCACCAATCTCATGCGCGTGTTGAAACAGGAGTACGGCCAGCGGAAACTCACCCTCACGCTGGAAGGCCCCGCCGGCACGGACGCGCGTCTGCCTCTCGTCGAGACCGCGCCCAACCTCAGGCTCGCCGCAGACGGCGCGGAGCTTCACGCGCCCGCCAGCGCTAAACCCGCGTCCAGCGCAGTTGAAGCGCCATCTCTCTTGGTCCACTTTCCTCCCGGCGAAGGCTGGAAGACCGTCACCGTCACTCTGACCTGGTAGTGCCCACCAACACGAAGGCCCGGCATCCAAGCCGGGCCTTCATGTTTGCACTTACAAGGTGAATCACCTCGCATGCGGCGAATGTCCTTCTTTGTCGGGTGCCTTTCTTTCATTCTCAGGAAACCACGGGGTCAGATCATCTGGGCTGGGCAGTGTTTCGTTCTCCAAGAGTGCCTTTGCCCAGGCGGGAACCACATAGTCTCTGCGGTCAATCGACCAGTGTGCCAGCTCCTTCCCTGTCCTCACATCGATGAGTTGCGAGAAGAAAAAGTCCGGCCCGTGCGTCGGTGCTCCATATAAGGCTATCTCGCTGCCACCCTTCCAAAAGACCCAGTCCTTAATGCCACCGAAAGGCGAGGGAATTCTCCGGATTACTTGCCCGTCTCTCCATACATCCAAATCTGCAGCGACCGAATACGAGTAGTTCGTACCACCCTCCAAGGGGGAGAGCTGCTGCAACACAAGCCAACCTACCGTTCTTCGGTCCGGTGCGATGTCGATGCTGTCGAAACCGCCGCCTGCCTGCCACTCTTCTGGCCGAATTAGGTGATCCTGCCAATCCGAGGTCACAATATGCAGCTGCCCTTTGCTGTCAGTGAAGGCCTTCGTAACAATCGTTTGCGCGGCCGCAAACGCGATGGTGCAGCACAGCACAAGCCAGGCGAGAACGAGGTATTTCCGCACGGGAATATCATACTGCTGCTCCGGATCACCCGCCCACAAACACCGCGGCCCGGCATCGCTGCCGGGCCGCTACTGTTTGCTGTCTGCTGCTAGCTGTCTTTTCAAATCCGCATCGGCATCAGCACATACCGCGACTTGTACTCCGCGTCCGGATCCTCGGGGCGAATCTGCCCGGCCGACTGCGAGTCCTTGAACTCCAGCCGTACCTCGCCCTCGTTGCCCAGCGACTTCAGGAATTCCAGAATGTAGCCCGAGTTGAAGCCCACCATGATCGGCTCGCCGGAGTAAGGCGTATCGATCGTGTCTTCGCTCTCCCCGCTCTCCGTCGAACTGCTGCTGATCTTCAGCTCATTGCTCTCCAGCCGCAGCTTGATTGCTCCCGACCGCTCATCGGCAAACTGCGCCACGCGCTGGATGGCCGACGCCAGCTCGCTCGCTCGCACCACCACAAAGCGCGTGTTATCGCGCGGCATCACCGCCTCATAGTTCGGAAACTGCCCCGACAGTTTGCGCGAGCTCAGCGTGCGATGACCCACGCGGAAAAACAGCGTGTGCTCATCATCGGCAAACTCCACCTTTTCGGCATCGGTGTTTGAGAGCAGTTGCTGCAGCTCCACCAGCGCCTTGCGCGGAATCAGCACCCGCTTCTCGCCGCTGATGCCTTCCAGCGCTTCGCCCGGCTTTTCGACAAAGCTCAACCTGTGCCCGTCCGTCGCCACCATGGCCAGCGACTCCGCCTTCAGCACCAGCAGTGCGCCGTTCAGCGTGTAGCGCGACTCCTCGTTTGAAATCGCAAACACCGTCCGCGCAATCAGCGTCTTCAGCGCCACCGCGGAAATGCTCGTCACCGAGACCGCGGGGAACTCCGGCACCTGCGGATAATTAGCCCGCGCCATCCCCACCATCTTGGTGTTCGAGCGCCCGCTGCGGATCTGCACCCAGTGGTTCTCCAGCAGCTTGATTGAAATATCGCCGTCCGGCAGCAGCTTCACGTAGTCGTACAGCTTGCGCGCAGGAATCGTGCACGAGCCCGGCTTCTTCACCTTCACCGCAGCGCTCGTCCGGATCGCCTGGTCCAGATCCGTCGCCACAATGTTCAGCCGCTCACCCTCGGCCTCGATCAGAAAGTTGGACAGAATGGGAATCGTGGTCTTGCGCTCCACCACGCTCTGCGTAGCGGTCAGTTCCTTCACCAGTTCCTGGCGGCTTACGGTTATCTCCATCGCTGCCCCCTGCGCTGCCGGCTTTTCCACTTCAGTTTCCACAATCGACATACACCCAACCTCGTCTCGGCCCGTTGCGAAACCCAAAAATCGGCCCATTTCACGCTGGCCCCACTCTACAACACCCACCGGCCCCGCGAAAATGGCTGTCTTTTCTTGTTCTTGATTGTATTCATCCGCGCCATTTCGCGCGCGTGGAAAACAGGGCCGCTTCTCTGGATTCCCGCGACACAATCATGCCTTCTCACTCTCCACCCCACCATCATGCGCTCTCGAAGGTAGGCGTAACCTCGCAGGCCGAAGCTGGCACGGCGCAGCTGGTAGGCCGGGGCTTTAGCCCCGGCACAAACACCATCCTCACACCACACCCGCCACGCGACGGGATAGGAGGAAATTAAGGAATAAGAAAAGAAAGAAGACAGTAGTATCCGTAGTTCACATAGGAAAAGTGGAAACCTCGCCCAAATCCCATACTGGTGCGGCTTCCCGCACGGTGCCGGTTTTCTAAAACTCACCCCTGCAATTCAGGACAATTGGAAAACCCGCCTCCGCCCCCACTATTGCCGCCCCAATTTCCCACGTCTCCCACAGCCCGCCTCAAACCCCCTGTGCATCACCACTCGTTTTTGTGCAAACCACGTCCCCACCCGCTCCAGACCACCACTTCCTACGCACCAGACTTCCACAATCACCACTGCCCTCGCCTCATCCTGAGCAAAGGTCGCGTGAGCGGGCGCAGTCGAAGGACCTGCGGTTGTCCTGGTCCCCATTCCTTCCGCGCCCCCTGCGCCAACGATGGGAAATCTCCTCACGCCATTCCCATTCCTGCACCCACAAAAAATCCCCGCGCCGTAATCCCACCCCACACCCGCGCCCCTCTCTACACTCAACCCAGAGAGCCCGCGCATGCCCATCGACATCCCACACCTCAAGAGTGAGCTCGTGCGCATGTCCGCCGACAGCGCCCCTGGCCGCGACTTCTGCGCCGCCATCGCCGAGCTGGCCCGCACCGGCCGCTTCCCGCAGTTGCGCGCCGTCCTGCCCGCCGTCGTCTATGACGAGCTGGAGGCACGCTACCGCAGCAACCCCGCGGCCTTCGTCAGCGAGTGGCAGCAGCTCGCCCACGCCATGCGCCAGGGCTTCGTCCAGCACGCCCGCCAGCGCCTCACCTCGCTCACCCGCCTCCAGCAGCCGGCCAGCGACACTCCCGCCTGGCAGGAGATTCAGCGCGCCCTCGACGCCCAGCAGAACGACCTGCTCCGCACCGCCTTCGCCGTCGAGCTCCTCGAACTCGTCGAGCCCGCTATCCAGCGCGCCACCCACCTTCGCGAGTGCGTCGTCGCCGCGCCCACCAGCGACGAGGCCGACCGCTACCTCGATGAGGCCACCCGCTGCTATTTCTACGGCCTCTTCACCGCCTGCGCCGGCCTCTGCCGCTCCGTCCTTGAAGAAGCCATCAAGCAGAAGCTTCCGGCCCAGCTCGCGCGCCTCATCCGCTCCCGCTACCGCAACGCCGCTACCCTCGGCAACCTGCTCCACGAAGTCAACAACAACCTCCAGCTCACCGGCATCGACCCCGCCTTCCCGCGCGTCGCCAACCAGGTCAATGACACCGGCAAGCGCGCCGTCCATCAGGGCCTGCTCACCGAAGACGAAGCCCGCGTCTGCCTCCAGTCCGCCCGCGAAGCCCTGCAACTGCTGCTGTGCAGGTGACTAGAACAGCTGCGCCGATCCGCCGCTAGGAAAGGCTTATCCGCATGATGCTGGAGGCTCGGTGCAGGGGGTCACGTGGCAGGTCAATCTCTGTCTTAGCCTTGGTGTTGGAGAATTGCTGTCAATCTGCGATCGTAACGCGCTTGGCACGCCCATCAAAATTGATTACCCAGTTCCGCAAAATATCTCTTCCAATCAAGATTGCGTAGTAGCGTTCTTTTGCGAATGTGGCCGAAATAATGCGGATTGGGTCAAATGACCGCAGATTGGTCCCCGGAAAGCTGATTGCACCGGCATGCTCGCCACAACGATGTGTGGCACCGATCGCCGTTATTTCGCTTCCTTCATTTGTTTGAAAGAGCTTGCAATGGTTGGCAAAAACCTTGCTTATCACAGTGACGGATGCACCGGTATCCAAGAGCGCTCTCATGCGGAGAGCTGGGGGATACTGGAGGCCGATAGCACGACCTGCCTCAATAACATCAATTGAATTCATCACGACGACGTCAATGCATGGTCCCGGATCGGTCGGGTCGAAAGGATCCCAATGGAGGTCAACGCTGGCCATGCTAAGAGACGAAGTACACAGGCTCGGTCATCCATACTTGCTTAACTAGAAATGATCGTCCGACCCCGAATTTCTGAAGGCCTGCCTTGAGAGCTTCGGCATAGGTACCGAAGAATCCTTCCACTACAACGTCGTCCTGAATCGCAACGTATTTTCCTGGGTAGCCCCGCAACCATTCCTGGCGGTGCTGCTCAAACACCTTGAGCTCTGCCGTGAGCGTGCCAGTCGGCGCCATCTAAACCCCTCCAGAATCTTATGACGCGGTTGCCCCTCATTAGTAGGCAAGAGCGGACATTAATGCGTTAATGCACTATAACGTAGTAATGTAAGAATGTAAACAGGTGGTCGTTAACAATTTGAGTCATGAGCCCGCGAGAAAAGCACATCCCAGACGATGCACTACGCACCTCCATGTGCCTAACGGCCGAAGAGCGGACAGCAATACGCTGGATCAGCGAGGTTCGCCGGACCAAGAAAGAAAAGCGGACAACCATCAACGACATCCTTGTCGATGCCCTCTGGCATTTTCTGGAGAAGGGGCACAACATGACCAAAGAGCAGATCCGGGCAATGGTGCCTGCGCCTCCCGTCGAGGAGCGACTGCAGAACAAAGTGACGGAGATGCCGAAGCCTAAAGGAAAACGGTAAGGCGAGCTGCGATGCCCTCCAGCTTCTCCTCCGCGCCTGATCCCTAGTCCCTACTCCCCGTCTCTTATACTGAAGTTTCCATGTCCTACGCCGCAGCCATCGATCAGCTCAGCGCCATGTCGCCCGAGCTCTACACCCAGCCCGGCCACACCCGCCGCAAGTTTTCCCTCGACGAGATCGGCATCCTCCTCGCCGCGATGGACAATCCCCACCGCCGCTTTCCCTCGGTCCTCATCGCCGGAACCAACGGCAAAGGCAGCACCGCCGCCACGCTTGCCTCCATCCTGCAGGAGTCAGGTCTGCGCACCGGCCTCTACACCTCGCCACATCTCACCCGCCCCAACGAGCGCCTTCGCATCAACAGCGCCGAAATCCCCGACGACGCCTTCGCCGCCCTCTACTTCCGCGTCCACGACACGGCCCAGCAGCTCGTCCTCGACGGCAGGCTCGCCCAGATGCCCAGCTTCTTTGAGACGCTCACCGCCATGGCCTTCCTCCACTTTGCCGAGCAGGCCATCGACATTGCCGTCCTCGAAGTCGGCATGGGCGGCCGCCTCGACGCCACCAACATCGTCGATCCGCTACTCTCCGTCATCACGGACATCTCCCTCGACCACACCGAGTGGCTCGGCTCCACCATCGCCGCCATTGCGCGAGAGAAGGCCGGCATCCTCCGCCCGCACGGCACGCTTGTTACGCTTCCGCAGCACCCCGAGGCCAACCAGGCACTCGGAGAAGTCGCCGTCCAGCTCGGCGTGCGCGGCGTCAGCGCCACGCCTTACATGCCCTCCATCGCCCACAAGCCCGGTGCGCCCTACACCATCGAAGCCCTCGGCGCGCCCGTCACCATCGACTCGCCCCTCCACGGCGCGCATCAGCATCGCAATATCGCCCTCGCCATCGCCGCCGCCGTCGAACTGGCCTCCACCCACGGCCTGCCCATCACGCCCGCCGCCATCGCCACCGGCATCCAAAGAACCCGCTGGCCCGGCCGCCTCGAGCGCATCCAAACGCCCGCGTCCGAAAGCTCCACCCCCATGCAATGGGTGCTCGACGTCGCCCACAACCCTGCCGGAGCCTGGGCACTCCGCTCCGGCCTGCGCGACGAGTTCGCCGCCCTCGGCGAACCGCACCCGCGCACCCTCATCTTCAGTTGCCTGCGTGACAAGCCCGTCGCAGAAATGGCGCAGATCCTCTTCCCGCTCTTTGACCACGTTCTCTTCGCGCCCATCCACAGTGCCCGCGCCACGCCCATGCCGGACCTCGTCGCTGCCGCCGAAGCCACCGGCACCCCCGCCCTCGCCTTCGACTCCGTCGCCGCCGCCATCAACCATGCCCGCGCCGCCAGAGGAATCGCCGTCATCTCCGGCTCCGTCTACCTCGTTGGAGAAGCCCGCACTCTCCTGCTTGCCCCAGATATCGCAAAGGCTGCCCAGCCATGAGCCTCCACGCAGCGCCGCCCCGTCGCCCCCAGCCGCTGCCCCGCCTCTATCGCTGGCGAACCAACATGCTGCAGGCGCCGCTCTTCTTCCTCTTCACCGGCGCCTTCGGCAGCGTCTCGCTCTTCGCGTCTTTGTTTGAGAAGCATGGCCGCATCCAGCACCGCATCGCGCAGTCCTGGGCCCGCGCCTGCATCTGGGTCTCCGGCTCCCGCCTCACCGTCCACGGCGCTGAAAACCTCCAGAAGCACCCCGTCGCCGTCTACGCCGCCAACCACACGTCCTACATGGACACCCCCGTCGTCTTCGCCGCGCTCCCCTTCCAGTTCCGCATCCTCGCCAAGAAGGAGCTCTGGCCCATCCCCTTCATCGGCTGGCACCTCAACCGCTCCGGCCAGATTCCCATTGACGTGGACAACCCCCGCGCCTCGCTCTCCAGCCTCACCGCCGCCTCCAAAACCCTCCGCGCCGGCATGCCGCTCTTCGTCTTTCCTGAGGGCGGCCGCACCCCCACCGGCCACCTCCAGCCCTTCCTCAACGGAGCGGCCTACCTCGCCATCCGCGCCCAGGTCCCGCTCGTGCCCATCGCCCTCAGCGGAGTCTACGACCTGCTCCCCATGGGCACCCGCCATTTCTACCCCGGCCAGCTCACCCTCACCATCGGCGAACCCATCTCCACAACCGGCCTCGCCCTCCGCCAGGCCGACGCGCTCACCCAGCAACTCCGCTCCGCCATCGAATCCCTCCAGCACCCCACCCAGCCATAAAGGACACGAATCCCCACACCGCTTTCGCCTTGAGCGAAATCTGTCCCCTCCATCCACCCACCAGCCGGGTGCCCCAGGGCCTGATTCCGCCACGAACAATGGGTGCCCCACATCTCGCTTTTGAGATGTGGGATTCCACACTACTCAACCCGCCTCGGTTGCCCCACCCTTGTCGTCCGCGCCAGCGAACGACAGGGTGGGTAACGAGAGCTCCCCCAAGAAATCGGCCCGGTGGGCAGGTGGCCCCGGTCCAGATGCCCCGTCCGCACCACGTTGAGGGTGGCCCCGGTCCCTCGCTTTTGGGGACCGGGGATCGCAGAAGCTTTGGGCGGGTTCCATCCATCCAGGTTTCTTCCTTCCCAGCCACAGCCCCGGGGTGCCCATCTGCCGCAAGAATCTTGTCCGAGCCGCGGAGGCGCTGTGCTATGCTTCCGCAATGGCTACGGCTGCCTCGCGGCCAATACCGGATTCCCCCCGGCATGCGACTCTCGTGCGTGTCACGCACTGGCTCACCGTCCTCGCCTTCCTGGCATTGCT
>JAGWRX010000133.1 GCA_028876395.1 Acidobacteriota bacterium
CCGGACAAGTGCCTTAGCTGGGTTCAGGCGAGTCTGTCCGAATTGCGAGACTCGATGATCGACGACTACAACAACAATCGCCTCATCGGCTGGCTCACCCGAATCAGGCAGGTGGAGGAGGTCTACTTCCGGACCCTGTACATTCTGTTCCTGGCGGCTGAGGAAGAGGCTCCGCACATTCTCGCGGGGGATTACCCGAACTCTTTCGGCTTTGTCTACAACAGGGTGAACGAGGAGATTCTATTCGGTAGGGGTGAATTGACGAACCCAAAAGCGGGGTTGAGTTTAGGTGAGTTCAAACCGATGGACATCCTCAATGCCGGAGCACATGTTGGCTTTAGAGCAATGCAAATGGTTGTCCTCATATCTCAGCACTCCAGCCGTCCTCCGAACATTGGAGGCTACTTGAAGCACGTCGGGGTATACATTGACCGGATTGACCATATGAGAAAGCTCTTCGAGGCTGGCAGGGACAAGGAGACAGTTCGCGGCGCTATCACGAATCTGCATAGACCTAAGGAGTATTGGGACGAGAAGCAAAAGGAAGCACAGGCATTGCCTTCAAAGGAACAAGAGTAAATTGACCTAAGCTAGGTGCGCCATCCTTCAAGCTTCCTCGCTTGAAGGATGGAGCCCCACAAAACCCCGCCAACCAGAAAGCGAAAAACGCCCGCGCCAGAACCGCCTCGCTACTTCTTGGGCTTCACCAGCCCCGACTCCGTCTGAGTTCCAAGACTCCAGTGCGCCGGAATCCCTGTCGGCTTGTACTCGTAGGTGTCGTTGGTCTCCGCGCGCAGCGCCGCCAGCCTCTGCTTCAGGTGCGCCGTCAGCTCTTCATATCCCGCCTTGCCATACAGGTTGTTCATCTCATCCGGATCGTTCTTCAGGTCGTAGAGTTCAAACTCCTGCGGCTCTATAAAGAAGTGGATGAGCTTGTGGCGTTCCGTGCGCACGCCGCGACATGGCCGCACGTTCTCAAACCCCGGATACTCGTAGTACTCATAGAGCCAGTCCTTGCGCCACGCAGCGTCTCGTTTGCCTTCCGCCAGCGGAAGCATGCTCTTGCCCTGCATCTCGCCCGGCACCGCCAGCCCCGCAATCTGCAGCAACGTCGGAGCCATATCCAGGTTCAGCACCATCTCGTCTGAACTCGTGCCCGCCTTCACCTCGCCCGGATAGCGCAACATCATTGGCACGCGAATCGACGGCTCATACATCAGCCGCTTGTCATACAGGTGATGCTCGCCCAGAAAGAATCCGTGATCCGAACTCAGCAGAATCGCGGTATCGTCGGCCATCTTCCTGCTCTCAAGTGCCTTCCATATCGCGCCCACATTGCGGTCGTTGTCCTCGACGCCCGTGTAGTGATCCTTCACCAGCTCTTCCAGCGAGCGCGGGTCGTCGCTGAACACCTCCGAATAGCCGACCTTGTCGTCCGCATCGGCCACCGCGCGCGGCTTGCCCGGGTATCCCTTCACATCCTCGTCAAACGTCGCGGGCACCGGAATCGCAACCCCGTTGAAGTCGTTCACCATGTCCTTCGGCCGGTAGAAGGGCGCATGCGGCGCATAGAACCAAAGGAACAGGCAGAAGGGCTTCGTCCGGTCCTGCTCCAGCCACTCCACGGCCTTCCGCGTCAGCAGCGTGTCCACATACTCGCCTTCATACAGCTTCGCCGGCCCGTATTGCCCGCGCACGCCCTCCGTGATCCGCGGCCGGTAGTAGTCCGCCTGCCCCACAAAGCCGAAGTAGTAATCCCAGTTGTGCTCCATCAGCGCGCCTTCAATGTGCGACTTCCCCAGGAACGCCGTCTCGTAGCCCGCCTTCTGCAGCAGGTCAGACACCAGCGGAAACCGCGCCGGAATCCTGCCCTCCACGTTCGACACCGCTCCCGTCGTATGCGAATACATGCCCGTCAGCATCGTCGCGCGCGACGGCAGGCACAGCGCATTCACCACAAACGCATTCTTGAACGTGCATCCTTCGCGCCCGATGCGGTCCATGTTCGGCGTCTGCACCAGCTTGTTGCCCGTCAGCGACAACTCGTCCCAGCGCAGCCCCTCGCCCACAAAACACACAATGTTCGGCTTCCTGCTCCCGCTGTTCAGGCCCTGCGCAAAGCTCTCCAGCGCATCCAGCCCACAGGCCGTAGCCCCTGCCGCCCCCGCAATGTACTTCAATACTGTCCGACGAGTTTCCATAGCCCCCTCTGACCGTAGATAGTGGTAACCAATCCACCCACCCCAGTCAACCTCATCCGTGAAAGCGAGTTCCCTCTGAACGCCCCAGCCGCGCACTGCGACCTGTTAGCTGCCAACAGTCCGCTGTCTCCTCACCGCCCCGAGCTGCCAAACCCCTTCTCCGCCCGCAGCGACACTTCCAGTGTTTCCACCTCCTGGACAGCACCAGTGAGTACAGGAACAGGAATCATCTGCGCAATCTTCTCGCCCGCCTTTAATTCCACTGCGGCCTCGCCCAGGTTGGTCATCAGGATCAGAATCTCGCCGCGGTAGCCCGCGTCAATCACGCCCGCCGTCGTCGCCACGCCCCGCGCCGCCATCGACGAGCGGTCCCGCACCAGCAGCCCCAGCGGCACGCCCGTCTCCGGATGCCGCGCTTCCACCGCAATCCCCGTGCGCACACGCACCGTCGCCCGTGGCTCCAGCCGCGCGTCTTCCAGCGCAAACACGTCATACCCCAGGTCTTCGCCCGGATGCGCCACCACCGGCATCCGTGCGCCCGCTTCAAGCAGCTTCACACGCAACATGAGTTCGATGGTAGCAAGCCGGCTCGCTGCCATGCGGCCTGCTGACCTGCTGACTTGCTGCCCCGCTGACCTGCCCCCAAAAATGGCCAGCCCCGGCTGGGGTACTCCCAACCGGGGCTGCTTTGTTCATTCGGCAGAGGGACCTGTAAGCCGAATTCTGTCGTGTGCGGTCATTCCTCTAGGCGAAGCGTTACCGCTTGCGCTCATCAGCGACCTACCCGGAGGTTCCGGCCCTTGCTTGGAGCAGCCTTGCGGCGCCGGGCCGGCGCCGAACGCGGGCTTTGCTCC
>JAGWRX010000134.1 GCA_028876395.1 Acidobacteriota bacterium
CCGCCCGCAGCCGCGACGTAGACTCCTTCAGAGCCGCGCTTCAGCACTAAGCCCTTCAGCCCTCGATCCAGCAATTCCCGCGCGGCGGTTTCGGGCTCCAGTTTTCTCTCAAGGAAGAAGTCCGTCTCAACCTCGTTGGGCGTAAACCATGCGGCCTGGCGCCATATTTTTTCCGACAGCGGCGAGGCTGGGCCGGGGTCGAGCATCACAGGCACTCCCGCCTTTGCACAAAGCGCAAACGTGTGGGAGAGCGTCGCCATCGGCAACTCCAACTGGCACAGCACCATGCCGGCGGAGCAGATCAGTGCCTCATGCTTGTCGACGTAGTCCGGGGTGACCTTGTGGTTTGCACCGGAGACCACGACGATGATGTTGTGTCCGCCCGGAGCTACCACGATGGATGCAACGCCGGAAGGCCCGGGGACGCGCGCCACGGCCTCCGTGTTCACACCGACTGCATTCAGGTTGTCGAGCAGGGCCTGGCCGAAAACATCCTGACCGACCATGCCTACCATGTGTACAGGGTAGCCGAGCCGCGCGACGCCCACAGCCTGATTGGCGCCTTTGCCGCCGGGGGTGGTCGCAAAGTCAATGCCGATCAGGGTCTGGCCCGGGACCGGAATCTGTGGTGCCCGCGTGACCAGGTCCATGTTGATACTGCCCACAACAACGATTGGCTTACGGTGTACGCTTTCCATGGTCGTAACCTCGATGTCAGTAAAGCGGGGCGAGCGCCACAGCGCCCAGCCCCAGTGCAAAAAAGATAAACATCAAGAACAGCAGCAGCCGGGCCGACTGTGGCGCCCCAGCGAACTCGCGCCAAACAAAGACTCCCCAGCAGGCCGAGACCATGGTGGCTCCCTGGCCGATGGAGTAGGAAACTGCCGGCCCGACCAGGTGTGCACCCGAGGCCACAAAGTTGGCCACTGCACCGGTGCACCAGATGGCGCCTCCAAGGACGCCCGCCACATGCCAGCCCATCGGTGCGCGCCGGTAATCCGCCCCGTCCACGGGCGGCTTGCCATCCAGCGGACGGGCCATCAGCAGCAGGTTTGCCGGCACGGTGGAAACCAGTACGCCAATGGCAAAGAAAAGCGCAATCGCGTAGGGCCCGGAGGCGGGTTTGGCGCTCATGGCACGCGCCACCAGTGGATAGAAACTGCCCATCAGTACGCCTGCGACGAGGCTGAGCACGATGCCTCGCGTGGTGGCGGCTTTGGCAGAGCCCTCGCGCTTGCGGTAGGCCGCGGCATCGGTCACGATGGCCACCGCGACCAGCGCGACTCCGCCGAAGAGCAGCAGGGGATTGCCCGCCGGACTGACGAGATAACTGGAGACCGCGCCAATCACCAGCGCCAGCCCGATTCCCACGGGGAAGGCCACCGCCAGCCCGGCCACATCGATGGCTGCCACCAGCAGGAGATTGGCGACGTTGAATAGGACGCCGCCACAGGCAGCCCAGAGCATGGTCTGAAGCGGCGCGTGCAGGGCAGCGGCCGCAAAGGAGGGCTCCGCATGACCCGGGCTGCCTGCCGTGAGTCCCCAGAGCAGAGCGCCCGCGAAGAGGCCGAAGGCGTAGTCCCAATAGAAAAGCTGGAAGCGATAGCCGGGGCAGAGCTTGAGCGTGTTAGCCCAGGAGCCCCAGCAGATCATGCTCAGAAGCATAAGAAACAGTGCGCTTTGGTACGTCTCAGGAAGAAACATCCCGGTTGCCCCCATCTGCGTGTTCCTTGTGCCGCAACTTCGGAACCATAGCTTCTCAACCCCATTGGACGCAAATGAGAAGCGAATATCCCGCGGCGGGCCAGGGCTGGCCCGCTACGAGAGCAGGAGCACTACTGCTTTGCGGCCTTTACGGCCTCGGTCAATGCAGGAACCACATCGAACAGGTCGCCGACGATGCCATAGTCGGCGACCTCGAAGATGGGCGCATCTGGGTCTTTGTTGATGGCCACCACGCACTGCGAGCCTTTCATGCCGACAAGGTGCTGGATGGCGCCGGAGATTCCCACGGCTACATAGAGTTTCGGCGAGACGGTCTGGCCCGAACTGCCCACCTGCCGCTCCATGGGCAGCCAACCATTGTCACAGATGGGCCGCGAGGCGGCGAGTTCCGCGCCGAGGGCCGTGGCGAGATCCTGGACGAGAGGAAGATTTTCCGCGTCCTTGATGCCGCGGCCGACGCTGACGATGAGAGAGGCTGATCCGAGGTCAACGGTCTGTGCGGAGTCTCGGAACGGCGTGCCGGGTTTGGTACGAATCTGGGCAGCGTCAAGGACCGGCGTGAAAACCGAGACTTCGGCAGCGTCGGGGGCGACGGGCTCCGCGCGAAAGGCGCCCGACTGCACTGAGATGAAGCAGGGTCCGCTGCCTGGATGGCGATAGCTGCCGTTCAGGCGTCCTTGCAGCAGCTGCCGCGTGAAGACTGGACCTTCGCCGATTCCCGTCACGTCGCCGATAAGCACCTGGCCGAGCCGCGCAGCGAGCGCGGGCGCGTAGTCGCGCACCTGGTAGGTGTGCGGAAACACCACGTAGTCCGGCGCGTCAGCGCGGAAGAACTGCTCCAGTGCGAGAGAAAAGCCGTCTGCGGTGTAGGCCGCCAGCAGGGGGTGCTCCACGCGCACCACCTTACCGCTGGCCCTGGCCGCAACCTCGGCAGCAAGGGACTCAGTTTGCGAACCGATGAGGACCGCATTGGCAGTCAGATTCAACTGTGCGGCAAGTTGTTGCCCCGCCGCGAGGGCTTCCCAGCTGATGCGGCCAATGCTGCCTTCCCGTTGCTCCAGTACTATCCAGACGCCGGTCATAGGACGCGCACCTCGAACTTGAGTTTTTCCACCAATGCCGCCGCGGCTTCTTTGGGCGATCCGGGGAGAATCTGGGTGGATTTTTGCTTTTGTGGCTGGGCGATGCGATCCAGAACCACGACCGCCGAGGGCGGAACGCCGAGTTCAGCCGGGGTTACGCGGCGCACCTCTTTTGTCTTGGCTCGTTTGATGCCCATCAGGGTGGCATAGCGCAGTTTGCTTCCGCCGGACTGGATGGTCAGGACGGCCGGGGTGGGCAATTCAATGTTCTGAAACCAGCCCTCCTCCAATTCGCGCTTTACGTGGAGACCAGTACTGGTTTGCTCCACGTGCAGGAGGAGGGAAGCATGCGGAAGCTCAAGCAGGGCAGCGAGGATTACGCCGGTCTGACCATAGCCCAGGTCGTCGGATTGGAGGCCGGTGAGGACCAGGTCGGGACTCTCCGGCTTGATTGCCTCGGCCAGCAGCCGGGCGACGGACAGCGCGTCGCGCTGGGCGAGGTCGTCGCAGTCGATATGGATGGCGCGGTCGGCGCCCTTGGCGAGCGCCTCTCGAATGGTGGAACCGACGCGCTCAGGCCCGGCGCTGACTACCACCACCTCGCCTCCACCCTTCTCTTTGAGCTGCAGGGCTTCCTCCAGGGCGTAGGCGTCGGACTCGTTCATTGCCCACTGGAGGTCGGTTTCTTCAATCCACTTGCCGGCAGCGTTGATGCGCACCTGCGCATCCCGCTCCGGCACCTGTTTGATGGCAACGATGATTTTCATAAGGTATAACTCCCGATTATCTTAACCGCCGCTCCCGGATTCCGCGGGCGGCAGGCTGCGAGCCGTCAACTGCGCAATATCCAAAAGCTGCGGCGCGCCGTCGCCCTTTTCGGAGAAGGCATCGCGAAACATGCTGTTGCAGAAGGGGCAGGCTGTTCCCACTGTGGCTGCTCCGGTGCCTGCCAGCTCCTCTGCCCGCACATGGCTTACCCGCTCACCGGTCTCTTCGCCAAGGAAGGCCAGTCCGCCGCCGGCTCCGCAGCAGAAGCTGCGCTCGTGGGAACGCGGCGCCTCGACCAGTTCGCCCGCGCGCTCGACCGTCTTGCGAGGCTCTTCATACACGTTGCGGTAGCGGCCCAGGTAGCAGGGATCGTGGTAAACGATTTTTTCCTCGCTCTGGACGGGTGGCAGTTGGCTGAGATGGCGGGCCAGGAATTCGCTGTGATGCTCGACTTCGGGCGGCGTGCCGTATTCCTTCCAGTCCTCCTGAATGGTGCGCACACAATGCGGGCAGATGGAGACGATCTTTTTCACCTTGTTTTGCGCGAGGGCTTCGAGGTTGGCTTCGGCCAGCTGCTGGAAGACGAGGTCGTTGCCCAGCCGGCGCACGGGGTCGCCGGTGCATTTTTCCTTGCGCAGCACGCCATAGGTCGTACCCAGGTAGTTCATCACGCGAGCGAAGTCGGCCACGATTTCTCGGCCCTTGGGGTCGTATCCGCCCATGCAGCCCAGCCACAGGCAATATTCCTGCGTGCCGTCAAAGATGGGCAGCTCCTGCTTCTGAATGAACTTGTCGCGCTCGGCAGCGCTCATGCCCAGCGCATTCGAGCCGCGTTCCAGGGCGAGGAAGAGCTTGCCGCCGTGATCGTCTTCCCACGCGCCGGTGTTCACCGCGCCGCGCCTCAGGCCCACGATGATGGGCACGTGCTCGATGCCCACCGGGCACTGGAACTCGCATGCGCCGCAGCTGGTGCACTGGAAAACCGCTTCCTGCGCGATGTACTTGCCAAGCAGCGGCTGATCCGATGCGGGGCCGTATTCATTGAGGTAGTTGCGCAGGCCGAGGATGATCTCTTTCGGGTTCAGCAGCTTGCCTGTATTGGCGGCGGGGCAGTGCTCAGTGCAGCGTCCGCACTCCACGCAGGAGTAGGCCTGCAAGCTTACGAGCCGGGTGAGGTCCTTGCCGGTCACCAGGCCAAAGTCCTCATCACCGGCAAGCGGAGGAATGCGGCTGAAGCCGCCGCGTGACAGAAAGACGGTGGCCGGGCTCAGGACCAGGTGCAGGTGCTTGGTGTGGGGAATGATGGGCAGAAAGATGAGCAGGGCCAGCGTGTGTATCCACCACAGCGCGCCTGCCGCAGGGCTTTTATCCGCGACAGAGAACGAGGCCAGGTAGGTGACCATCAGGACGAAGATGAGCAGGGCAATGAAGCCGGACTCATAGGAGAGTTTCTGGCCCAGCCAGCGAGGGCGGACAAAAAACCGGCGCACAAAGAGGCCGAGGATGCCCACGGCGCATGCCAAAGCAAACGCCGCAGCAAGGTAGAAGTAGCATCGCCCGATTGCGCCCCCAGGGTTGAGAAAACCGATGCCGAAGCCGGTGGCGAAGTGATTGAGCGTGACAAGGACGAAGGCGCAGAATCCCCAGAAGACAAAGGCGTGAGCCAGCCCCGGCAGAGGCCGCTGGCGGATCACCTTGGCCTGGCAGATGACCTCCCAGACGAAATCCCAGACGCGCCTGCCGAGAGGGGAGAGGCTGAAATCAGCATCTTTTTTCGATTGGAGGATTTTGTCGAGGACTGTGCCGAAGCGCCGCCAGAACAGTGAAGCAGAGGCAATGACCAGGGCGGCAAGCAGGAGCTTTTCCCAGAGGGAGAAGTGTTGCGGCTCGGCCAGCGTAACAGACAGCAGAATCATAGGCGAACCAGACAAGATACAAGGTTTGGCCTGGGAATGTCGTGTCGGGTGACACAGCCACGACATTCAGCACTCAGCAATGGACAATCTTTGGCGAATGGATTCCCTTGGTGGCGTTGCGCGTGTCGATGACGAGCTGCGACTGATCAACGATGGCCTTGTAGTCGTAACTGGTGTGGTCGGTGACGATGACCACGGCGTCGTATTGGCCGAGATTGTCGAGGGACGTGTTGGTCATGTTGAGGGCGTAGTGACGGCCCCGGCCCACGGTGGGGAAGAAGGGGTCGTTGTAGGCGACGGTGGCGCCTTTTTCGCGCAGCAGCTCAATGATGGTGAGCGAGGGCGACTCGCGCAGGTCGTCGATGTCGCGCTTGTAGGCCAGGCCCAGGACGAGAATCTTTGATCCCTTGATGGATTTGGACTGCTCGTTCAGGCCGTTGGCGACTTGCTCGATGACGAAATATGGCATGGCTGTGTTGACCTCGCCGGCCAATTCGATGAAGCGTGTGCGGAAGTCGAACTGCTGGGCCTTCCATGAGAGATAGAACGGGTCAATGGGGATGCAGTGTCCGCCGAGGCCGGGGCCGGGATAGAAGGCCTGGAAGCCGAAGGGCTTGGTTTTGGCCGCGTCGATGACTTCGTGAATGTCGATGCCCATGCGCATGCAAAGCTGCTTGAGTTCATTGACCAGCGCGATGTTCACGCAGCGGTAGATGTTTTCAAGCAATTTGGTCATTTCCGCCGCGGACGGGCTGCTGACGGGCACCACGCGGCGGAAGATGGTTCCATAGAGAGCGCCGGCCATTTCCGCGGCGGATGTGCCGCAACCGCCCACAACCTTGGGAATGTCGTGGCGTGCAACAGTATCGTTGCCGGGGTCTTCGCGTTCGGGCGAAAAGACAACGTGCACGCCGGACTCACCCTGGGCGCGAGCCACGCGCAGGCCGTGTGGATTGCCTTTCTCCAGCAGCGGGACCACGACCTCATCGGTTGTGCCGGGATAGGTGGTGCTTTCAAGCACGATCAACTGGCCCTCGTGGATGTGCGGCGCGATCGCTTCTACCGTGCCGGTGACATAGCTCAGGTCGGGCTCATGGTATTCATTCAGCGGAGTGGGCACGCAGATGATGACTGCGTCCATCTGGGCGATCTCGGAGTAGTCAGACGTGGCGCGGAAGCCGGCCTTTTGCGCTTCCTGAATCATGGAAGGCAGAATGCGCACGATGTAGGATCCGCCCTCGTTGAGCGTCCGGACCTTGTCCTGCGCAATATCGAAGCCCGTGACCCCAAACTTCTCGCCGCTGAACAGCAGCGCCAACGGCAAGCCCACGTATCCCATGCCTACAATTCCGATGCGGGCCTGCCGGGTCTCTACCCGCTTTTTGAACTCAGCCGGCGAACCTGCTAAAACATTTGTCATGTTACTGATTGTATGATGATCTGTCTGCCCAATGCCAAGCGGCGGAGGCAACGCAAGTCCGGCGGCTTGAGTAACTGAAACAAGGTCGCAGGGGAAGTGTCGGGCAGTATTCTCAAGCCCACAGGAACATGCCGGTGTTCCTGCCGGCGCGGGCAAATCAGGGAGGATTGGTTGGCAACTTATCTTGTAACGGGCGCGGCGGGGTTTATCGGTCGCTCGATTGCCGCGGCACTGTTGGCGCGCGGTGAAAGAGTTCGCGGCATTGACAGCTTTATTGCAGGCAAGCACGCCAACCTGGTGGGCCTGGAGGCGATGGATTTTATCGAGGGCGACCTGACCGATCCGGCCACATGCGCCCGTGCCTGCGAAGGAGTGGAGATCGTTTTTCACGAGGCGGCGCTGGCGTCCGTGCCGCGCTCGGTGGCCGACCCGGCCGCCACCAACCTGCATTGCGTGACGGCAACGCTGAACCTGCTGGTGGCCGCCCGCGCTGCCGGGGTAAGGCGCGTAGTCTATGCAGGCTCTTCCTCGGCCTATGGAGATACACCCACGCTGCCCAAGCATGAGGACATGCTGCCGAACCCCATCTCTCCCTATGCCGTTGCCAAACTGGCGGGCGAGCACTACATGCGTGCATTCACGCGCGTGTATGGGCTGGAGACGGTCGTTCTGCGCTACTTCAACGTATTTGGGCCGTATCAGGACCCCACGTCGCACTACTCCGGCGTGCTGGCTATCTTCTGCCGCAAGATGCTGGCGGGAGAGCAGCCGACCATCTACGGTGATGGCGAGCAAAGCCGCGACTTTACATACATTGACAACGTGGTTCACGCCAACCTGCTGGCCGCAGCAGCGCCGGCGGAAAAAGTGTCGGGCCAGATGGTGAATGCCGCAACGGGCAGCCGGATTACCTTGAATGAGACCTTCAGGATTCTGCGTGAACTGACCGGCTACACTGGCGAACCCGCTTATGCTCCGGCGCGCGCCGGAGATATCCGCGATTCGCTTGCGGATATCCGGCTGGCCGGAGAGCTGCTTGGCTACCGTCCCATCGTTGATTTTCGCGAGGGATTGCGCCGCACCGTCGAGTGGTACCGGCAGGGTGAGTGAGCCTTGGAGTCCCGCGCCGGGAGTGGCCCAGCGCGGAGCTTTACGGAACGAGTGGTTTTGTCGAAGCGATTCCGATCACCTCGGTGGCCGCTGGAGGTGGAGGCTGCAGCGTGTGCGCGCCGGTTTGCGCCGCATGCAGCACCTCACCAGGCACAATGCCCAGAACAAGCGTTGCCACCACGGCAAACAACAGAGCCGCAATGACAGCTACGCCGACGCGCGGCTGATAGCCGTGCTTCGGACCTGTCTCGCCGGACGGGCGCTGCGCGGTTGCGAAGGCAAGGCGCAGATAGTAGGCCGCGGCCAGACCGGAGTTCAGCAGGCCGATGATGGCCAGCCACACCGCGCCGCCGCCGACCGCTGACGAGAAGGAATAGAACTTGCCGAAGAAGCCGCCGGTGAAGGGAATTCCGACCAGTGAGGCGAGAAAGAAGATCAACAGGCCCCCCAGCAGCGGCGAGCGATAAACGAGCCCGCGGAAATCCTGAATCATTGGCAGATTTTCTTCATATCCGCTGACGACGGTCACGACGGCAAAGATGCCGACGTTCATGGCGGCGTAGGCCGCGACGTAGAAGCTGGCGGCTGCAACGCCGCTGCTTCCCGCGCCGGCAAAGGCTGCCAGCAGGTAGCCGGCATGCGCGATGGAGGAGTAGGCGAGCATGCGCTTCACGTTTTGCTGGCGCAGCGCGGCCAGGTTTCCCACGGTCATGGAGAGCACCGCGACCACCCAGAGCAGCGGAGCCCAGATGGAGTGGAGCGTGGGGAACATCTCATAGACGACTCGTAGCAACAAGGCGAATGCGGCAGCTTTCGGAGCTGTGGACATGAGCGCAACGACAGGCGAGGGCGCGCCTTCATAGACGTCGGGCGTCCACACGTGAAATGGCGCAGCCGAGACCTTGAAGAGGATGCCTACGAGCATCAGCGCCAGTGACGCAAGCACGAGTCCATGGTTTTGCGCGGTGGGAACCAGGTGCGCAATTTCGTAAATCTGCGTGGTCCCGGTGGCGCCAAAGATCAGGGCGATGCCATACAGCAGGAAAGCGGTGGCGAACGATCCAAGCAGGAAATACTTGATCGCGGCCTCAGGACCGCGGCCTGTCTCCTTGCGGTACCCGGCCAGAACGTAGGTGGCGATGGAGGAGATTTCGAGGGCGATGAAGACGACGAGCAACTCGACTGCGGCGGTGAGCAGGCACATGCCCACCGCTCCAAATACGACCAGCGCGTAGTACTCGCCCTGGTGATGGCTGTCTTCGGGCAGCGAGTCCAGCGAGAGGAGGAGCGCGACAAGAACAATGCCGCAGATGAGGGCATGAAAGAACACGGTGAACGGGCTGGTCTCAACGGTCGCGTAGAAGCCGGTTCCCACGGGCAGAGAGAGCTGCCAGATGCTGGTCAAATAGGCCACCGCTGTACCCGTAGCGGCCACCCAGCCGAGCGAACGCCGTGGCAATCCCGGAGGCAGCGAGGCGTCCGCCAGCATGACGAGGACGCCGGTTAACGTGAGGATGACCTCGGGGAGAATGCGATAGATGTCGGGAACAGGATTCACTGCCGGCCCTCCCCTTGGAACGAAACGCTCAGACTGGAATCAGGCAATGCGGTTGAACCTTTCAGTATGGGAGCGCCCATGCGATTCTCAATGGACGGCATCCAGAGCGATGGCGCAAGCCCCATAACCAGCATCAGGATGGCAAGCGGCCACAAGACGGCCAGTTCGCCGGGTCGCAGGTCTGCGGCAGGTCGCGCCGCCAACTCGCTCTCAGGCCCGTAGAAGAGCCGCTGCACCAGCCACAGCATGTAGGCCGCGCCGAGAATGACGCCCACGGTGGCCGCAATGGCCCAGCCGTGACTGACGCCTGAGAATGTACTGGAGAGAATCAGGAACTCGCCAACAAAGCCGTTCAGCATGGGCAGCCCGATCATGGCCAGCGAGGTGATGACGAAGAGCGTCGCCGTCTGGGGCACGCGGGCAGCGAGGCCGCCATAGGCGTCAATCTGGCTGGTGGCGTACCGAGTTTCCAGTATGCCGAGCAGCAGGAAAAGGGCGGCGTCGACAACACCATGGTTGAGGATCTGGTAGATTGCTCCATCCCATCCGGTGAAGGTAAGGCCGTAAATGCCCAGCGTGATCAGGCTGAGATGGCTGATGGCCGCATAAGCAAGCAGCCGCCAGAAGTCGCGCTGCACCAGCGCCAGGCACGCGCCGTAAAGGAGGCCGATGACGGCGAGCGCAACCAGTACGGGAGCGATCTGGCGCGCCTGAACGGGGAAAAGTCCTACGTGGAAGCGAAGCATGGAGTAAAGGCCCAGTTTGCCGGCAACCACCATGGCCATCGCGACAGGCGCTTCGCTGAAGGTGTCTGCCACCCAGCCGTGCAGCGGGAAGACCGGCACCTTGACCGCAAAGGCGAACAGGAATGCCAGAGCAACCCAGCACAGAGCGCCGGCGGGCAGGGAACCGCTGGCAATGAGCAGACGCAATTGAACAAAATCGAATGTGCCAGTGTGTGTGTAGAGCCACAGAATCGCCACCAGCAGTGGCGCTGAAGGAATAAAGGTGAAGAGGAAGAACTTGATTGCGGCCCTGGGCCCGTCCTTGCGGCCGTACATGGCAATCAGGATGGCCATGGGCACCAGTGACAGCTCCCAGAAGCCGTAGTACACCATCAGGTCCAGCGAGATGAAGACGCCGAACATGGCCGTTTGCTGTAGGAGGAAGAGCGCATAGAAGACCTTGCGGCGCTCCTTGATGGCGTTCCAACTGGCGAGTACGCCAACCGGGGCAAGAAGCCCGACCAGCACCACCAGCCATAGACTCAGTCCGTCCACTCCCACGTGATAGAAGATGGCGGGGTTTTCAATCCACGGCCGGTTGATCTCGAATTGGAAACCGTGCTGGCCCAGGACAAAATGCGCCGGCAGGTGCAGTGTGAGGCCGAAACTGACCAGTGTTGTGAGGAGAGCAAGCCAGGCAGGCAGTTTGCCGTGGTCCGGCAAAAGCGCCACGAGCACTGCCCCGGCCAGCGGGACCAGCAGGATCAACGTGAGAATTGACTCGTTTATCGCCATCTCTTAGTGCCCCGCCATATTCATGTGAAATCCGGGAAGAGTTGCCAGCACCGTGGTCCATGGCACAAGCACGAACAGGAGCAGCGCGGCCGCGCCCAAGGCCAGCCATGCGGCATAGGAGCGCAGATTGCCCGACTGCCACCGCTGCAGAATTGCCCCGCCCAGCGTGGCAATGCCAGCGAGCAGCCATGCGAGCCCGCCAAGGACTGCGATGTCCACTACCCACTCCAGTACAAAGCGGGAGAACACCAGCAGCGGCTTGACGACGGTGTAGCCGTAGATTTCGTCTACGAAATACTTGTTGAGCAGGAGTTTGTAGCCCGTGGGCATGGCGGCCGCCAACTGAGCAGCGTTTTCGGGTTTCTGGCGATACAGCCGGTGCGCCACAAACCAGCCAAGCAGGGCGACTGCAACGGCCACGACGCTGAGCAGGATTTCCAACTGGGTGCTGCCGCCTTCACCAGCCCGCTGGCCGACCGATGGCGCGAGATATGCGCCAAAGCGCTCGATGCCGATCCAGCCACCGCCGACGGAGAGTGCAGCGAGCACCGTGAGCGGTCCGAGCATGGACCACGGGCTCTCATGCGGGTGGACATCGTGGCTGCGCGACTCGCCGAGGAAGGTGAGATACCAGAGGCGGAACATGTAAAAGGCAGTGAGCAGTGCGGTGACGACGCCGACGAACCAGAGCAGCTTGCCTCCATTGCCTTGCAGGAAGGCTGCGTACAGGATCGCGTCTTTTGAGAAGAAGCCGGCAAACGGGAAGAAGCCGGCGATGGCGAAGACGGCTGCGGTCATGGTCCAGAAGGTGACAGGAAGCTTCTTCCTGAGTCCGCCCATCTTGCG
>JAGWRX010000135.1 GCA_028876395.1 Acidobacteriota bacterium
CAACGAGTCGACGCTTGATACCGGACGGGAGCAGATCGTTGGCGCGCTGCAGGCGCACTACGATAATCCCTTCACGGTGCGGAATGTACAGGTGGTGGGCCCGACGGTGGGCAAGCAACTGGAGAGGCAGGCGGGCCTGGCGACGCTCTACTCGCTGCTCGGCATGCTGATCTATCTCTGGTTTCGCTTCCAGCTGATTTATGGCGTGGCGGCCGTGGTGGCCGTGTTTCACGATACGCTGATCACCGTGGGCGCGTTTGCGCTGACCAACCAGGAGATCAGCCTGACGGTGATTGCGGCGATTCTGACGCTGGTGGGCTATTCGATGAATGACACCATCGTCGTGTTCGACCGCATTCGCGAGAATCTGCGACTGAGCCGGCGTGAGCCACTGGCTGACGTGGTGAATCGCAGCATCAATCAGACCCTGAGCCGGACGGTTCTTACCTCGGGGTTGACCTTCCTGACGGTGCTTTCGCTCTACATTTTTGGCGGCCAGGTATTAAAGGGCTTTTCCTTTGCGCTGGTGGTGGGTATTCTAATCGGCACGTACTCCTCGATTGCCGTGGCGGCACCGATGCTGGTGGCCTGGCAGGAGTGGCGCGGTCAGCGGGGCAAGGCCGCGGTTTTGCCCGCGGCGAAGCGCGCAAAGGTCTAGGATTTTCCCCGGAGGCTGCACCGAAATTGCAGCAGGTTTTGCAAGTTGTTGCGTGGTTCTGATATAGGTGAAACACGCTTTTGTGGTACTGTTTCGACGCCGGGAACATTTCTGATTTGAACGGTGTCTAAATAGAGGTAACCAACACCCGATTCGAGGCTGGCCATGTTTGAAGATTCCACGTTTGAATCCGGAGGCAGGATCAAGAGCAAGAGCAAGTATTGGATGATGGTGACGTTTATCACCAACGGGTCCATACTGCTCCTGCTGATCCTGATTCCTCTGATCTATCCCGAGGCGCTGCCGAAGGCTGCCATGTCGACGGTCCTAACCCTTCCGCCTCCTCCGCCTCCGCCACCTCCTCCGCCTCCGCCGCCTGAGGTCCATGTGGTGCACGTGCAGTCGCAGATGATGAATAATCAGCTGATGGCTCCGACCAAGATTCCCCACGACATCAAGATGGTGAGCGAGAAGGAAGCGCCTCCGTCGAGCTTTGGGGTAGCCGGCATGGAAGGTCTTGGCGGCAGCGCCGGCGGCGTCATGGGCAGCGTTTTCGGCAGCAGCGGGCCCAAGGTGCAGGCTGCGGCTCCCAAGAAGGTGAATATCTCAGCTGGCGTGGCCGTTGGCATGTTGATCCAGCGGACGCAGCCCATCTATCCGCCCATTGCCAAGGCGGCGCGCGTTTCCGGCACGGTGGTGCTTCAGGCCACGATTTCCAAGGCTGGGACCATCGAAAATCTGCGTGTAGTCAGTGGGCCGGCGATGTTGCAGCAGTCGGCTCTGGATGCAGTGAAGACCTGGCGCTATCGGCCCTACCTGCTTAACAACGAGCCTGTTGAAGTGGAGACCACGATTAACGTGATCTTCAGCCTCGGCGGATAAGGCATATTCTTGCCTTGTCCCGTGTCCAGGGGAGAGGGCGTTCCATTTGACCTGAATGCGAATCCGGAAAGAGCCGCATTCCCAGCAATTGCAAGGTAGTTGCAGTCCACAAGAAACTCCTTAGGAGGAACGATTCAGTGATTCTCGCTCAGCTCACACATTTCGCTTCGCACGCGGTCAGCAGCCTGGCGCTGTTCCAGGAAGAGCAGACAGTCAGCTTCAGCCCCATGGGGCTGTGGGAACATATGGGATGGTTGGCCCGCGCCGTGGCCATTCTCCTTTTCATCGAGTCGATCTGGTCGCTGGCCGTGATGATCGACCGCTATCTGTACTTCTCTGCCGCCCGCAAGCAGTCGCGTGAGTTCGCTCCCAAGGTTGCCGGCGCGCTGAAGGACAGCAAACTGGAAGAGGCGATCAAGATTGCCGATCGCAACAAGAAGTCTCACCTGGCCGAGGTTGTTACGGCTGGCCTGCAGGAATTCCGCGCATCCGGCGGAGCGGCCACCGAAGCCAACATCGAGAGCTCGCAGCGCGCTCTGGAACGGGCTGAGGCCATTGTTCACGCCAAGCTGAAGAGGGGCCTCAGCGTGCTGGCCACCATCGGCTCCACGGCCCCGTTCGTCGGCCTGTTCGGAACCGTCGTCGGCATTCTGAACGCCTTCCAGCAGATCGCGACCCAGAAGACTTCGGGCATCGGCGCGGTTGCCGGTGGTATTTCCGAAGCCCTGGTCACCACCGCGTTCGGCCTGCTGGTCGCCATCCCCGCAGTTATGGCGTTCAACTACTTTACCGGACGGGTCGAGGCTTTCGACGTGGAGATGGACAACTCCTCGAGCGAGCTGATCGACTACTTTATTAAGCAGAGCAGCAAGCGCTAAACGGCGCGGCGATCGGCTCGAGCGAGAAGTTACGGGGACAGGAGGGCGAAGACTCTCTCCTGTCTCTGGTTTCAACGATGCGCCAGCCACGCGGTTCAAAGGGTAGTGCCGGAAGCCATCCGGCATAAAAATTCATAGGCATGGAGCCTCATCGATGGCAATCTCAGTTCGCAACGAAGGCGGTAAGATCAACTCAAACATCAACGTGACGCCTATGGTGGACGTGATGCTTGTGCTGTTGATCATTTTCATGGTCATCACCCCCATGCTCCAGCAGAAGGTGGCCGTTGATATGGCCAAGGTGGAAAACGCCATCTCCATGCCGGACGCTGACAAGGAAGATGCCATTGTCGTGGCCATTACGCGTGACGGCGGTGTATTTCTGGGGCAGGACAAGGTCGCTACCAGCGAGCTTGGCGTCAAGGTGCGCGACAAGCTGGCCGACACACCCGGAAAGACCATCTACATTCGCGCGGACGCGCGGGCACAATACCGGGCGGTTGAAGACGCCATCGACGCAGTGCGTACGGCCGGCGTGGATGAAGTGGGTCTGTTGACGCAGAAGCGCGAAGGCAACCTCGCAGGCGGAGAGTAATCTTCTTCAATTTTACTCTGGCGCTGTCCCTTTAACGATATGCAGGAAACGAGGAGTTTGAAGCCATGGCAATGACAACTGGAGGCGGGGGAGGCCCCATGGGCGACATCAATGTCACGCCCATGATCGACGTTCTGCTGGTGCTGTTGATCATCTTTATGGTCATCGTGCCGGTAGTGCCGAAGGGCCTGGATGCGCTGGTTCCGCAGCCCCCCAAGGACAAGCAGCAGCAGCAGCAGCCGAATGACCGCACCATTGTGGTTCAGGTTTTGTATCGTCCAGGCAACGCGCCGACATACAAGATCAACGAGACCGACGTGCAGAAGGCTGAACTGCTGCCGAAGCTGACGGATATCTACGCGAACCGTGCAGAGCGCGTCATGTTCGTGAAGGGCGATGACGATGTGGATTTTCGCTATGTGGCCGAGGTTATCGACATCGGGCGCGCGGCGAACGTGGATCACATTGGCCTGATGACGCCCAAGATTCTGGCCGGACAATAGCGGGTTGATCTGGGCGGGTTTCCATTGAAGGCAGGGAACCGCCGCGGGTCGGCAGCAGGCGTCAAGTGGTGTGTGCAGGTAGCATTGGCCGAGGATGTACGGGATTCAGGTTGGGCAACAGGCAACTGGGGTGAGTCGAGGTAAACTCCAGTTGGCAGAGGGGCGCCAACGCCGTGCGGAGGTGGTTCGTCCGGGCGGAAAACAGGAGTACAATTTTCGCATTCTGGTTACGGTTACACTCGCCGGCGGCCAGTTGTATCAAGATTCCAGGCGCGCAACGGATAGGCACGACCTGAAGGAGACGATAAGGACATGAATCGAACCGCACGTATTACGGCGCTCGCGGTTGCCTTGGCAGGCATGGTGCTTTCCATGAGCGGGTGCGACCGCCTCGCAGCGCGCGACCAGTTGAACAAGGGAGTTGAGTCCTATAAGAGCGGCAGGTACGAGGAGGCGATTGGCCATTTTCAGAAGGCCACCGAGCTTGATCCCTCTCTTCCGATGGCCAAGAGCTATCTGGCTACCGCTCTCTCACAGAATATTGTTCCTGGACTGGAGACTGCGGAAAACCTGAAGACCGCGCAGCAGGCAATCAGCATCTTCCAGGATGTTCTGGCCAAAAACCCCAGCGATGTGAACAGCCTGAAGCAGATCGCGGGCATTTACTTCAGCATCAAGCGGTTCGACGACGCCAAGGCCTGGCAGAAGAAGGTTCTTGCGGTAGACCCGAAGGATCCTGAGGCGGCTTACACCGTGGGCGTGGTCGACTGGACCCTGGCGCACGAAAACGTGCTGAAGACGCTGGTGCCTGCCGGCTTCAACGATGATGGCCAAGGCAACACGAAGGTTCCCAAGAAGGTCATGGACGTCATCAAGCAGCAGAATGCTCCGCTGGTTGAAGAAGGCTTGCAGTATCTGAATCAGGCCGTGGCGAACCGGGCCAACTATGACGATGCAATGGCCTATCTGAACCTGATCTACCGGCGCAAGGCGGATGTGGACTTTGGCGACGCCGCCGCGGTGAAGGAAGACCTGGCAGCGGCAGACGATTGGCGCACCAAGGCAATGGGCACCCGCAAGGCCAACGAAGCGAAGAAGGACAAGGGACCTGGCGGTATCACCATGGATTCCAGCGGCAATCTGAAGTAAGGCAGAGTGTCGCATAATCAAAAAGCAAATGGCCTCCGCTCAGTGCGGAGGCCATTTGTTTGCCCGGTGAACTAAAGCAACACGGAGGCGTATCGTGTTCAAATGCGGAGTTGGCCGTACGTGGTTCGGGCCTGGATTTGGCGGTGTTTTGCTTTTTGTCCTGGCGGGCGGCGCGGCGTCAGGCCAGACGATCACTGGTGAGGTTCCTCATCCCACATCGATGCAGGCTGAGCGGTCCGCAGGCGGACTGATCGCGCGCAACGACCGCGAAGTGCTTGAGGTGACGGTCTGCGGGGATTCGCTGGTGCATGTGGTGGCGCGGCCGCTCAAGTCGCCTCCTCCAGCGGAGCAGAAGCCATGGATGCTGAGCGCTCAGGATGCCTGTCCAGGCTCTGCATTTCAGTTCACGCAAACGGGCGATGCAACATCTCTCACAACAGCGCGAGTGACTGTCACTCTGTCGGCGCAGCGGGGCAACCTGAGTTTCAAGACGGCGCAGGGCGAGGTATTCCTGCGCGAAAACGGCAGCCTGCCGCGTACTTACGACGATGGCCCGGGGCAGGCGCGCGAACTCTACCAGGTAACAGATCGCTTCTCTCCCGATGCAGTTGAGGCATTTTACGGGCTCGGGCAGCACCAGAGCGGGCAGTTCAACTATCGGGGCAGCACAGTGGAACTGGGCCAGAACAATACCGATGTGGCGATGCCGCTGCTGGTTTCGAGCAAGGGGTATGCGGTTTTGTGGAACACGGCGTCGTTCACATACGTCGACAACCGCTTTCCACTCGAACTCTCCTTTGCCTCCATGGCCAGTGATGCGGTGGACTACTACGTGATGTACGGGCCGGAGATGGACGAGATTGTTCATGCATACCGCACGATGACGGGTCATGCGCCGTTATTTCCGCAATGGGCCTACGGCCTGTTTCAATCCAAGGACCGCTACATTTCACAGGCAGAGATTCTGGGGATTGCGGGCGAATACCGTGCGCGGCACATTCCCCTCGACGCCATTGTGCAGGACTGGTTCTGGTGGAAGCCCGGCGGAGAAGGCGATCCGGTGTTCAACGGCAACTACACCGACGTTCCGGCGGAGTTGAAGGCGCTGCATGACGAGCACGTGCATGCCATGATTTCCGTCTGGGGGTTGATGGATGCGCAGTCCAGGAATTACCAGGAGATCAAGCGCCGGGGTTTCGAGATTCCCGGGACGCATGTCTATGATCCGACCAATCCGGCGGCGCGGGATTTCTTCTGGGATGAGCTCGTGGGCAAACTCTTTGCGCAGGGCTGGGATGCCTTCTGGCTGGACAGCGCTGAGCCGGAGGAACACTGGCCTCACATGGGGGATGCCATCCTGCGCACAAAACAACTGCACATTGGCAGCGGCGCCGAATACACAAACATCTTCCCCTTGGAGCACACCGGGGGCGTTCAGGAGCACTGGAAGAAGGCCAACCCTGACAAGCGGGTCTTTCTGCTGACGCGCTCGGCGTTCCTGGGGCAGCAGCGCAACGGGGCGACGGTCTGGTCGGGCGATGTGTACAGCACGTGGTGGGGCCTGCGCCATCAGATTGCCGCGGGACTCAACTTCGCGCTCTCTGGATACCCGTATTGGACAACCGACATCGGCGGCTACTGGCAGCCGTTCAATCGCCCGCCCGGCGACCCGGCGTATCAGGAGCTGTATGCACGCTGGTTTGCGTTTGGCGTGTTCTGCCCGGTGTTTCGCACCCACGGGCACCGCGACCATAACGAGTTGTGGGTTTACGATCACGTTTATCCTGCCTTGCTCGGCTTCGATCGCTTGCGCTATCGGCTTCTGCCTTATGTCTACTCGCAGGCATGGAAGGTGACGAGCGAGGACTACACCATCCAGCGGCCGCTTGTGATGGACTTCAGGAAAGATCCTGCCACATGGGAGATTGCCGACGAATTTCTGTTTGGCCCGGCGATCCTGGTGAGTCCTGTGACAAAGGAGCACGCTACGGAACGCACGGTCTACCTGCCGGCGACTGCCGACTGGTATGACTTCTGGACAGGGGAGCGCTTGGCCGGCGGGCGGGAGTTAACGGCGGCAGCGCCTATCGACAGGATTCCGCTCCACGTACGCGCGGGCTCGATTGTGCCGCTGGGGCCGGTGATTGAGTATGCCGGCCAGGCAGCCGATCCGATCGAGCTGCGCGTCTATCCGGGCGCGGATGGCGACTTCAATTTGTACGAGGACGAGGGAGACGGCTATCGCTACGAGCAGGGCGCGCACGCGATCATCCCGATGCATTGGGACGACGCGCACCACACACTGACCATTGGCGTGCGCGAGGGGAGCTATCCGGGGATGGCGGCAGGGCACACGTTCAACGTGGTGGTCGTGGCCAGGGGGCATGGCGTTGGCGCGGACGCTACCGGCGCGCCTGACAAGGCGGTCCATTACACGGGCGCGAAGGCCACGGTGAAGTTTTGAGGACAGGGTTGCCTGTTGCGCCTTACTTTGCGCCGTTCTTCAGGATTTCCTCGGCGTAGTAGTTCTGCACCTTGGCCTGATCGTGGAGCATTTCAAAGTAGGCGTTCTTGAGCAACTGCGCGTGGCTCTCCCGCAGGAGCTGGCGGATGGTCTGCTGCACACGCGGGTCGTTCAATTCACGCTGTCCGGCGGGCTCGCGGGCGATCAGCTTGTAGATGGCGTAGCCGACGACCCTGTGCCCCGGCCCCGCGCCGTCATAAATAGGCAGGACTTCGGAAATTTCTCCCGGCTTGAGCTTGCTGATGGCGTTGTACGCCTCCGGATCGCTGTGCAGGGCTGACTCGCCGACAAAGCCCATATCGCCGCCGTTGGATGCGTTGTTGGAATTGTCAGAGAACTGAATGGCAACGGCGCCGAAATCTTCACCGCTCTTCAGCCGGTTATAGAGGGCCTGAATCTTCTTTTTTGCGTCTGCTTCGCTGAATGTCTTGTTTTGCAGACTACCGGCCTGCTGCGCGGGCACTGCGCTGGCCACGATCTGCGCCAGGTGATACTGGGGCTCGATCAGGTTGAACTCGGCCTTGTGCGCGGTGTAATAGCTGCTGATGTCGGAGTCGGTGATGTTGATTTTGGACTCGATCTCCTTGTTGAGCAGCTTTTCATTGGTCAGCGAGCGGCGGAGGTCGCGCTTGAGGTCCTCGAGGCTGATGTTGCGCTGCTTGAGCTGCTTGTCAAATTCCTCCTGCGTGTAAGGCGCCTTCATCTCGGTCAGCTTGGCGTTTACATCTTCATCGGTGGCCGCGAGGTTGAGCTTGGCGGCGCGCTGCTGCAGGATTTCGTCTTCGATCAACTGGTGGAGGATGTTCAGGCGGACAATGTCCGCCTGCTCGGGGCTGGGCTCCTGGGGGTTGGCGCCGAGGCTGGCCTGGTAGTACTTTTCAACCTCCGCGCGCATGATGTCTTTGCCATTCACCGTAGCCATCACGTCGGGCGAGGGCGCGTGGTGACACCCAGCCAGCGCGGTCAGGAGCAAGCCAGCGGAAAGAACCCGGGCAACAAAGCGGCAGCGCTGAAAAAAAAGAGCTTCGACGAGCAACCTGAATTCTCCTGAGGGGCCACAAGCACCCCGGTGTTACAGGATAAATCCCCAAGCCGGGGCCGCGATACGGCAGCCCGGCTGAATTCCTCACGGCCGGCGCGCAAGACTGCCGATTCCTCAGGCAGCTATTTGCCCGTGCCCGCTTTGCCGGCGTCCGTGGCCGCTGCCGGCGCAGCGGCTGGAGGCTCCTCGCCCGCGGCGCGCAGAGCGCGATCGATGACCAGCCAAAGCTGTTCCGCGGGGACGGCGCCGCCGTTGACGCGTTCCCCATCGACAAACACGGCGGGGGTCCCATCCACGCCCAGTCTGTCAGCCTCCGCGGCCGAGGCGCGCACCTGGGTTTCGTCCTGCTTGGCTATGCAGGCATCGAGCGTGGTTGTGTCGAGCTTTGCGATGGTGGCCTGCTGGCGGGCGATGCGGTCCAGGGTGGCGAAGCTCTTGGTCAGATTGCGGTCCTGGCCGGTAATCTCCTCGCCATGGGAGTGGATGTAATCCACGTAGGCCCAGTAGGCATCGCCGTTCTGCGCGGCCATGCAGTTGGCGTCCACGGCGGCGTGCAAGGCCCAGGGGTGCAGCTCAGTGAGGGGGTCGTCCTTGTAGACGAAGCGGACCTTGTCCTTGTAGCGCTCCAGCGTGGAGGGGAACAGGGAGGCGTGCATCCGGGCGCAGAAGGGGCACTCAAGGTCGTCGAAGTTGATGACAGTCACCTTGGCCGCGGGGTTACCGCGGATGGGGCGTCCGGCGACGTCGATGTTCAGGGTTGGATTCTTGTCCAGGTCGAACGTCTCAAGGCGGGCCAGCGTCTTGCCGTCGGTGGAGAGCAGGAAATTGACCACCGTGGATTTCGCGCCGCGGGAGAGCGTGACGGGGACTGCGTCATAGCCTGCAATCTGGCTCGGCTTGCGCGCGCCAACGCTCACGTTGTAGTCCGCGGGCACGTTGAACTGGGAGCGGACCATGACTTCGATACGGCGGTTGACAGCGAGATCGGGTGAATTCTGCGACGCAGACTGGGCTTTGCATCCCACCACGAGCCCAAGCACCAGGAGTCCAGCGAAAAGATGTGTACGCAACAAGGAAGTCCTCTGAGAAAAGGATACTCCAGCGGGGCGTCTTTCGGGGCTTGGATGGGCCTCTGCCGTGGTGTTCGAAGGGGTTGACGCGCGGGCGCGGGAAAAGGAATCGCTAGTATACGGGCGGCTGGCTGGGGTCGTGGAAAACGGTGTTGGAGCGGCGGATGTCGCCGACGGAGCCGAAGTTGGCCAGCGTGAAGCTGTAAAGGTACTGGGTTTCGTCGCGGACCGTGCCCAGCGCAAAGCGCCGGTAACCCAGGCTCAGGCCGCAGCAGTTCCAGTTGTAGATGGCCTGTACGCCGGCGTACTGGAGAGCGCCGTGGACAAAGTCATAGCCGCCGTTGGCTGCCAGGTTGAAGCCTTCTCCGTTGGGCTTGCCGATGGAGAGGAAGGGGTCCAGCAGCTGGCTCTGAATGGTGGAGGCGGAGCTGCCCTTTTCATCCACGGCGTTGAGCAGAGCGCGTCCCAGGCCGACGGTGGTGCGGCCCCAGCTGTACCCGGCATAGAGGTTGTCCGCGCCGATGCGGCCGCCTTTGGGGTCGTAGTCGAAGTCCCACTCGATGCGCAGATTGTCGATGGCCTCGAAACGCAGGCGCGAGGTGAGAGGCGCAAGATTGCGCGGCGAGGTGAGGAAGGCGATGCCGCTCATGTCGAGGGTGGCGTCGAAGACATTGCGGCGGTTGTTGATGAGCGCGCCGCCGAAGTTGGGGTCGATGAAAAACTTCTGGGCGATCTGCCAGCTAGCCCACTCGCGCGGCGCGGCATGGCAGCCTTCGGGACTCAGACTTTGCTCGGCGGTGCAGGGCCGCGGTTGCGCGGGCCGCAGGTAAAACCGCTGCGTAAGCGAGTAGCCCACCTCGTTGGTGTCTGTGGCGATGTCGGAGGTGTCGATCATGAGCACGTTCCGTGCCTGGGAGCCGATGCCGCCCACAAAGCGATAGAAGAACTCCGGCTCGACCACGTGGCGCAAGCGGCGATTCCAGCGGTTGATTGTAAAGTCGCGTTCGAAAGCGGGCGGCCGCAGGTCAACTGAGGCTTCAAGGTCCGCGCGATTGAGCGGGTCGTGGCTGACGTAGGGAGTGCCGTCGTTTACGCCGGACAGGTCAGGAGTCTGGCTGCCGGAATAGAAGGTGTCGCGGAGAGCGGCTTCCGGCACGATGCTCCAGCCGCCCGCGACGATGGGCAGGGAAAGATGGGGATAGATGTCGATGCGGCCCACGTTGCGGGCGTGAAACCTGGCCTCGGCGCGGCTAAGGTGGCTGATGGACGAACCCATGCCCCAGTAGAGGGGCGAGGAGCCCAGCGGGCGGTCAAGCACATCGAAGCGCAGGCTGGGCAGGTGCAGAATTCTTGCCTCATCGCCGGGAGTGGAGCTGGCAAAGGTTTGCAGGCGGCTCAGGTAGGCCGAGGGAATGAAGCCGTTGTGCGCGTGCGTGAGAGAAACCGTGCTCTGGACGTCGGAGCTGACGGCCTGGGAGTAGTTGTCGTCGAAGACCAGCTTGTAGACGTAGCTGGAGAGATACTCGACGTCGGCGGCGATGCGCGTCTCCGGCGACAGGTCCATCCGGCCGAGGGCTGCGATGTCCACGCCACCCTGGTTGATGAGGCCCGTCGCGGGCGGAGTGGCCGCAACACCGCGGTCCAGCAGCGCGTTCCAGCGCACTGTCAGGTGGTTGATGCCTGCGCCCTTGTAGCGAAAATCGCCGTTGGGCGCGAAGCCGCGCTTGGAGTAATATTCCGCGCCGAACGTCATGTCCATGCTGCGGTTGATGGCCCAGTACATCTGCTCGCCAAACGTATAGCCGCGGATGGAGGAGTTACTGAGAACAGGGATGAGCAGCCCGCTCTGGCGGCCGTTTTCGTCGACCGGATGGCGCAGGTAGGGCAGGTAGAAGATGGGTATGCCGAGCAGCTTGAAGAATGCGTTGGAGGTGGATGCCTGGCCGTTGGCGACCTGGATGGAGTGCGCAATCAACTGCCAGTCCGGATGAGGCAGGCGGCAGTTGGTCATGGAGCCGTCGATGACGCGATAGCTTTCCCTGCCGGTCTGAAGCAGCACCCTGCCGGAAAAGAGGAACGGGTTGGGCGTGGAATACACTACGGTGCGCCCGCTGCGGCGTACGCCCATGGATCCGCTGACATTGAAGAAGCGCGCCGTATGCGCGTTCAGGCGCATGTCGCCGTGCGAGGCTTCGATGACGGCGTCCTCGGGGCCGCCGGTGATCTGGAGGTGTCCTTCGGCCTCCAACTCCGTGGTGGACTGGTGATACACGACCTTGTCGGCGCGCAAGATGTAATCGCGATAGTGGACGACTACCTCGCCGCTCAGTGTCCAGGTGTCTCCCACGCGCGTCTGGCGCTCGGCCTCCCAGCGCACCGGCACTCCGGTGGCGGGAACGGATTCCGGCTGCGCGACGGGCAGGATGTCCTGGCCTGGGTCGTCGGGAAGCTGCGCTGTGGTGTCCGCTGGCGCAACACGCACTGGCGTGGAGGTTTGCTGCGCTGCGGGAGGTAACGCATTGGTCAACACCTGTCCCGCAAGTTGCAGGTGACAGAGGGCCAGCAGCGTGATAAACACGAAGTTGCGAGGACGCATCCGAGGACCAAGGCCAGCATAGCAAATGCGGGCCATGTGCATGGGACGCGTGTCGCGCGGCTCTGGCAGCAGATAAAGACCCGGACTGGTGTGGCAGCACGGAATTGCCGGTCCGCGTCATTCTGCAAGCTCTCGCGCAACCTCCTGGCTCTTTTACGAGCAACGTCCGCGGCGGCCCTGATGGGGAAGGGCAGGCATAGCGGACCTGAACGGCGGTTCCGGGCCTGTGATCGGACCCGTGAACGGCGTCAGAAGGGAAACTGGAGAATTGAGCACACTGGTAAGCCAGCCCGCTCCCTCAGCATCATGGAAGCAGGAAGTCAATCGGCGCCTGGCGGCGCACAAAAAGCGCAAAGATTTTTCCCTGGTGGAGCAGGCTCCGCCTGAAGAGGCGCAGAGCCCTGCCAGCTCGCGCGCTGCCCAGGCAGCGGCGCGGGTGGCGGCCCGCTACGCCAAGGCTCCGAGTTACAGCGAGATGCAGGCTGCGGAGGCGCGCGCCGCGCTGCGCGCCGCCGAGGCGGCCACGCGCGCCGCGCTTGAAGCGCAGGCCGCCGCTCAAACCGCCCTGGCAAACCTGGAGTCCGCCGCCGGGGAGGATGCCGCCCGCGAAGAAGAGGCCGTGACCAGGAAGACCGCGAAGAGTTCCGCCCGGAAGGCCAAGGGGTCTGAAGCGACCTCCGCGACACCAGCGACAGCCGCCGTGCAACCGCTGGAGATTCGCTGGGAGCCGGACATGCCGATGCGTCCCGCCGGACCGCCGGCTGCTTTCGCATCCCCGGAGCCGCAGAGGGCGGACGAGGCGCGGGGAAACTGGTGGGCCCCTTCGGCTCGGCCAGAGGCAGATGAGCAAGCCATTGAGCCGGTCGAGGCTGCGCAGCCGATTCACGCCAACCTCATCGAGTTTCCGCGCGAGCTGGTCGCCACGCGGAGAGTCCGACCGCGTTTGTCCGGCGCGCCGCATGGGGAGACGGGCGATCTGTTTGGACAGTTGAGCATTTTTGAGGTGGACCCGAGCACCATCTCGACGGAGCCTGCTGCGCCCACGGCGGCGGAATCGCCCGCACCCTCATGGAGCGGCCCCGCGTGGTCGGGCATTGAGCTGGACGATCTGCCCCAGGAAGCTGGAACGCAGAGCGAGATGGCCGCGACACTGCAGCTGGCGCCGTTGAGCCTGCGCCTTATGGCAACGGTCGTGGATACTGCGCTGATTGTGGGGGTTGTTGGCGCTGCGATCGCTCTGGCTGCGGGTCACTTGCAGCATCCGCCGGCCATGAAGGCGGCCGAGTTGGCCGCGGTTGCCGCGCTGCTCGCTACCGGGGTGCTGTACAACGCGCTGTTCCTGACGCTGGCCCATGCGACGCCGGGCATGATGTTTGCGCGCATCTCCCTGTGCACCTTCGACGATGAGTGCCCGTCGCGCGCGCAACTGCGCGGCAGGCTGGGCGCGATGCTGCTGTCGCTGCTGCCGGTGGGTCTGGGCTTGATGTGGGCGGTCTTCGACGAAGACCACCTCTGCTGGCACGACCGGCTTTCGCGGACTTATCTGCGGAAGTGCTAGGCGGCAAACTCCAACGCCAATACGATTTCAACTCAACACCCGGCAGGCGCGTCTCACCAGGTCAGTGCCCGCACGGCACTGACGCCCGCGCCGATGAGGGCGGTTTCGTCGTCGGGGGGCAGGGCTTCAAGCGAGTAGCTCAGCAGCGGGCTCATCTTGACCATGGTTTCCAGGTGGCTGCGCAGGACGGTTAGCTCGAGGAAGCCGACGTTATGGCCGGTGAAGTAGAAGCGGCCGGGGCCGGCAATGTGAATGAACGAGGCTGTGGCGGCGGCCAGTGCGCGGTGCCACAGATCGACAAACTCGCGGCAGCGCTCATCGCCTTTCTTCGCCAGGGCAAAGACCTCTTCCGGCTCCAGGTCGAGGAAGCGCATGCGCATGGCGCGGTAGCCCATGATGCCTTCCAGGTGGCCCACGCCGCCGCATCCGCAGAAGCGCTCTCTGGGGTCGAGGGTGACGGTGATGTGGCCGCCTTCCCAGACACCCTCGACATAGGGCCAACGGCCGTAACCGATGCCGTTGCCGATGGTCCAGACGCGAGTAAGCTTGTTGAGCTGGCCGCGGGTGGCGGCCACGCCGGCGGCGATGGCGTCGGCGTCGTTGGCCACGTGAACCGGGGCGTTGATGCCGCGGGCTGCGAGGACGCGTGTCAACTCGTCGGCGATGCGCATGCCTTTAATCTGGGCCAGGTTGGGTGAGTCCTCGACCACTCCATGGCGGACGATGCCCGGCACGGCGACGCCGATGGCGTCCACGGGGCCGGCGGCAGCGAGCGTGGCAATCTGCCCGGCGAGCATCTCGACCAGTTCGCCGCCGGGAATGGCTACGAGCGCGTCCAGTTCGTTTGAATCGGCGGGGAAGCGCAGCGGCTTGCCGGTCAGCCGTTGATCCTCAAGCCTGCCGGCGACAATGTGTTCGGTCATTACAACGCCGATAGCGGTGGTCATCGGGAAACTCCTTGAGGCTGGTGGCGGGGACGGGTTCGAAATCGGGCCGAATCTCCGCAGAGCATATCTGCCGCCTACTCCGCCTGATAACGGTGCAGGCGGCCGAGGCCGTTGAAGGCGGCCACCTTGTAACACTCGGCGAGAGTGGGGTAGTTGAAGACGGTGTCGACGAAGTAATCCACGGTGCCGCCGAGGATCATGACAGCCTGACCGATGTGAATCAGCTCGCTGGCGCCTTCGCCGATGATGTGGACTCCGAGGACCTTGCGGGTGTCGCGATGGAAGACAAGCTTGAGGCGGCCGGTGGTGTCGCCGCGAATCTGGCCGCGGGCGGACTCGCGGTAATAGGCCATGCCGACTTCGTAGGGCGCATCCTCGTCAGTGAGTTGCTCCTCGGTTTTTCCGATGAAGCTGATTTCGGGGATGGTGTAGATGCCGTAGGGGTAGAAGCTGGGGTTTGAGGTTGTGGCATGGTCGTCAAAGGCGCGCGCGGCGGCGATGCGTCCCTGCTCCATTGAGACCGAAGCCAGGGAGGGAAAGCCGACCACATCGCCCGCGGCGTAAATGTGCTCGACCTTGGTCTGGTAATGCTCGTTGACGGCGATGCGTCCGCGATTGTCGGCTTCAAGGCCGGCGGCGGCAAGATTGAGGTCGTCGATGTTGCCCTGGCGGCCCACGGCGTAGAGCAGGGCGTCGCCGGAGACGCGTTTTTTGCTTTCAAGGTTGGCGACGACGGTGCCGTCGGGCAGCTCTTCAACGCTTTCCACTTCCTCGCCCAGCCGGAGAGTGACGCGGCTGTCGCGGAGATGGTAGCTGAGGGCCTCGACGATTTCCTGGTCGGCAAATTCGAGCAGCTTGTTGCGCTTCTCAATGAGGGTGACACGCACCCCGAGGATGGCGAACATGCAGGCGTATTCGACGCCGATGACGCCGCCGCCGACGACGATGAGCGTACGGGGCAGGGCGGGCAGGTCGAGGATCTGGTCGCTGTTGACGATGGTGCGTCCGTTGATGGGCACCAGGGGCGAGGACGCGGGGCGGGTGCCCACGGCGATGATGATGCGGTCGGCTTCGAGCGTCGTGTCGGCTTGCGGGCCTTCGACGTGAAGCTGGTGGGGATCGACGAATTTTGCGATGCCATGCACCACGTCAATGCCGTTGCGCGAGAGCTGGGCCTCGGTGACGTCCACCTCGGTCTTGATGACTCCCTGCACACGGAAGGCCAGGTCGGCCATGGTGATCTTTTCCTTGACCCGGTAATTCATGCCGTAGACGGAGCGGTAGTTGTAACCGGAGAGATGGAGCACGGCTTCGCGCATGGTTTTGGAGGGAATGGTGCCGGTGTTGATGCAGACGCCGCCCACGACGGAGCGCGACTCGACCACGGCCACGCGCTTCTTCATCTTGGCGGCAGCGACGGCGGCACGCTGGCCCGAAGGCCCGGAGCCGATGATGGCCAGGTCGTACTTAACGGCGCTCATGCAAGTGTCTCCAATGAGTTGGTTGCAAAGATGGCCATGCCGCGTTGTATGGGGAAGCGGCGCTGGCCCCACACCCGGAGGCTACCATAGCGGGGAAGCGCGCACGGCACGGGACGCGAGGGGCTGGCGGGGAGAGTGCCATTCCAGCGGGTGGGACAGGCGCTGGAATGGCCAACGAAAAAGGGCCCCGGCGAACCAGGAATCGCCGGGGCTATCGGGAGGAGTGGTGTGACACGCGCCGGGGCTTACGCGCCTGCTGCGTGCGGTGCGTAGCGCAGGGACGGCCTGGCGCTGCCAAGGATGTTTTCCCCGGATTGCCGGTTGTTCGCAAGGTGGAACTGGCGAATCATTCCGTCGAGGTCGCTGGCCAGCGAGGCGAGGTTTTTGAGGGCTTCCACGGCTTCTTCTGCTCCTTGCGAGTTCTCGATGGCCAGTTGCGAGATCTGGCCGGCTGATTCGGAGATCTCACCCGACGCCGAGGTCTGCTGGTTGGCCGCGGTGGCGATGAGTTGAATCTGGTGCTCGACATGCCTGGAGGACTCGATGATGGCCTCCAGGCTCTTGCGGGCGCGCGCTGTCTCGCCCATGCCGGTCTCAACGGCGGTGTGGCTCTCCTGCATCACCTGCAGCGTGCTCCGGGTTTCTTCCTGGATGCTGCGAATGGTGCTGGCGATCTCCTCGGTTGCGCCCTTAGTGCGTTCGGCCAGGCGGCGGACCTCGCCGGCGACCACGGCAAAGCCACGGCCATGCTCGCCGGCGCGGGCTGCCTCAATGGCCGCGTTGAGGGCCAGCAGGTTGGTCTGCTCGCTGATCTCCTGAATCACGCTGACCACCTTGCCGATCTCCTCGGAGCGATGCGCCAGGGAGTTCATTTTCTCTGACACGGTGCCCGTGGCGGCGGCAATTTTTTCCATGGTGACGGCCGCCGCCTGCATCACGGCGCCGCCCTGATTGGCGGTCTCAGCCGAGAGGCGGCTGGCGCTGGCGGCGCTTTCCGCGTTGTGGCTGATCTCGCCGATGGTCGCGGTCATCTCCTGGGTGGCGGCGGCAATCTGGTTGGTCTTGCTGGACTGGCTGTTGGCGTTGCCGGCGCTCTGCACGGAGCGGGCGCTGATCTCCGTGGTGGCGGCGGAGAGCGTCTCCGCGCCGCGCGCCACCGATTGCAGCACCTCGCGTATGGCGGCCACGCTGGTGTTGAGTGCGGCGCAAAGACGCCCGATTTCATCCGTTCCCATCACGTCCACGCTGACGCTCAGATCCTTGGCAGCAACACTCTCAAGGGCCGCGGTGGCCGCCAGCAGCGGAGGAGCGATCAGCCGGTTCAGGACGTATCCGGCGAGGGCGCAGAGCAGCACAATGAAAACCGTGATGCTGGCGTTGATCCACGTGGCCCGGCTGCTGGATAGGGTTGCGCCGCGAGCGCTTTCCATGCCGCCCCTGGCGTTGATCTCTACCGCATTGTTCGTGATGTCGAGCATTGCTCCAAACGACTTGTCAATCGCGTCGGATGCGAGCGCATCCAGCGCATCGCCGGTTTTGCCGGCCGACATCAGCGCAACGCCGCGATCGCTGGCTTCAATGTATTTGTCATATGCGGTTGAAAGCTGTTGAAACAGCTCGCGTTCCTGCGGATAACTGATTGTTGGCTCGTATGCCTTGGTGCCCGCCAGGAACTGGGCGATACCCTGCTGGTGCCTGGAGATCTGGCTGGCTGTGCATGCGGGCGTCTGGCAGAGCATCAGGTCAAGGTCCGCCTGGCGTATGGCGTTGAGGGCCGTGCGAATCTCCGTGAGATGGATCACGGATGGGAAGGCATTCTCACTGACGTCCGCGCTTTTCCGGGCGATATCGCGAAAGGTGAAAAATGTGAAGGCGCCAAGCAGGATGTAAATGCCGCAAACACTGCCAATGGCGAAGTAGAACTTGCGGGAGATGGGAAGATTTCTGAGCCAAGACATGCAGAGAAGCCCTTTCTGTGAGGCGATCCACTGGCTGTATCGGCGGAGCGTGCGCTGACTTGAGGCACGCGGCTGCTCAGGACGCTCTGCGGCGGCCCGGCAGTGATGAGGGATTTCTGCTTGCGGGAATCGAAGCGAATCGATAGTCTTGCCGCGCTCGCGTTTCCTGATTGAAGCGCGGCTTCAAGCGAGGTTCCCGATGACCCTGTTGCTGCTTGCGGTGCGTCGCGGGTTTGCGCCGCTGGCGCTGGCCCTGCTGATGTATCCGTGGGGCTTGCGGCTGTCCGCGCAGGATGCTCCTGCCAGGACTCCGCCTCCTGCGCCGGCCATCAAACCGCCCCCGGAGCAGTTGGCGATTCAGGCGGCGTCAAAGAAGGACCGCGCGCGGATGCTCGGTCTGCTGGGCATCAAGGAATCGCAGATGAGGCCTGCACCCTCGGGCGACGCGCGCGCAGCCAACGCGACCAACTACGACGAGTCCAAGGCGAACGTCTATCCCAATTTGCCCGATCCGCTGGTGATGAAGGATGGGGAGCGGGTGACGACGGCGGCGATGTGGTGGAAGCAGCGGCGGCCGGAGATTGTGGCGGACTTCAGCCGGGAGCTGCTGGGGCGCGCGCCGGCGAATCTGCCCAGGGTGACGTGGGAGGTGGTCAGCAGCACGCATGAGAGCTATGGCGGGATTCCCGTGGTGACCAAGAGGCTCGCGGGCCACGTGGACAACTCAGCCTATCCGCAGATCAAGGTCAATATCGACATGATGCTGACCACGCCGGCCAACGCGCCGGGACCGGTGCCGGTGATGATGGAACTGGCTTTTGCCGGGGACTTTGAGCGCGCGGTCGCGCGGCCCGTTGTGGAGGCGGCTCCGGGAGCGCCGGGGAATTATGGCGTTGCGTGGAAGCCGGTGCTGGAGAAAGGCTGGGGATTTGCGGTGCTTGAGCCCACGAGCTACCAGGCGGATAACGGCGCGGGGCTGACCGAGGGCATTATCGGGCTGATGAACAAAGGTCAGCCGCGCAAGGTGGACGACTGGGGCGCGCTGCGCGCGTGGGCATGGGGCGCGAGCCGGGCTGTGGATTATCTGGAGACGGACAAGGCAGTGAATGCGAAGCAGGTGGGTATCGCAGGGCACTCGCGCTTTGGGAAGACGGCGCTGGTGGCGATGGCGTATGACCCGCGGTTTGCGATTGGGTACATCAGTTCTTCGGGCGAGGGCGGGGCAAAGCTGTACCGGCACATCTTTGGCGAGCAGATTGCGAATCTGGCCTCGGCGACGGAGTATCACTGGATGGGCGGAAATTTTCTGAAGTATGCAGGGCCGCTGACTCCCGGCGACCTGCCGGTGGACAATCACGAGTTGATTGCGTTGTGCGCGCCGAGGCCGGTGTTTATTGGCGCGGGCGCGAGCTTGGGCGACGGCTACGCCAACCCGAAGGGCGATGCCTGGGCCGATGCGAAGGGGATGTTTCTGGCGGAGGTGGCCGCCGGGCCGGTGTACCGGCTTCTGGGGAAGGAAGGACTTGGGACCGCGCAGTACCCGCCGATGGAGACGGCGTTGATGCAAGGGGAACTTGCGTTCCGGCAGCATCCTGGCGGACACACGCCCGCGCCTAACTGGCCGGCGTTTCTGGAGTTTGCCAGCCGGTATCTCAAGGCGCCGGGAGATGGGGCGAAGGAAAGGTAGCGCGGCGTTTCACACTAGCTCGAAATGATCTGCAAGCTTTCTGTGGAAAACTGCAAATAAAAAAGGGGGGTAGGGGGTGCCTTTTAGCCGCTAGCTCCTAGCCGGGGGTGCCTGGACGGAATCCGTACGGAGCGATCCCATGCCCGACGGATTTCTACTGCTCCAATTCCATTGTGCGGGATTGAGGGGAAATTAAATGCAAAGTGGGCGCGGGAAATTTTGGAGGGTGGCGGGATGAGGGTCGTGCTTTCTCACCCATGTCGTCGCTGGGCGGACGCCATGGATACGCCACCCGCCAACACACTCATCGAGATCGATGACTACCCTGAAGTCGGCGCCGCCAGCCTTCCGGAACCGGGCGCCTCGGCGGCATCACGCGGCCGGCCCGGATATGCGGTGTGTGTCAAGCGTCTCAAGCAATCGCCTGGCAAAATCGACGGAAGTGGGGCGCGGGTTGTTGGTGCGATGCACCTGCAGAGCCCACCGTGCCTCCTCCACCTGCCGCACCATGGCGCGCGACTGCTCAAACGACGATGGCGCTGCCGCAAAGTTGCACGCCTCGGCGCTGATTCGCCCTCTACTAAGCGCTGTCGGCACCTGCCGGTTGCAGCGGCATGGCGCCGCATCCGAGGCCAACCCGCAGTAGCTCTTCATAAAGCGCAGCATCGCGGTCCGCGCAACCTGGAGCCGCTTGCGAAATAATTCAGGCGAAATTTCCAAAATCTCTGCGGCCTCCGGCCCTTGCATCTCCATGACCTCACCCAGAATGTAGGCCAGACGGTGGTCCCGGTCCAGGCACTGCAACATTCCAAGGCTGCACCCGATCTTTACCTCTTCCACCAGCAGCGATTGCTCGGCCTCTGGCAGGGCAACCTTGCCCAGTCCCTCGGTGATGTCCTCCGCCAGCTGCTCAAAGGTCGTGTGCAGCCGCTCCACCGCGCTCTTCTTCACGTCCAGGATGTAGTTCACCGCCACGCGATACGCCCAGGTCTTCAGCTTGCTGCGGAAGTCAAACTGGGAAAGCCTGGTCACGATGCGAATCAGGATCTCCTGTGTCGCGTCTTCGGCATCTTCCCGGTTACAGAGCATCCGAAGCGAAAGCCCATAAAGGTCGCCCTGCAATGCGGCAACCAGCCGATTCAGCGCGTCCCTGTCTCCTGCAGTCGCCAGCCGGGCCTCATCTTCCAACGCATTGGCCATCGTTCCGTCTCCATCTGCCTTTGGACGCCTCCCAGACACCCGGCGTGAAAAGATCACTTTTCCAGCGAAAAGTTTCACACAGGCCACCCCAACCTCGTCAAAAGATGTACAACGAATTTGCGCTCGTAATCGGAACAAGTGCCCATCAGGGCAGAAAGAGGCATCTGCATGAAATGGAACAACATCGCAATCTTCGCAACCGCCATTGCTCTCACCTTCTCTTTGGTGCCTCCCCGGCTTCAGGCCCAGGCCGCACCGAAGCAACCCGGCTTCCAAGCCGCTTACGCCGCCGATGCCGGCAAGCTCTCGGGAAAATTCGCCGGACTGGCGGGTGCTATGGCCGGCAAGTACGACTGGAGACCCGGACCGGGCGTGCGCTCGGTGGGCGATGTCTTCAACCTGATTGTCATGGAAAATGGGATGCTCGCCGGGGTGCTTTCCGGTGCGCCATCCCAACCCAGGTCTAAGCCCGAACCCATTACAGATCCCGCGAAGATGCAGGAGGCGCTTCGCACCTCGTACGCGAACCTGCAGAAGACGATCGCCGGATTGTCTGACAGCGACCTGAATACCCCCGTCAAACTCTTTGGCATGGACCTGACCAAACAAGGCGCGCTGATGCTTCTGCTCTCCGACCAGCACGAGCACCTTGGACAGTCGATCGCCTACGCACGCACGAACGGTGTTGTACCGCCGTGGTCGAAATAGCTGATACGGCCGTGCTGTTCGCGCTGCGCCACATTGCCGATCCAGGAAGATGCATCTCTTTCCGGCTTTGCATCCGCAGATGTGGCGCAGCGACCTCAAGCTCACAATTCGGAGACCGCCGTGCGTAAAGTGAGACTCTTGGCCGCAACCATTCTTCTTTCTGCCACAATGCCTGCTTTTGCCGCGTCTGCCCTCACGGTCCTCGGCAGCGATTACACGTTTCCAAACAAGATCGACGGGCTCCCTGCAAAGCTGTCCGACTTCAAAGACCTGCAGATCCATTTCTTTCAGACGCGCGATGGCGTGAAGCTCGCGTATTGGGAGGCAGGATCGGGGAAGCCGCTCATTTTTGTTCCAGCATGGTCCGCAAGCGGAGCGAACTACATCAATGTGCTCTATCTGCTGAGCAAGCACTATCACGTCTACGTGCTCGATCCGCGGAATCAAGGGCTGTCCGAGAAGGTGGACTTCGGAAATCGGATTTACAGGTATTCGATGGATCTCCGCGAGTTCAACGAGCACATCGGAGTGAAGTCTGCCTACTACTGCGGCTGGTCCATGGGCGTGTCGATCCTGTACGGGTATATCGATCTCTTCGGAACCGAGGGAATTGAAAAGCTGGTCCTCATCGACGAGCCGCCATCCATCCTCAGCCGTGCTGGGATGACTCCCGACGAGCGTCTCGAATCTGGCGCCATCGCGGACTCGGTGGAGGGCGTTGGCGCGGCCATGTCAGCACACACGGGAACCTCACTGATGGAGCGTTATAACGCCATGGATTCGCCCCCGTACGCGAACTCCGAGGCGTTTGCCCGCGCGATGGTCCCGGTAGACACAGCAGCCGTCAGCCGCATCATGTACGACCACACGAGCATCGATTGGCGCGACGTGATACGGACCAAGATCAATGTTCCGACCGCCATCTTTACCGGCGAGTACAGCGCGAATGTTCCGAGCCAAAGGTGGATGAAGTCGGTGATCCCCAATTCGACTCTCTATATCTATACGAAGGCAGAGCAGGGCGACCACTTCCTGGCCTTCAAGAACCCTTTCAAATTTGCCAACGACCTCCAGTCGTTTCTGGGGAGTGGAGAAGGCGTGAATTCAAGCCAACTCACTGACAGCCGGATTGAAATCCAGGAACTGATGCGCACGGACGTCTCGTGGAATAGCGCAGCGTACGGCGCATACCCGGTGGGCGCGGCCGAACCAGTTGTGGCGAAGGTCACCATTCCCGCTCATCGGGAATTGATTTGGCACTCCCACCCCATGCCGAGCTTTGCGTACGTTCTCTCCGGTGAGATCACAGTGGAAGACGACAAGGGCAACAAGGCGCATTTCACCGCAGGCCAGGTCATGCCGGAGACGGTCCATACCGCGCATCGCGGTGTCGTGGGCAATGAGCCCGCGACCTTCATCGTCTTCTACGCAGGCACAAAAGGGATGCCTCTTTCGCAACCGGCAGGCAGGCCCGTCAACTGACCGTGGGAGATTGCCCCTATGAAATTCAGTGTGCCGCGAATCCGAATGCAACTCCGCGCGAGTACTGCTTTGATCGCAGCCCTTCTGGTGCCCGCGGCAGTGGCGGCCACGCCCGCCCCGCTGGACCACTGCAAGGGATTACAGCCACATAACGTAACGGTGGATTGCGTGTTGTATCGAGGGCGACATGCTGTTCGGGTGAGGTCATTGCCGAGCGCCGACGCGGCCTATGACGCACAGAAGTCGGGGACCGGTGGTGGTATCGTCCTTCTCACAGGCTCGTCTTTCCATAACGGTACGATCGATGTCGATGTTGCAGGAAAGCCCCAGGCGAACGCGCCTGCCCTGGCACGCGGGTTTGTTGGGATTGCGTTCCGCGTGCCCCCCGGTGCTTCCAGGTATGACTATGTCTACATACGTCCTGCGAACGGGCGTGCCGACGATCAGGAGCGTCGAAACCACTCGACGCAATACGCATCATTTCCCGACAACGAATGGCTGAAGCTGCGTACGGAATCGCCCGGCAAATACGAGTCCTACACAGACCTCATTCCCGGCGAGTGGACGCATCTCAAAATCGAGGTCAACGGAGTCAAGATGCGGCTTTATGTAAATGGAGCCCGCAACCAACGCTACTGGTGAATGATCTCAAGTTGGGTGATAGCAGCGGAGCCGTGGCTCTGTGGATTGGGGTAGGAACCGAAGCCTACTTCGCCAAGTTGCAACTGAAGCCCTTCGAGCGTTGACATGGCATAGCGGCGAATGACCGCGGGCCGGGTGAAGAGGCTTCACACGGATAAAAGGGCTCACTCCATTGATTCTCAGCAGCCGGTCCGGACGAGCGCATTATCGCCAAGGCACTCATCGAGGCCGATGATCCTCAAAAGTTGGCTTGAGTTGATGTAAAGCTGTTACATCAGAGAGTAGAGCTGCCTCAAAAGGTAAAGATTTAAATACGCTACCGAGGGAGCACGTCTGACGCACTTTCACTCAAGGCTGCCAACATCGCGGTACAAATCCTTGTCTGATCCAGGATAGGATAAGCCCGCTCGCCTGCGACTCACCCAGGGTAACCAGGTTCCGAGTGGGCGATCGCCAGAGTCCTCCTAACTCGTCGGGAACTCGATCTGATAATGGAACCTTCGGGAGTAATTATGAGACAAGTCGGATGCTGACGCCCCCCAGCTATCAACTGAAGTTGCTTGAGACGGAGTTGCAGAAATAACCCTGCCGACGAATTGACTTGTGCGAAGAAGCGCGCTTAAATGACTGCAAGCTCAATATCTAAGACTCCCTTGTCGCGGAAGATTGCCGCCCGGCTCGGGTGACAATGGACGGTGCCGTATCCGAATCGCGCCTCCTGCACAAGGAAGTTTGATGAAACTTATGAAGTGCGGACTTACTCTTCTTTCGATCCTTGTCATTCTCGCTGCCGCCGATCTGCTCAATGCTCAGACGTTCAGTAACCCCGTCCGCATCCCTACAAGTCAAGACCCCATCAGCGTTTTCGCAGTCGACTTGAACGGTGACGGGCTACCCGATCTGCTTTACGAGACAAGCAGCCTCAACTCGACACCCGGCACCATGCAGACGCTGCTGGCGCAGTCTTCAGGCGGTTACGCTGAGGGACCTGCAACCACCTTGCCTCTCATGGTTGGCGCTTGCCGCCCGGTAGACGTGAACAACGACGGCAGGCAGGATCTGGTCTGCATCAACTACATCGACGCATGCGATTCCCAGATTGCCACCTTGCTGAGTAATGGCGATGGGTCTTTCCAGCCCCCAATCTACAGCGGGCTAATGCAATCGAATTGCCTCTGGACCAGCTTCTACCCGTCGCTCTACACGCCGGCCGATGTGAGTTCCGACTCAATTCCGGATCTTACCGTTGGCGACGCATACAACTTCGAGTTCTTCGTCCTGCTCGGCGATGGAACAGGCCGCTTCAATGTTTCTTTCAGGGCGTATCCCGCCACTGTCCAGTATGGTGGGGAAATACTTGTGACCGATTTGAATGGGGACGGCAAGGCCGATCTCTTCACGGACGTTGGTCCGTACGTTTGGCTCGGGAAGGGCGGCGGGACATTCACGGACGGAGGAAATTACGGCAACTACGATTCCTGCAACCTCTACGACCTCGAAGCCGACGGTCATCCCGACGCTGTTTGCGCCAATATGTTCACGAACAGCGGCCTGTCCTATGAACTCGATATCCTGCATGGCAATGCAGATGGTTCGTTCAACACCACGCCCATTGCCAGCCAGCCTCTGCAGGGCGGCTTTGCGGCACTCGAGTCTCCCACCGCCATCCTCGATATAAACGGCGACGGAATCCCCGACATCCTGGGAACAAGCTCGGACGGTTTGTCTGTGCTTCAGGGGCAATCGAGTCTGAAGTTCGCGGCGCCCGTTCATTCTGCGGTGGGAAGCTTCGGCCCGGTTGGCAGCACTACGAGCCAGATCATCGACCTCAATCACGACGGCTATAAGGACCTCGTCTGCACCGGGACGAGGGGACTATACATCAGCTACGGCACAAAGAGCGGGACCTATGATGCGCCCGCCGCTTTTCCGGTGGCAGGCACGCTCGGCGGGATGACAGTAGCCGATTTCAATGGTGACGGCATACCCGATATCGCTGCCACCGGGGACAAAAGCATTGAGTTGTCCCTGGGCGACGGGCACGGCGCCTTCCAGCCGCCCGTGGCCCTGCCCAACGGAGGCATCAGCTTCGCAGCATCGACGTTTGCGTTCAACATCGCGCATGGAGACTTCAGGGGAAACGGAAGACAGGATATCCTCGCTATCGGCTCGTCTGGAACGTACGAATACGACTCCTACATCCTTTTCAATAACGGGGATGGCACGTTTCAACCGCCACAAGAATTGGTAAATTCCAAGGTGACATGGCCATATTTTGAACTTTTCGCGATTGCAGATTTCAACCTGGATGGCCGCGACGATTTCTTGACCACGAGCGCCGATTTTCAGACCTCTTATGTTGGACTTTCCAACGGTGACGGAACCTTCAACATGGTAACCACTGCTTTGCCATTCGCGGGGAGCTCAAACCCAACGTTCCCGGCGCTCGCAGATTTCAATAAAGACGGCAAGCTGGATCTTGTTTACCTGGCTGGTGCGAACGCTTATGTTCTGAAAGGCAATGGAGATGGATCGTTCAAAACAAATGCTCTGGTTCTTCCCATTCCTCCTTACCAGGGTCAAAGCCTCTATTACAGGCCGCTCGCAGTAACAACCGGAGACTTCGATGGCGACGGCAACCCGGACTTTGCTTTGCTTGCAGAGGTTGGCGGGTATGAAGTCCCTCCGGCGCCCACGGTGGGACCCGAAACGGCTGCGTATGTGTTCTACGGCAACGGTGACGGCACTTTCGTGTCCCCGGTGATTGCGGGCGGATTCGATGAGTTCTATGACACCGTCTATTCGGCCGACCTGAACAAGGATGGGCGCTCGGATCTGATATTGCAGAACACAGGGGCTTTAACGACGTTCCCGGGGAATTCGGTTGGGGTGGTTACGAGCGTTCCGGGACGTCTGTTCGGGCCTGAGAGCATTTATACGACGGCAGGACCGATCGCGAACGGCACCTTCGTGACGGATGTAAATCGAGATGGTTATCCGGACTTGCTGATATCGAATAGCAGCTATTTTGAGAGCGGCTACGCTACGGCAGGTGGCAACGCCGTCACCGAACTGCTGAACCTGGGACCTCAAACCAATCCTAACCTCGTGGCATCAAGCACGAATCTCGCTGCGTCGAGTCAATCGTTCGTTGCGGGGACTTCGGTCAATTTCACTGCCACAGTTAGCGGGGGCTCATCGAGTGGCAGCACGCCAAGTGGTTCAGTGCGCTTCGCAGATCAAACGGGAGTGGAAAGCACCGTTCCTTTGGTTCCGTCAAGCAACGCTTCGGCCACAGCAACATTCACAACCAACATGATCGGAGTCGGAGCAGACACAATGAGCGCCACCTACTCGGGTGACAGCAAC
>JAGWRX010000009.1 GCA_028876395.1 Acidobacteriota bacterium
CATCACCTTTACCGGCAACAAGGCCGTCAGGAACGAAAAGGCCCTGCGCGCAGCGTTTGCTGAGAAGGATGGCGACTGGTTCAACGCCACCATGATTGGCAAGGGCCTTGAGAACCTTAAGAAGGCCTACGGACAGATCGGCTACATCAACTTCGGCGCCATTCCCAAGCCCAGTTTCGACGAGAAAAACAAGACCGTCTCGCTCAATATCGACATCGATGAGGGCAAGCCCTTCTACGTCTCCCGCATTGAGTTCCAGGGCAACACCATCACCCGCGATCGCGTGATCCGCCGCGAACTGATGCTCGACGAAGGCCAGGTCTACAACTCCCAGCTCTGGGAATACAGCCTCCAGCGCCTCAACCAGCTCGAGTACTTCGAACCCCTCAAGGTCGATCAGGATTCCGAGGCTCACCAGAATGCAGAAGCCGGTACCGTCGACCTGCTCCTGAAAGTCAAAGAGAAGGGTAAGAACTCCATCGGCCTCAACGGCGGTGTGAGCGGTCTTTCCGGCGCCTTCCTCGGCCTCAATTACCAGACCAATAACTTCCTCGGTCTTGGTGAGACCCTCAGCGTGCAGGCCAACATCGGAAGCATCAGCCGCCAGTTCCTCTTCGGCTTCTCGCAGCCCTACATTCGCAATCGCCCCATCAACGTGGGCTTCCAGATTTTCAACAACAAGCAGGACTTCAACGCCGCCAAGAACTACCAGGCCACCACCGGCCAGGCAGCCAACCTCACCGCGGCTCAGCAGTCGCTCACGCAGAACTACAACCAGGCCTCCACGGGTCTGAATTTCTCCGTCAGCTATCCGCTCAAGCGCCATGCGTTCCAGCGCGTAGGCTTTACCTACTCGCTCAACCGGTCCACCATTTCGGCCTTCAGCACCGCCTCGCAGACCTTCTTCCAGACCATCAGCTTCCGGTCCGGCATTCAGGGATCGGATGCGCTGACCGGCATCGTCGACAGCTCAGTTTCGCTCAGCTACATCTACAACACCGTCAACAATCCGCTTCGCCCGCGCGATGGCAAGGAATACACCGCCGTTCTCCAGGCAGCGGGCATCTGGGGCAACCTGCGTTACATCTCGCCGATGGTGGCCTACAAGAGCTTCCGCTCCATGCACTACCTGAGGCCGTCGCCCAACGGACGTAACGTGCTCGGACTGCGTGCGCAGTTGAGTTACGTGCAGGGCTTCGGCGGCGACGTTGCGCCTCCCCAGAACCGCTTCTATACCGGCGGCGAGAACGACCTGCGCGGCTTTGACATCCGCGGCGCCACGCCCTACGGCTACGTGCCCAACCGCGTCACCGTGCAGCTCACCAACCCCGACGGCAGTTGCGTCCCGCGCGACCCGACCAACGCCCAGCTCAACCAGTGCATCCAGGTGCCCATCCCGGTCTACGGCGTGGCCTCCATCGGCGGTGACACCAGCCTTAACACAAATGCCGAGTACCGCATCCCCATCGCCGGACCGGTCACCTTCACGTTCTTCGATGACTTCGGCATCGACGTCGCGGCAAATCGCGGTCAGTTGCAACAGAGCCCCGAAGGCTTTGCCACCCTCGTCGCGCCTCTCTATGGATGCCCGGTCTACAACAACGGTTCCTGCCAGGGCGGCATCCCCGGCTCAAAGGTTGGATTCCAGAAGGACATCCGTCCCATCTCCGGCACCAACTTTGTCCCGCGCATGTCCCTCGGCGGCGAGCTTGGCGTCATCATGCCGGTCGTCAACGCTCCCTTCCGGCTCTACTTTGCCTACAACCCGCTGCGCTTGTATGAACGCCCCTACTGCAACGATGTAAAGCTGGGCGCCAAAGTGCAAAGCTGCTCCGCCGAGTTGATCACCCGCGACATGTTCCCGCCGGGCGGCGCGGGCGACTACACCTACGACCAGTCAATCCAGGCCTACGGAGCGCAAAACCTGTTCCGCGAGCCGCGCAAAACCTTCCGCTTGACCGTCTCGACCACCTTCTAGGCGCAGTCAATCGAAACTCTGCGAGTAGCAGACAACTTAAGGGAATACCAAAGGAGTATTCGACCAGATGAAGCGTTCACCAGCAATCGTAGCTGCACTCCTCACGGGCCTGTCCCTGAGCGCTGCAGCCCAAGCGCCGGCCGCGCCTGCCGGGCCCGCCAAGATCGCCGTCGTTGCCTTCCAGGCAGCCGTGGCACAGACCAACGAGTTCCAGCGCGACTTCGGCGACCTGCAGAAGAAGTTCGTCCCCAAGCGCGACCAGCTCAAGGCCCTCAGCGATGAAATCGATGGCCTGAAGAAGCAGCTCCAGGCCCAGGGCAGCACGCTCACTGAAGCCGAGCGCGCCAGCCGGACCAAGGCCATCGACGATAAGTCAAAGCAGCTCCAGCGCGCTGCCGAGGAAGCCCAGAACGACTTCAAGCAGGAGATGCAGGACACCTACGGAGGCGTAGCCACCAAGGTCGGCGCTCTCCTGGTTGACTATGCGAAGCAGCAGGGCTACACGCTGGTGCTCGATGGTGGCCAGCAGGAAGCTGCCGTCATCCTCTACGCCAACCAGTCCACCGATATCACCAAGGCGCTCATCGATGCCTACAACGTGAAGTCGGGCATTCCCGCGCCGCCGCCGCAGGCCGCCGCCGCCGCGCCCAGGCCGGCCAGCGCCGCCCCAAAGCCGGCCGCCAGGACCTCCGCGGGACACTGACGCCAACCGGCAACAGCACACAGCAAAAAAGGCCCCGCCTGACGGGGCCTTTTTGCTGCGGAAAACAAAGTTCAGCCGCATCGGGAACGCCGCAGGCCCCGGCAAAATTGAGATTCAGCTCGTTTGACGCTCCCAACCCGCCCTCCTATAATCCATCTAGTTCCTGCTGACGTCTCCGTCCGCGTCGTTTGCTGCCTCCGCCCTTGGCCTGCCTCGGCGGAGTCTCCTGTAAGCAAGACCGTGAGGTTTCTCAGGAGGCATGGGTTTGCCTGTGCGCCACCGGCGTGAACAGGCAGCCAGGAATTCCGAAGGAGTTTTTCACTCGAATGAAGCGCACGCTTGCACTCGCAATCACTCTGGCCTCGGGCCTTGCCCTGAACGCCGCCGCACAAGTTCCCTCAGCTCCCACCCCGGCCTCAGCGGCACCAGCGGCCCCCGCCGGACCAACCAGGATTGCCGTCATCGCCTTCCAGGTCGCCGTGGCCCAGACCAACGAGGGCCAGCGCAACTTCGCTGACCTGCAGCGGAAGTACGAGCCCAAGCGCGCCCAGCTCAAAACCCTGAGCGACGAGGTGGACAACCTCAAGAAGCAGTTGCAGACCCAGGGCGACACGCTCAGTGACACCGAGCGCGCCAACCGGACAAAGACCATCGACGACAAGGAAAAGCAGCTCCAGCGCTCCGCCGAAGACGCCCAGAACGACTTCCAGCAGGAAATGCAGGAGCTCTACAACTCTCTCGCGGCAAAGGTCTACGACGTCCTGAACGACTACTGCAAGAAGAATGGATACACCCTGGTGCTGGATGTTGCCCAGCAGCAGAGCCCCGTGCTCTACGCTGCTGACTCCACCAACATCACCAAGGCCGTCATCGATGCTTACAATGTGAAATCGGGCGTACCCGCTCCTCCGGCACAGCCTGCCGCAACGGCTCCCGCTCCGGCTCCCAAGGCTCCCGGAGCCCACTAATCGAGCAAGGAAGCAAAGTACACAGGCCCCGATCCGCGGGGCCTGTGCACTTTGCCCCCGAAATCGGCGAACATGGATTCAAGGCTCTGTCCGAAAGAAAGACATAAATGGGCGCGGCGCCTGTGGAAAAAACTGTGGATTGCTTCCGCAATTCCCCCCGAAAAATCTGGCGCCTTCCCCTTGCCAATCGATCGGCAATTCTGATAGGCAGAACAAACCCTTATTTTTCTATGAGAAACAGAGAACAGGCGAGGCTCTACGCCCAGGCTCGTGTCCCCTGGTCCTGAAATTGTGCCCGGCGGAGCTTTCCACAGATTGTCATGAATATCCTGTAACAGAAAATTCAGCGCCAAGTCCCTTAAGGGACGCTACTTCTGCTGGTCCTCGCCCACCCGCAGCACGGCCAGGAAGGCTTCCTGCGGTATGTCCACCTTCCCGATGCGCTTCATCCGCTTCTTGCCTTCCTTCTGTTTCTCCAGCAGTTTGCGCTTGCGCGAAATGTCGCCGCCGTAACACTTTGCCAGCACGTTCTTGCGCAGCGCGCTTACCGTTTCGCGCGCCACGATCTTGGCGCCGATGGCCGCCTGGATCGCCACCTCGAACTGCTGCCGCGGAATCAGCTCGCGCATCTTTGCAACCAGTGCCTTGCCGCGGTCGTAGGCAAAGTCGCGGTGCACGATGATGGAGAGCGCATCCACCGGCTCGCCTGAGACCAGGATGTCCAGCTTCACCATCGGCGACTCCCACTCGCCGGCCAGTTGATAATCCAGCGACGCGTAGCCGCGCGAGATCGACTTGAGCCGGTCATAGAAGTCCAGCACAATCTCGTTCAGCGGCAGCTCATAGGTCAGCATCACGCGCGTCGGCGTCACGTATTCGAAGTTGATCTGCCTGCCGCGCTTCTCTTCAACAAGCTTCAAAATGCCGCCCACGTACTCTTCGTTGGTTAGAATCTTGGCGGTAATCACCGGCTCGCGGATGCTTTCGATATTGGTCGGCTCCGGCCAGCGCGACGGATTGTCCACCTCAAGCACCGTGCCGTCGGTCAGCGTAACGTGGTAGCGCACGCCCGGCGCGGTCGTAATCAGGTCCAGCTCATACTCGCGCTCCAGCCGCTCCTGAATAATCTCCATGTGCAGTAGCCCGAGAAATCCGCAGCGGAACCCGAAGCCCAGCGCCGCCGAGCTTTCCGGCTCGAAGAAGAACGATGAATCATTGAGCCGCAGCTTTTCTAGCGCGTCGCGCAGCAGCGTGTGCTCATGCGAATCCACCGTGTAGAGGCCTGCAAAAACCATCGGCTTGATGTCTTCAAACCCCGGCAACTGCGCCGCCGCGGGCCGCGCATCGTCGGTCACTGTATCGCCAATCTTGGTGTCCGCCACGTTTTTAATCGTGGCCGCAAAAAAGCCCACCTCGCCTGCCGTCAGTTGTCCAATCTCCACCGGCTTCGGCATCAGCACGCCCATCGACTCGACTTCGAAGGCTTTGCCATTGGACATCAGCCGAATGCGCTGCCCCTTGCGCATGGTTCCCTGCATCACGCGCACCAGCACGATCACGCCGCGATACGCATCGAACCACGAGTCGAAGATGAGCGCCTGCAATGGCGCATCCGGGTCGCCCGTGGGTGGCGGCAGCCGATGAACAATCGCCTCCAGCACTTCGCCCACGCCCTGGCCCGTCTTCGCGCTCACGGGAATCGCATCCGTCGCGTCCAACCCCACAGCCTGCTCAATCGCCTCCTGCGTGCGGACAATGTCCGCCGAGGGCAGATCGATCTTGTTGATGACAGGAATGATTTCAAGACCGTGATGGATAGCAAGATACGCGTTCGCAAGTGTCTGGGCCTCGACGCCCTGGCTTGCGTCCACCACCAGCAGCGCGCCCTCGCACGAGGCCAGCGAGCGCGAAACCTCGTAGCTGAAGTCCACATGGCCCGGCGTGTCAATCAGGTTCAACTGGTATGTGTTGCCGTCATTGGCCTTGTACATCATGCGCACAGCGTGGGCTTTGATGGTGATGCCGCGCTCGCGCTCCAGATCCATGGCGTCCAGAACCTGGGCCTGCATCTCACGGCCCGTCACGGAGCCGGTCATTTCAAGCAGGCGGTCGCTCAACGTCGACTTTCCGTGGTCGATGTGGGCAATAATTGCGAAGTTGCGTAGGAAACGTGCGTCCATGTGGGGTTAAGAGAAGGCAGCAAATGCGCCTTCCAGCGCGCTATGCCCCCATGGCATAGCTTATCATCGGCATAGGGGTTCTCATCGAGTCTCCGAGTCCCAACCGCGGCCGGGCGGCTGCTTTTCAAGAATGGTCCATGCGTAGATTTCCGTATCGATTTATGTGCAGCTCCGCTCTGGCACTCCTGCTGGCAGGCTGCAACCCATCCAAGAACGCCCGCGCGCCTCAGAAGACCTCACCCCAGGCAACTGCGCCCGCTCTCGCTCCCGCAGCGCCGCAACAGCCGGCGCTGACCGCCGCTGCCACGCAGCAGCCTGCGCAGCAACAAAAGCGCGTGCAGGCGCTCATTGCGCAGGTCGAGCAGGCATACTCCACCGGCGCCGCCGACTATCGCAAAGGCAGGCTCCCCGAGGCGAAAGCAGAATTTGACCACGCCGTCGATCTCATGCTCACCAGCGGCATCGACATCAAGAGTGACCCGCAGTTGCAGGACGAGTTTGACCGCATTGTGGACGCCGTCAACGCGCTTGAGATGGAGGCTCTGAAAGAAGGCAACGGCTTTGCACCCAAGGTGGAACCCTCGCCGGCAGACGTTGCCAGCGACGTGACGTTCGCCGTCGATCCGAACATCGTGGCCCGCGCAAAGACCGACCTCGCCACCACCAAATCCGACCTGCCGCTGATGGTCAACGACTACGTGGCTGCCTTCATCAACTTCTTTGCCAACACGCAGCGCGGACACAACACGCTGCTCCACTCGTTTGAACGCGCCGGCCGCTACAAGGCGATGATTCAGCGCGTCATGGCCGAGGAAGGCGTGCCCCAGGATCTCATCTATCTCGCCGTCGCCGAATCAAGCTTCCAGCCGCGCGCTCTCAATCCGCGATCCGGCGCCGGCGGCATGTGGCAATTCATGCCGCATGGCGATTACGGCCTCACGCGCAACGGCTACATGGACGAGCGCTTCGATCCCGAAAAATCCACGCGCGCCTACGCCCGCTACATGAAGTTTCTCTACAATCAACTGGGCGACTGGTACCTCGCCATGGCCGCTTACGACTGGGGCGCGGGCAACGTGCAGCGCGCCGTTCAGAAAACCGGCTATGCCGACTTCTGGGAGTTGTACAAGCGCAACAACCTGCCTGGAGAAACCAGGAACTACGTTCCAGAAATTCTCGCCGCCATCATCATTGCCAATCACCCCAAACAATACGGCTTCGACGAAATCACGCTGGATCCACCCGTGATTACTGACACCGTAGCCGTCAACTACCCCATCGATCTGCGCCTCGTGTCGGATCTGGTGGGCGCTCCCGTCGATGAGCTGATCGCCCTGAACCCAAGCCTGCTGCGGTTCACCACCCCGCCCGACACCTCGTTCGATCTGCATTTGCCCGCCGGCGCCTCCGCGCTCTTCCAGCAGCGCATCGCCGAGATTCCCGAGAATAAGCGCGATTCATGGCGCTATCATCGCGTCACTCCCGAAGACACGCTGGCTTCAGTCGCGCGCACCTACCGTGTGCAGGTTGCGGAGCTGGCCGCTGCCAATCAGCTGGGTGAAAAGGATAGTCTCGACGGCGTTGAGGCCCTCGTTGTTCCCGTGCCTCCAGCCGCCGCTCCCTCGTCGCGCAGAATGCTCTACACAACGCGCAGAGGCGACACGCTCGTCTCCATCGCTGACCGCTTCGGCGTTTCGCTCAGCCAGTTGCGCCGATGGAACAAGCTCACCGGCATCAAGGTTGCGCCGGGCCGCAGGCTGCATGTGTCAGAGCCGGCGCGCGCTGTCCGCACACGCGCCAGGCGCTCCCACTCTTCTTCCGCATCCACTGCCCTGCGCGATCCAGCGCCTTCGTCAAAGTCAAAGACAGCCTCCGCAGCCGCGTCAAACAAGGCGAAGAGCGCGAAGGCCGCGCCCGCGCGCAGTACGAAAAAATCCCGCTCGCGCAAGCACAACGCGCATGGAAGCTCTTCCGCCCTTAAGCAAAAATAGACAGGAGCCTCATTACATACTTGTCTTTTGATAGCTTTTGCATGCAAGCTATTGCTACAATAGCTTCCGCAAGCGGAACAGATTTGTCCGCGCTGCGAAGATGCAGGATTCGAAACGAGCAGCGGCGAGCCGCTGGAGGCAATGGGATGGAAGAAGTGTTCAGGATGTATGCAATGAATGACGGCAACCTCGATGCGGAGCCGGCAGAATTGGACTCCGATCACGAAGAAGACTTTGACGAAGACGAAGAGATCGAAACCGCTAGCGTACTCACCTCCTCGGATGACGATGAGGGAGTAGTGGAGGAGACCATCATCTTTGTCACCGAAGTACCCGCATCCGTTCCGGCCGTAGCCGAGGCCGCAAAGAAGTCTCCCGCAAAGAAAGCTGCAAAGAAAGCCCAGGCAAAGAAGGCTGCCAGGAAGGCCCCGGCGAAGAAGGCCCCAAAGCCTGCGGCAAAGAAGAAGGCTGCAAAGCCTGCGGCAAAGAAAAAGGCCGCGAAGAAAGTCGCGAAGAAGGCCGCTAAAAAAGCTCCAGCCAAAAAGGCCGTAGCCAAAAAAGCAGCCGCGAAAAAGATTGTGGCCAGAAAGGCCGCAAAAAAGTCCGCCGCAAAGAAGAGCACTACTGGCGCTAAGGGCGGAAAGGTCGCAGCCAAGAAGGCCGCGGCTGGAAAGCGCGCCAGCAAACCCACCAAACGAGGTAAAAAGTTGGCCGTTAAGAAAGCAGCAAAGAAGGCGCCCGCCAAGAAGGCAGCAGCGAAGAAGGCAGTTGCCAAGAAGGCTCCGGCGAAGAAGGCAGTTGCCAAGAAGGCCGCCAAGAAGGCTCCGGCGAAGAAGGCAGCGGCAAAGAAGGCTCCTGCAAAGAAGGCAACCAAGTAGTAAGGCAACCTGCACCATAAGGCAAGCAAAAGAGCCCGGCATCGCGCCGGGCTTTTTTGCGTCTGCTTGCGGGCTGCGTTACTTCTTCAGTTGGTTCAGCGCGGCCAGCACTTCTTCTGAGTGGTGCGACGGGTCCACCTTCGTCCACACCTTCACAATCTTGCCCTTGGGATTGATCAGGAAGGTATTGCGGTTGGCGATCGTCATCGTCCCGAAGTGGCCCAGCGATCCGTACTGGTCCACGACCTTGTGTGCCGGGTCCGCCAGCAGGTGGAAAGTCAGTCCATCCTTCGTGCAGAACTGCTTGTGGCTGTCGACCGTATCCACGCTCACTCCCAGGATGACCGCGTTTTCAGTCTCAAACTTCGAGAGGTCACGCTGGAAGTTGTGGGCTTCAATCGTGCACCCAGTCGTCATGTCCTTCGGGTAGAAATAGAGAACCACCCACTTGCCGTGAAAGCTCTTCAGAGAGATCGGGTCGCCCGTCTGCGAGGGAAGGGTAAACGTGGGAGCAGACTGCCCCACGGCAGGCATCGAATCATCGGCTGCGCGAGCTGTAAACGGCCAGGCTGCCAGCACAATGGCAGCGGCGAGGATTGGGAAGATACGTTTTTTCACGAGGAACCTCCGGTTGATGTGACGGGGAACGCGCGGGGCAAGACTCACAATTATGTCCCGCCTTCAGTATCCGCGCGGAACCGCAACAATGGCAATCCCCGCCTCCGCCGCGCGCCGCAGCAAAACCTCACGATCAAACAGCAGCGTGCGTCCTGCCTCGACTGAAAGGCAGCTGGCGTTGGCGCGCATCATCGTCTCTACCGTCCGCATGCCAATCACAGGCACGTCGAAGCGCATGTCCTGGTTGGGTTTGGCCACCTTCACCACCGTCAGCCGCCGCTCAAGCGTTGACGCTTCGGCCTCGAGCGACTCCATCAGCAGTCCGGCGCGCTCAATCGTCGCGTCCGTGCCTTCCATCGCTTCCACGGCCACGCAGGCCTGCGCCGCCACCACCACCGTCTGCCCGATGTCGAAGCCCGCCACCGCCCGCGCCACACCCAGGCCGTACTCGATGTTCCTGCGCTCCTCATCATCCGGCGCGCGCTCCGTCAGCACGCCCTCCTCGGCCAGCAGCGGCTCCAGAAAAGAAGTGGAGCTGATCAGCTCAATCCCCTCATCGCCCAGCACCTTGGCCACCGCGCCCAGCAGCATGTCGGTATTCCGCGTGCGCAGATTCAAGAGCAGCTTGGCCAGCCGCCAGTCCGGCCGGATGCTCGAGAAAATCTGCTTGTGCTTCACCTGCCCCGCCATCACGGCCTTTGAGACGCCTTCCTTATGAAAGGTCTCAATCAACCGCGACAGCTCGCCCAGCGAAAGCCAGTGCACCGTGATGCCCGGATCTTTCGCAGCCCGCTCATCGATTTCCGGGTCCGTCTCTTCGCGAATCGCCGCCACCGCCACGGTCAGCCCCTGCGCCCGCGCTGCATCCAGCAGCAGAAACGGAAACCGCCCGTTGCCGGCAATCAGACCAAGTTTCATGGCTACTTGATAACCCCGCGCTGGCTGCGCTCGATGAAGTCCGCAAGAAGCGCCGCGTCCTCACCTTCAAGCTGGCGAATCTTCTCCACCGCCTGCGACGTATTCAGCTTCGCCGCCAGCAGCAGCCGGTAGGCCTTTTGCAGCCGTTGCAGCCGCTCCGGCGTAAAGCCGCGTCGCGCGAGCCCGACCTTGTTAATCCCGAAGGCCTTGTTCTCGCGCCGCGCCGACGTCAGCGAAAACGGCAGCACATCCTGCGTCACAATCGTCCCGCCGCCGATAAACGCATACTGCCCCACCGTGCAGAACTGGTGCACCGGGCAAAACGCGCCCACGCTGGCGTAGTCCTCAATCACCACGTGCCCCGCCAGCGTCGCGCAGTTGGCCAGAATGCAGTGGCTGCCCACCAGGCTGTCGTGCCCAATGTGCACATACGCCATCAGCAGATTATTCGAGCCAATACGCGTCACCCCGCCGGCCTTCTCCGTCCCGCGGCTAATGGTCACGCACTCCCGTATCGTGTTGTCGTCGCCGAGCACGGTCTCCGTCGGCTCGCCACGGTACTTCAAATCCTGCGGCGCTACGCCGATGGCGCAGAAAGGATAAAACGTATTGCGCGCGCCAATCCGCGTGCGCCCATCCAGCACCACGTGCGAGACGAGCACGCAGTCCTCGCCCAGCACCACCTCCGGGCCAATCGTCGAGAACGGCCCCACCGTGCACGACGCCGGCACCACCGCTCCCTCAGCGATCACCGCGCTGGGATGAATGCTCACTCCGCTGCCCCGCCCGGCGCCGTCTCCGCGGCCCGCGGAACAATCATGCACGTCAACGTCGCCTCGCACGCCACTTTGCCGTCGATGTACGCTTTCCCTGCCATGCGCCCAGCGCGCGTGCGAAAGCTCAACACATCTACTTCAATCCGCAGTTGGTCGCCCGGAACCACCTGCCGGCGAAACTTCGCGTTGTCAATGCCCGTAAACACAGCAAGTTTCGTGTGCCGGTCGGGAATCTCGTGCAGCATCAGCACAGCGCCCGCCTGCGCCATCGCCTCCACCACCAGCACGCCGGGCATGATTGGGCAGCCAGGGAAATGGCCCTGAAAGAACGGCTCATTGATGGTCACGTTCTTGATCGCCACCGCGCGCTTGGCGCGTTCAAACTCCACAATCCGGTCGATCAGCAGAAACGGGTAGCGGTGAGGAAGAAAGTCCAGGATCTCCTGGATGTCAAACGTCATTCTCTTGCTCCAGACGGCGTGCGGGCAAAATGCATCGCGCTCGTCAGGATTATAACGAAGGCCCTGCCGCTCGCGCCGCTGAAGCCGAAAAGCCAGGAGTCCCCTGCCCGGCTACTTCTTCTTGATGCGGCGGTCGGCGGCATCCACATCCCAGAAGTCCGCCGGCAGCGCGCGGTTAAATTCCACGCGGTCGATATAGTACTGCCGGATAACCTCGTCGTTCTTGAAGCGCGTAATGCTGAACGGCGCGGGCAATCCATTCACCATGTGATAGTCGTCGTACTCCTCGCCGTCCGTGTTCTTGTCCTTGAACTCCGGGTCGCGCCACTGGAAGTTGCGGCGCAGCGGCAGGTGCGTCTGCTTGTCCGTCAGAATCGTAATCGCCTCGTTCTGCGCGGAGATCAGCGTAACCTGATCGGCCAGGTGCCGCTCCACCACGTGCTGCCCTTCATAGATAAGGATGGTCTTCGGATCCTTCAGCCACACCTTCACCGCCGTCTCAATCGAGTGGTCGCGCCGCCGCAGAAAGTCGTCCACAATATCCTTCGGCAGCGCCTTCTTCCCGCGGTAGGTCACCTCCCACCCTTCGCGCCCCAGGTAGAACTGCAGCACGTCGCGATGCTTGGAGAACTCGATCCGGTCATGGTCAGGCCATGAATGAAACTCCCAGAAGTCCGTGGTCCCCATGTCCGGCTGCCCGTGAAAAAACGCGGCAATATGCCCCTGCCGCATCTGGTTCTGCATGTTCAGCCACGCCGCGCCGCCCAACGCCTGCACCATCGCGTCCAGCGTCGCGCGCGCCTTCTTCGCGTTCTGCGCCGCCACATCGTCGCTCGCCTGCGTGCGTACAGCCTGCGGAACAGCCAGCACAACCACCGCCAGCGCCACGGCCAAAACTCTCCGCATCAAATCGCTCTCCTCACAGCCGTCGGCTCTCTAGCTCACCAGCGTCTGGGTGCCCATCCAAGGCGTCCGCCACAGGCGGGCGACATGGGTGGGATACCACGATGTCCGCACTGCCTCAAGAAGCCCTCAACCCACCAGCACCGCACCGCCATTCACGTTCAGCACTTCCCCGCTGATAAATCCCGCATACGGCGTGCACAGAAACAGCACAGGCCCCGCAATCTCCCGCGCCGTGCCCACGCGCCCCACCGGAATCCCCGCCGCAATCCTCGGCCCCAGTTCGGGATCTTCCAGCGTCCCCGCCGACATCTCCGTCGCCACCCAGCCCGGCGCCACGCAGTTCACGCGAATCCCCTTCGGCGCCAGCTCGCTTGACAGGCTCTTTGTCAGACTGATCAGCGCGCCTTTCGTCACGGCATAGTCCGCGTGGTAGGCCTCGCCGCGCTGCCCCGCCGTCGAGCTGATCAACACAATATGTCCCGCGTTTCCATCCCCGCCCGTCGCCGGCGGCCCCTGCAGCTCCATCTGCGTCACCGCCGCCTGCACCAGCCCGAACACCGAGTCCAGATTCACGCCCAGCGTCCGCCGCCACTGCTCCTCGGTCATCAGCTCAATCGGCGCATTCTCCGGCGGCCAGACCCCGTGATTCACCACCAGCGCATCCAGACGCCCACAGGCCTTCACCGCCGCGCCCACCAGCGCGCGCCCCTCTGCCGGAGTGCTCAATTCCTGCTCCAGCCCCACGCACCGCGCCGGCCCGCCGCACTCCTTCATCAGCGCCAACGCCTGCTCCCGCGCCTGCCGGTAGCTGAAGACCACCCGCGCCCCCGCTTCCACAAACAGGCGCACCGTCTCCGCGCCAATCCCGCGCGACCCGCCCGTAATCAGCGCAACCTTCCCATCCAGAGTTAAGGACACACCAGCCATAGGCCCAAACTAATGCATTGTCGCGTGAGATGTCGAGACAAGCGGGCGGCTGCCCAGGTCTCGGAAATGCACGTTCAACCACGACCACTGGGTGCCCCAGGTCTCGATTCTGAGACCTGGGAAACCGCAATCCTATCCCAGCCCGTCCCGGGCCAGGCAGCCGGGTTGCCCCACCCTCGTCATTCGCATCAGCGAATGACAGGGTGGGAACTCATCAAAATTCCCCGCCAGCTTTTGCATATAATTTTCCCCGCTTCGCGCACAATAAAAACATAGAGCCGCGTGTGGCCGATCCATCCCGTTTTTCTCTCCCAGCCACAGAATCGAGTGCCCCATCCATGGCGTCCGCCCCAGCGGGCGACATGGGTGGGAATCCACTCCCCTCACGCGCGCAAGAAATCCGTCCCAGCCTTTGCATATAATTTCCCCCGCTTCGCGCACAATAAAAACATGGAGCCCAACCCTGCCCACACTCGAACGGCAAAGCTGAGAGCTGGAAGCTGGGAGGCTGGGGCTGGCAGCCACAGGCTGCCACCCCCTACCCCCCTACCCCCCCCTTTTTTATTTGCAGTTTTCCACAGCGAGCTTGCAGATAATTTCGCGGCGTTGTGAAACACGCATCGGGCACGCCGTCAGATTGCCCGCATCACCCGCACCGGCAGAAAGATAATCGCGCTCACCAGCGCCAGAGCGCCGCCCACGGCAATCCCGACCAGCCGGAACGGCAGCAGCAGCAGCCACACAAACGGATACAGCACCAGCGCGATCAGCGCCAGCGGCCAGCACAAGACCAGCAGAATGCACCACAACAGAAACTTCACCATCGTTTCAGCGCCTCGTTCGCCGTCAAGGACACAAAACCGCCCTCGCCACCAGATACGCACCTCGCGCCCATTCCGTTCCTGTCGAATACCGTCACAGGCCCTTGCGCGTGCGGTCGGCACCGCGCGCCGCCAGCACCTTTTTCCGCTCGCGGATCAACTTCACCCGCTCCTTCTCCGGCAGCGCGAGCAAGGTCCTCGTGCGCCTGGGCAGCTTCTCATACACCAGAGTATGCGCCCGCCGCAGTTCGTCTTCAATCTCCCGCGGCCGCAGCACGTCCCAACGCTCCACCGTCACCCAGTACGCCTTCGCAAGGTATGGCGCGGGAATAATGCCCTCCACTTCCAGCAGCTCGTGAAACCGCTCCGCCCCGCAGTGGAACCACAGCACACCCGTGCCCGTGCCCTCCAGATCGGTCATGGCAAACATCTTGCCGCCGATGTCGCGGTCGCCCGCCCAGTACACAAGGTGGTGCCCCCAGTTCACCGTCTCCGCCACGTGCGGCAGCCCCAGACAAAACACGCGGATGCGCTCGTTGTCCATGCCACACAGTCTATTCCGCGGGCGGCCATGTCTTCACTCCTGTGCAACCTGAAACCGCCGCGCTGTGAGCTTCACGTTGACTTAAGCCTCCCGCGCGTACTCTCGCCTTGCAAGCCGAAAGGCTGCGGAAAGCGAGCCCCCATGTTTCGAGTTCACGCAGGCGTCTTCGCTCTCATCGTCATCGCCGCATTCGCGGTTCCGCCCATTGCCGCAGAGAAAAAGATCGCCAAAAACCAGTTGCCCGCCGCCGTCAGAAAAACTGCCGAGCAGCAAAGCAAAGGCGCAACCGTCCTCGGGTACAGCCAGGACAGGGAAGATGGCCAGCTTGAATACGAAGTGCAGATGACCACCGGAGGCCATTCAAAGGATGTAACGATCGCTCCCGACGGCCAGTTGCTCGAAATCGAAGAGCAGGTCGCGCTGGCCAGCCTGCCCGCAAACGTACAGGCCGCTCTGCGTCAGAAGGCAGGCAAAGGAACCATCACCAAGGTCGAATCGCTCATCAAGCACGGAACCCTCGTCGCATATGAGGCTCAGGTGCTCAACGCAGGCAGGCATTCCGAGGTGCAGGTTGGCCCCGGCGGAGAGACGCTGCATCACGAGGAATAACTTCGCAGCCAGGCGCGCAGCCATTCCGCGTCCGCGGCGAACACACCGCGCGTGCGCTCAATACTGCGCTTCAAACGCCCTGAAGCGCCGCTCCAGCTCCCACTGCGCCGCGGCCTTCTGGCTGTGATCCAGAAATGTCTTGCACGCGCCGATAGGCTTCTCCGCGCCCAGCGCCTGCCCCTTGCATGCGGCAGCCGTCGCGCCAAAAACATCCGGCGCGGCCCACAGGCTCTCGCCCGGCAGAAAGTTATGCTCCATTCCCGTGCGCGCCATCTGCTTCAGATCGCGGTAGCTCAGGTCGTAGTCCAGCGCGGCGCGCACATACTCATTCGTCAGATCGATGCGGCTGACTCCCTCATCATCTGTCGAGAGCGCCACCGGCACATGCGCGGCCCGGTAGAGCGGGAAGGGATGCTCAACGCCCTGCACGCCCAGAATCCCATCGTTCGAACTGAGGTTGATCTCAATCATCACGTGCTTCCGCGCCAGTTCCTTCAGCAACGCCGGCGCGTCGTCCTCATACATCACGTCGACGCCGTGGCCGATGCGTTCCGCGTGGCCCAGTTCCACAGCCTGACGGATGTGGAAGCGCAAGCCCTCCGGCGGCACAAGCCCCGGCGCCAGTTCGCCCGCGTGCAGCGTGATGTGAACGCGCGGATACACCGAGTGCAGATAGTCCAGCATCATCATCTGCAGCGTGTAGTCGTGCATGGAAACAAAGCCGTCCTCCGGCATCACAAAGTTGATGCCAACATACGTGTCGTCGTGCCCGTCCATCGCCGCCTGAATCGTCTCAAACCCCAACAGCGTCTGCGCAAACACCTGCTCCGGCGCAAAGCCGCGCAGCACCTGGTAGATGTAGCGCACCTGCACCTGGCAGGCGGGCGCGGCCTGCGCCGTGCCGCATTGCTCCAGCTTCAGCCGCATCGCCTCGGCCGTGCGCACATCGTCGCGGTCGGCTGCAACCTCGTCGCGCAAACCGTGCGCCAGCAGCGCCTCGCGCATCTGGAAAAAGTTCGGGGTCCAGCTGATCTCGTGTGCAATCTTCGCTGCATGGCTGAAGGGCGGCGTCTCCATCAGTTCCAGATACTGCTGGTTCTGCGCGGCGGCGCGGCTGGCCACCTCGTCCACCCACTCGCCCGTGTGGCGCTTGTCGATGCCGCCAAACCGGGCAAAAGTCGAGAAAAACTGGTCGTGCCCGCTGAAGCCTTGACTGGGCACAAAGCTGCGCATGGAAAAGGCATTCACCAGATCGTTATAGAGATCCTGCTCCGCCGGCGTCAGCACGCCTGTCAACTCCTTCGCCGGCTCCAGCGGAGCGGCACACGGCGGCCTGGCCAGGCTCAGTGTTCGGGCGTCGATGCACAGCCCGTCCTCCGCTGCATCCTTAATAAAGGTCTCCGCATACACGGCCCCGCTCAGATGCACATGCAAATCGGCGCCCTTTGGAAACCGCGCAAGAAACGCGCGCAGCGCCAGCGGGCCGCCTTTTGCGGCGGCGGTGTACGCGCGGGCGGCGCGGGCCTCCGCAGCAGGGCTCGGTACAGGCGGTTGGGCATGAAGAGCGGCGACGGACACCAGGGCAAGGCAGGCAGGGCGAAGGGCTGAGAAACGCATGATTGCCATCCAGTGTAGAGCAGAGGCGCCCGCTCGAATTGCGAAAAATGCAGCTCCTCCCTGTTGAAGTCAAAGCATTTGGCCGCCTGGCAAAGCAGCAGGCCTCAGGCAGGCCGCGGCGTCGGGAATGATACTTTTTGCGGCAACGCCATCCGGCCGCCACCGGTTTGGCTTAAGGAAAGGGAGTTGATATACTGACGTAGTTGTTGCAGCGCACTGTTCGTGGACCCGCCCATCTTCTCCGGCAGCGCCGGACTCCGCGCAGGAAATTGCAACTCAAAAAGTCTGCACTGAGGCCAGGTAGCTCAGTGGTAGAGCGCGGCCCTGAAAAGGCCGGCGTCGGCGGTTCAATCCCGTCCCTGGCCACCACTTCCAAACATTTGAATCCGAGTGACTTAGCGGAAATCTCGGAGTGTGCATGTACCTAATACGTACTCGCCGAAGTACTAACTAAAGCGAGTATTCGAGATTGGACGCGTCCCAGGCACGCTTTAGCTCTTCGTCGCTGATCCCGCTGAAAAGACAGAGAGAGCGAAATCCAAGTGCCTCGTTGAGAAGTTCCTTATCGGCGGCGCTCGCAGTTCCATTCTGAACATTGAGGAGACGAAAGCCAGCGTTTGTCTGAATGTGGTTGAGAATATGCTGGCGTATCGGTTCTCTCATGCCTTAACTAAAGCGCATTCGCAGGGAATTGCAAGGGGGTAGACTTGGGGACAGGGGGGAGCCGTGATTGAGGATGAAATGCCGGTGGTTTTCACACCGGACAATGAACCCTACTTGGGTCGCAAACTGGTATTGGTTTTCGACCATACAATTTCTGCGTGCCTGGAATTCAACTTGAAATGTGCTCCAAAATCACACAATGCAACCCTGTCAGATTTTCAAAGAGCCGCGTGCATTCTAGTGCCGCAAACGATCAGCCTCGCTCTCTCCATACGAGAACTCATCCGGCAAGGATACGTGTTTGGAGCGAAGGTGTTGGTACGGCCACTTGTGGAACGGGCGGTCACGCTGTTGTACCTCTACTCCTATCCTGCGGATTTAGCCATTTGGAATGATGGATGGGAGCATAAGAAGCGACCGGGCCTATACGCGATGCTGGACCGCATCAGGGAGAAATCTTCGTTACACGCTGAAAAGTTTCCGAAAGACATCACCTTCGCCTGGAACAGTGCGACTCATGGTGATCCGTTTTCGTCTCAATGGAATGTTACGGAATTCGATGGTGTCATCGCGCATCCGGTATCGAA
>JAGWRX010000136.1 GCA_028876395.1 Acidobacteriota bacterium
CCGCCCTGAAGAGCGGGAAAATGCGAGGCCGGGTTGCACTTCGCGGGATGAGCATCGGGCTACATGTCCAGGAAGTTGCGGATCATCTGGTGGCCGCCCTCGGTGAGCACGCTCTCAGGGTGGAACTGCACGCCCTCAATAGGCAGGCGGCGGTGGCGCAGGCCCATGATAACCGAGCCATCCTGCTCCCGGGTGCGCGCGGTCACAACAAGCTCGGCGGGCAGCGAATCCTCGGCGACGATAAGCGAGTGGTAGCGAGTGCAGGTGAGCGGGCTCGGCAGCCCTTTGAAGATGCCCTTGCCGTCATGCTCGACCAGGCTCGTCTTGCCGTGCATCAGATGATGTGCGCGCACGACCTGGCCGCCAAAGGCCTCGCCGATGGCCTGATGGCCCAGGCAGACGCCCAGAATCGGCGCTTTGCCGGCCATGTGGCGGATGAGTGGAACAAGAATGCCGGCCTCGCCGGGCGTACAGGGACCGGGCGAAAGCAGGATGCGTTCGGGCTTGAGGGCCTCGACCTCCTCCACCGTCAGTTCGTCATTGCGGCGGACGACAACCTCCGCGCCCAGTTCGCCCAGGTACTGGACAAGGTTGTAGGTGAATGAGTCGTAGTTATCGAGGACGAAGACCATGGTGAAGTCCAGTGTAGCGTAGGGACCGGAAAATCAGCGCGACACAAACGCAGGCCGCGTTGGGCAGGAGCCGTGGTGACACGTCCCGCAGACCTCGCGCTTCAGCGACAATCCATACCCTTCAACAAGTCCTGAACATGGGTTGGATCGGCGAAGTATGCGGCAGGAAACGGGCTGTCCTGCGGGGTGGAAAATCTGCCGCCTAGAATCTGTTCACCGAACTGCCCAATTAAATCGATTGCGATCCGATTGCTGATGCGCTGCGCCAGAAAACCCGTTGACTGCTGCTTTTCCGGCGGCTTGGGTAGGCCGCGCTCCGTCTCAGGAAATTCCAGAATGCTGTCGGAGATCACGCTCACCTCAATGAAGGGCACGTGATACAAGGTCGCGGCCAGGTTTGAATACCAGTCGCCATCTTCGTCGATCTCGTGGAAGGCGCGATGCGCCTTCGCAATAAATTCAGGATTCGCCAGCCACATCGTGCTCGTGCCCTGCACGCCGAAGTAAAAAACCTGCGGCTTCTCGCGCTTGTAGACCGGATTCGCCCAGGGCTCCAGCGCGGTATGCGCGGCCACCCGGCTCGCGGAGCAGGCAAGATATCCCAGCAGCTGTGGATCGAGATAAAACTCGCGAAAGCGGCGGCGCCTGCCCGGAGCATCGAACTCGCCTCCGACCACATCTCCCGTCTTCGACATGAAGAAATTGCCGAAGTCCACATTCTCAGCGCCCAGGACAATATCGCCGATTCGCATCCGGTCCGGCCCGAGGTGCGCGCCCGACGTACCGGCATACACCACGGCCTTCACGTTGTAGTGCTCGAACATCGATTGCGCGGCCAGGCTCCGCACCAGTGGGCCGTCCTCCGGCGGCAGAACAACAACAACCGGCACATTGCGAATCCGGCCCATCTGAAACTCGAACGGCCCAAAGTTTTCTGTGCCCTGCTTCTCAAAGGCACCCATGATGATGCTGTAATCCGGCGGGTTATTGGGGATAAGAATGCCGATACGCGGCTCCAGTGCGTTCGCGATGCGGACAGTGCTGTTGCCCGAGGGCTGCGCCGCAGCGCTGGCGCCCGGCCCGAAGAGCAGCGCGAGCGCGAGGCAGAGCAGCGGCAATGCCATGATTCCGCGGGTCGCCCACGGACATTGATCCTCGGCATGAATGCGTATAGAAGAAGGCTCTGGCAGCATGATTGGCTCCATCCAATGAGTCGCGAGAGTTGCCCGGAAAAGGTTCAAGATTGGTTGGTAGAGCGTATGGTACCAGAAGAGTTGCCGCGCCAGTTGCACACGGCCAGCGCATCTGAAAGACTGGCCATGGTGCGCAACGATGGTTCTCCATTTTCTGATCAAGGGACGGGTGCAGGGCGTTGGCTTCAGGTGGTTCGTTCACCGCGAGGCCAGTGAGCTGGACCTGCGCGGCTGGGTGCGCAACACCGACGATGGCGACGTGGAGGTTGTGGCCGCGGGCGATCTGGCCGACCTGGCCGAGTTGCGAGCCAGTCTGCGCAGCGGGCCGCGCGGCAGCCGCGTGGATCAGGTCATCGAGCACTACCTGGACGACAGCGAGGCCGCCGGTCTGAGTTCGTTCCGTATTGATGGAGCGTGGTAGGGGCAGCCGTTAATGGACTGGCCATGCCTGCATGCTTGAATTCCCACACAATTCCAGAATGCTGCTCCCCACTCCCTATTCCCTATTCCCTTTCGCCTATTCCCTGTTCCCTGTCGCCTATAATTTGTAAGGAAGCTGACCTGCCTGCCACTTCCCTTTCCAAACATTGAGTCAAGGCAAAGTTTGAAGCAAGAGCCAGGAGCGAGCGGACGCATGCCCGAGAAGCACAAGCAGATCAACGTGGACGCCCTGAAGGCGCTGGTGCGCACGGTGCCCGATTTTCCCAAGCCGGGAATTCTCTTCTACGACATCACCACGCTGCTGAGGGATAAAACCGGCTTCGCCCAGCTTATTGATGCGCTGGCCGCGTACTACATTGAGCGCAAGATCGATCTTGTGCTGGGTATCGAGGCGCGCGGATTCATTTTTGGCCCCGCGCTGGCCTACCGGCTGAATGCAGGCTTTGTGCCGGTGCGCAAGCCGCGCAAGCTGCCCGCACAGGTGGCGCGGGTGACCTATGACCTGGAGTATGGCACGGACACTCTGGAGATTCACCTGGACGCGATAACGCCCGGCCAGCGCGTGGTCCTGGTGGATGACCTGCTGGCCACGGGCGGCACCATGCAGGCTACGGTGCAATTGGTGAAGCAGTTAGGCGGCGAAATTGCCGGACTCGCCTTTGCCGTCGAGTTGGACTTCCTGAAGGGCCGCGATCGCTTTCCGGAGTACGACGTCTTCAGCCTGTTGCACTACGACGAGTAGAAGGCGGGCGGATCGCTCCTGCAACCTGCCCGCGCATCCCCAACGCTCAGGATTTTTCCTCCTCGGCGCCCGCGAATGAGGCGGCTTCGTCTGCCTTGTCCTGCAGCATCTGCGCGTCGGCAAAGCGATAACCCACATACACATCGGTGAGCAGGTAGACCGGATTCGAGGGATCGTCCTCGATCTTCTTGCGCAACTGGCGGACGAAGGTGCGCAGATATTCCACCTCTTCGCGGCAGTTGGCGCCCCACACGGCAGTGAGCAGCCGGGCATAGGTGACCACGCGCCCGGCGCGGCTCATGAGGCAGTGGAGAATCTCGTACTCCTTGCGCGTGAGGTGCACCGGCTGGCCACGCTTGGTCACGACGCGGCGCACCGGCGTGAGGCATATCTCGCCAATCTCGATGGGCGCATCCTCGGCGCGCACCGGAGCGTGGACGCGCCGATGCGCGGTGCGAATGCGCGCGATGAGTTCGCGGACGCTGAAGGGTTTCGTGATGTAGTCATCGGCCCCCAGCTCCAACGCTTCCACCTTTTCTTCCTCGCCCTCACGCACCGTGACCATGAGGACCGGCAGTCGCGGCGCGGACGCTCGGATGCGGCGCAGCGTCTCAATACCGCCGATGCCCGGCATATTGATGTCGAGCAGAACGACGTCGAAGGCGCCGGCATGAAGCAGCTGCAATGCCTCTTCGCCACGCGAAGCCTCAGTGACTTGAAAGCCAAGTTCGGCGAGGGGGGGCCGCAGCGCTCTGCGAATGGCTGCTTCGTCGTCAACGATAAGAACGCGAATGGCGGGCTGACTCATCGGGATTTCCTCTTTTGCTCCGGTGCGGGAATGGCCGCATAGAAGGTTGTGCCCTCGTGCTCGTCGCTGGTGACCCAGACATAGCCGCCGTGTATCATGGCCGCGCGCTTGGCGACTGAGAGTCCGATGCCCGTGCCTGCGGCCCGGTTGGACGAGGTGGAGGAGCGATAGTAGCGATCGAAGATGCGCTCGCGGTCCGCCATGGGAATGACAGGACCGTAGCTGTGCACGGAAAAAATCACTTCACCTTTCGCCTGTTCGGCGCGGATGGTGATCGTGGTGCCATAGATTGAGTACTTGCAGGCGTTGTCAATGTACTGGGTGAGCAGCATGCTCATCAGCTGACGATCGCAGAGCAGAACGAGGTTCTCGTCGGAAAGGTCAATGGCGACTTTCATGCTGGCCAGGCGATCCCTGAGGCTGGCGACAACTTCGTCAATCAGCGCGCCCACAGCCACGGGAGAGGCATGGATGGCGACTTCGCCGGCATCGAGACGGGCCGTGGTCAGCAGGCGCGTTGTCAGGTCACTGAGCAGGCCTGCCTGCTCGTCGATGAGCGACACCAGATCCGCCTGCGCGGGCGACAGATGGCCCATTTCGCCCAGACCCGTTGAGGCCGCGCGAATGGCGGTAAGCGGCGTCTTGTAGGCGTGGGCCAGGCTGTCAAGCACGGTGGAGCGCAACTGCTCGGTAAGGCGCTCTGTTTCGATTCGACTTTCGTTCGCAAAAGCGCGGTAGCGATCGAAGGTGATGGCGATGAGCGACGCAATGGCATTGTTGGTGAGCGGGCTGGTGTCTCCCCGCACCACTAGGCTGCCGATGGGAACTGTGCCCAGGCGCACGACGCGGCGGGCAATTCCTGTTTCAGGATCGTCGTCCGATGTCTCGAAGTAGTAGACATTCTGCGCCAGCTCGCGAGGGTCCTCGCTCCAGAAGCCAGCCTGGTATGTCTCGTGGAGATCGGCATCGAAGACCACCACTCCCGCAAGCGCAAAGATCTCGTGAACCAGATCCGCGAGTTGAGCGCCGGGCTCGACGTGAAGATTCATCTGCAGCGTGCGCCGGGTGAACTCATACAGATCATGCATCTGCCCGCCCCAGGATTCCGCTTCCTTGGCGTGTTCCGTCACCCGCGCGGAAAGCCGGCTGACCAGCAGTGCCGTAACCACGAAGGCCAGCAGGGTAACTGAGTTGGCCGGATCCTTGATAGCATTCATTGCGGGCTGACGCGCGGTGAAGAAGCCTTGCACCAGAACCGCCGCAAGCGAAACAACGACCGCCTGCCAGAATCCGGTTAAGAGAGCCGTAGGGACCACAATCAGAAGACAAAGCAGAGCAGCCACTGGAAGCAGCCAGTGAAACCAGTGCACCAGAACGCCGACCAGAATCACTCCCGCAATCCCCAGCAAGCACTCCATAAAAAACAAGAGAGCCCGCAACCCGGACCCGCGCGCGCGCCGGGCGCCAAAAAGAGTGTGCGCGGAGATGTATGGTCCAGACAACCGGTTACGGTCCTTTCCAAACGAATGGGCGACGGACGTTCGGCATTGCGTTATGAGGGTCAGGCCTGCTCTTTGCCCGGCAACTCGTGCAGTGAAGTTACAGAGCGCAAAGGCATTTGACGCCCACAGAGTCGTCCGTATCAGCGCAGATAAATCGTGAGTGAATTTTAGCAGTTTCACAATGTCTTTCTTATGTGCGCCGTTGTAATCGTGCCGCCAGTCCCTGCGGTGAACCCGTCGCTGTGAGGCTGCGCCGTGCAGGCCGAGGCTGCCATATGAATCTTTTTTGCAATCCTCATTTGTTCTTTATGTGCTGTTTGCATTACTAATATCAACCTGCAACGACCGGTACCACATCTGGGAGCAGCCCAAACCCGGCGCTACTCCCGAGCTATGACCCCAAACGGCGCGGCCACCCTTCCAACTCGAGGGCTTGGTCATGATGGAGTCCGCACCAGCCAAAGTGCGGCCTCGGTGCCCTTCGTGTCTGAATTTCTGCGTTATACGACTAACCATCTTTCTAATTTGGGAGGAACAGTGCAGATCAATCTGAACCGTAACCGCATCCTGCAGTCGGTCACCGGCATCGCCATGGCAGTTGCCACAGCGGCAGGCGCGCAAGCGCCCGCAACGCCCGCACCTGAACAAACACCGGCTCCGGCGGCAGCGCCGGCAGCAGCGCCGGCAGCGCCCACGTGGAGCGTTGGGCCCATGGATCTGAGCGGCTTGATCGACGGCTACTACAGCTATAACGCCAATCGGCCAAGCGACGCCGCCAATGGACAGATCAACGACCTGTACAACTTCAACGACAAGACGGACCAGTTCAGCCTCGCCGAGGCACGGTTGACACTGAACCACGATCCCGATCCGGTGGGCGCGCATGTCGACCTGATCTTCGGCCGTGCAAACACCCTGGTGAACGGCCCCAGCAGCGCCGCCAATGAGGGGCAATACATCGAGCAGGCCTTCCTGAGCCTGAAGCCGGCCAAGGCCAAGGGACTGGAGCTGGACTTTGGCAAGTTCGTCACCTCGGCGGGAGCGGAAGTAATCGAGTCCAAGGACAACTGGAACTACTCGCGCTCGCTTCTGTTTGCGTGGGCCATTCCCTACTTCCACTTCGGCTTGCGTTCCTCCATGCCGGTGACAAAGTCTGAAACCATCGGCGTGCAGGTTGTGAACGGGTGGAACAACGTAACCAAAAGCAACGGCGGCGCGACGATCGGCCTGACCAGCGCGTACGTGAAGCCCAAGTACACCTGGAACCTGAACTACTACACCGGCCCCGAGAACACCAACACGCAGAAGGGCTATCGCAACCTGATCGATACAACACTGCTGCTGACGCCGAACGCGAAGTTCAACGCCTATATCAACTACGACTACGGGCAGAATCGCGATGCCATGGCTGCGCAGGGCGACACAGCGCTGAACCACTGGCAGGGCGTTGCCGTTGCAGCACGCGGGCAGGTAACGGGAACCTCGGCGCTGGCCGGCCGCTTCGAGTACTTCAACGACGAGAATGGCTTCTCCACTGGCACCAAACAGAAGGTGAAGGAGTTTACGGCAACCTACGAGTACAAGTGGGCGGAAGGCCTCCTGTCGCGCGTTGAATATCGTCGCGACTGGTCTGACGTCGCCTTCTTTCACAAGGGCGACAGCGCCATGGTGGATGCGCAGTCCACGGTGACCGCCGGCTTTGTTGCCTTCTTCGGGCCCAAACGTTAAACGGAGCGCACCGGCTTCCGGCCGTCGCGCAAGACAGATAACGCAGGAATGCAAAACCAAATCCCCGGCCGGCCAGTGTTGGCAGATCCTGCCTGGCCGGGGCGCTTTACAAGCTTCGACGATAGTCCCGGAATCAATGACCGGGAGCGGCCAGACGAAATTCAATTTCCAGGAGAATGCTCATGGCAGATCAGAAAGCACCTCAGATGCAGGCCACCCTGGGCCTAACCGGGTTGACCAGCAACGCAATGGCTCTCATCGCCCCCGGCGCCTTCCTGTGGCTCACCTTTTTCATTCAGGCGACCACCGGCACGCCGACCACCGCTCCAGACATGTGGTGGGGCATTCTTTTTGCCCTGCTCCTGTGCCTGGCCACTGCTGTGTCCTATGCTGAAATCTCCAAGCTCTATCCCGGCACAGGCTCCAGCTACTACTACGCCGAGCAGGCGCTGCTGTCGAAAGACAAAGCCTTCAAATACGCCCGCGTGGCCAAGTTCATTGTGGGCTGGGGCTCGCACCTTTACTACTGGGTTTATCCCGGTGTGATGGTCGCAACGACGGGCATCTTCGTCGGATATGTTGTCGGCTTTCTGAACCCGGGCTTTTTAAGCGGCTCCAACCCTGGCCCGGTGTTCATGGCGCTGGTGGCGATCGTCTTCTCCTTCTTCGTTGCCTGGATTGCGCAGAAGGGCGCCGGCGCCTCGACGGCCGTGAACCTGGCGATCAACATCGTACAAATCTCCGCCTTGCTGGTCTTCAGCGTTCTGGCGCTCGGCTATCGCGTGAGCCATCCCACCGGCTCTACCGGCTTCCAATACGACGCGCAGTCGCTCTCGACCTACACCTATCAGTTCGCGACCAACCCCAAGGACGGGTCCACGATTCGCGACGCCAGCGGAACGCCTCAGCCCCTGCTGGACGCGGCGGGCAAGCCCGTTCCCTACGTCATCACCTACCCTGAGAAGGATGCCAGCGGCAACTTCCTCACGCACACCAAGGCTTCTTCCGTGGTGACGCCGCACAAGTTCAGCTGGATATTCATTCAGGCAACGGTTGCCATTCTGATCCTGGTCGGATTTGAATCGGTGACTTCGATGGGCGGCGAGGCCAAGAATCCCACCAAGCATATACCCATCGCGGTAATCGCTTCGCTGCTGATTCAGGGCCTGGTCTGTTATCTGATTGAGTATTTCGCAGCCAACTACTTCCTCAACTCGGGCTACACGATGCAGAGCGCGGCAGGCTCCGCGGCGCCCATCGGCGACATGATGATTATGGTCGGCGATGCGCTGTTGGGCCAAGGCCACGGCAAGTACTTCATGCTGGCCGAAGCTCTCACGGTCTTCCTGGCGCTGATCGGCACCACGCTGAGCTGCATGAATACCGGCGCCCGCGTGACCTACGCAATGGGCAAGGACGATGAGGCTCCGGAGCACTTCGGCATCCTGCACGCCGAGTCGCTGACGCCGAGGCGCGCCATCTGGACGCTGGCCGTGATCTCAGCGGTACTGGGCACCCTGGCTGTTATGCTGGTCTTCGCAGACGGCAGCGCACCCACCGACGCCACCATCGCGGCACTCCCGCATGGCATCTTCTCCAGCTTTGGCTACACGACACATGACCAGATGGCGGCACTGCCCAATTCGCTGCTGACCATCACACTCACCTCCAACTTTGGCACGTTCATCCTGTATGCGCTCAGCTGCTTCCTGTGCATGGTGGCCTTCCACAAGCGCGCAGACTTCAGCTTTGTGCGGCACATGCTCATCCCGCTTTTCGGCCTGGTAGCCAATCTGGTGTGCATGGCCTTCTACCTGATCGGTCCCTTCATGGGCTACGGCACATCGAAGGAACCTCTGCTGGCGCTCGCCATTGCCGGAGTCTGGGGCCTGTATGGCGCGTATTACTTCCTGCGCTCCTCCAGAGCCAAGGGCAAGGCAGTCTTGCTCGAAGCAAAATAGAATCGATGCTGTTCATCAACCCAACCATGGGCGCTGGGTGGCCGCTTTACCCGATATCGTGATTGAGGCGGGCAAGGTGAAACCACCCAGTGATCTTTTTTCAACCAGCTGTTCAAGAATCGAGATAACTTTCCCCGCGACAGCGCGGAAAAAACCCTTCAGGCGGCGGCGCCCATGTTGGATGTAGTGTTCGGCCAGGCCAGTGACCCCGGCAAAGTTCGAACGAACAATGAAGACGCGATGGGAGCCTTCATCCCCAATTCGCGCCACCAGGTGCGCTCCCACGGCTATCTTTTCGCTGTCGCAGACGGCGTGGGCGGCATGGACCTGGGCGAAGTGGCCTCGTCCACGGCGATCTCCGTGCTGACAGAGGAGTTCGCAAAGGCGCAGCCCGGCGCGATGCTCATCAGCCTGCTTCCGCGGCTCATTCAGTTCGCCAACGCGGCAGTGCACGACCGCACACTCGCCCGGGAGTTCCGTGGCAAAAAGATGGCCACCACGCTGGTGGCATGCGCGCTCCGTCATGATCAGGCAATCGTTTCGCACGTCGGCGACTCGCGCTGCTACCTGGTCCGCAATGGCCATGCAAAGCAGATAACCCAGGACCACACGCTGGTGAACGAGCAGAGGAAGATGGGGCTGATCTCAGCCGACGAGATTGCGACCTCCGAGGCGCGCCACGTGCTCATCCGCTCTCTGGGGCCGGAGATGTTTGTCTCTCCTGACACCACCGCGCTCACACTGCAGCCCGACGACCTGCTGGTGCTGTGCTCCGATGGCCTCCACGACGAGCTGAGCAGCGCGGAAATCGCCGCACTCGTTTCGCAGAACAGGAACATGGACGAAGTTGCGCGCGATCTGGTGGCGCGCGCCGTGGAAATCGACGGCAATGACAACACCACCGCGCAGGTGATTCGCGTGCGCTCAGTGGAGCAGGTAGGCATGTATCGCGGCCGGCCTTATCGACTGCCCTCATAGTCCTCGAGAAAAGACTTATCGATCCCATGAGACTTCAGAATCATTTCCCGGTAGAGTAGTGACAGCCACTTCCACGGAGCCTTACCCATAATGGGTTTTCTTGACAACATAGAAACGGGTACACAAATCGACTCCTACCGCATTCAGGCGCCCGTGGCGCGCAGTGGAATGGCGTCCATCTTCCGCGCCGTGGACGTGCGCGACAACCGCGTCGTGGCGCTGAAGATTCCGCATCCCGATATGGAAGCCGATCCCATCCTCTTTGACCGCTTTCAGCGCGAGGCCAGCATTGGTGAGAGGCTCCACCACCCCAAAATCATGCGCGTCTATGGCGGCGAGAAGCGCTCGCGCGTCTACATGGTGATGGAGTGGTGCGAAGGACGCCTGTTGCGCCAGATCATGGACGAAGGCAGAATTCCACGGGACCGGGCGCTCCGCATTGCCATCTCCGTGCTGGAGGCGCTCGAATACATCCATGACAACGGGGTTGTGCACCGCGACCTGAAGCCGGAAAACATCATGGTGGACGCTGAGGACAACATCAAGCTCATGGATTTCGGCATTGCCGGCGACTCCTCGGCGCGGCGGCTGACCTATGCCAACTTCACCGCCACCCTGGGCACCGCCGACTACATCGCTCCTGAGCAGGTCAAGGGCAAGCGGGGAGACGGGCGGTCGGATATCTATGCGCTTGGGGTAATCCTCTACGAGATGCTCACGGGCAGGCTTCCCTTCTCCGGTTCTTCGCCCATGGAGGTGATGAACGATCGCCTCCTGAACCACCCCACGCCGCCCACGGTCGCCGACCCCACCGTCTCGCCCCAGTTGCAGGAAGTACTGTATCGCGCATTGGAACGGGACCCCAAGAATCGGTATGCAAGAGCGCACGATTTCGCCTCGGATTTGAAGCATCTCGACCAGGTAGGAGTCGAGGACCGGCCCGAGTTGCGCGACTGGCGCAAGCGCAAGGCGCATTTGCCGCGCACAATTCTGTATTATTCCGCCCTCGCGCTTATCCCTGTTGTTATCCTGTTGTTGATGGTGCTGGTTGCCCGTCACCGGTAGGCTGGCGCCCTCAGGAAATCTTTACGGGTTCCTTATGTCCGGAACCCTACACTGATCTTGAATTCTCATTCCCTTTTTCGTCCAGAAGGAGACATATGTCTACTGAGTACCGGAACTTTCTTGCTCTTCCTTATGACGAGCTTGAAGAACTGAACCTGCAAGCCAAGGCAGACCGCGCCAACCGGTTGCCAATCGACGAAATCCGCGAAAAGCGGCTCAAATACCTGACCGACGAGAAGCGGATCAAGGCCGTAACCGTGCTGTTCAGCGACCTCGAAGGCCGCCTGCACCTGCTCGACTACGACAAGAAGTTTCTGCTCGGTGCCTATGAGAACCTGACCTTTGACGGCTCCTCCATCCGCGGATTCACCGCGCAGAAGGAGAGCGACCTGCGCCTGGGCATCGACTGGAGCGCCTTCTACTGGGTGCCGGCCGACGTCTTTGGCAACGGCAAGGTGCTGGTCTTCGGAACGGTGATCGACAAGGACGGAACGCTTTACTCCGGCGACCTCCGCGGCGTTCTCAAGAATTACTCTGACACCCTGTATGCGGAGAAGGGCTACACGCTCAACGCAGCCAACGAAATCGAGGGCTTCCTGTTCGCGGGCAAAGATGCGGAGCGGAAGTTCCACGAGACGGGAAAATTTGAGTTCATCAACACGGGCGGCTATTACCACGTGCTCCCGCTCGATCCACTGCGCCAGTTTATTGACACCGCCGCCGAAGTCCAGCGCGCCATGGGCTTCCAGAACGAGAAGGATCACCCCGAGGTGGCGCCCAGCCAGTTTGAAATCAACTACGGCTACGGCGAAGTGGTGGCTGCGGCCGACCAGATTCAGCTCTACAAGCTCCTGACCCGCCAGATCGCCAACAACATGGGCTACACGGCCAGCTTCCTGCCCAAGCCCGTGGTGGGCGTCAACGGCAGCGGCATGCACACCAACGTCTCCATCTCCAAGGGCAAGACCAACCTGTTCTGGGACGAGAAGGGACAGGAGCAGCTTTCGCCGTTCGGCTGGGACTTCATTGATCGCATCCTGAGCCACGCGCTGGATATCTGCCTGGTCCTGAATCCCAGCGTGAACGCCTATCGCCGTCTCGACCCGCACTTTGAGGCTCCGAACCAGATCAAGGCCTCGGCCACGGATCGCGGCTCGATGGTGCGCGTGCCCATCGGCAACTCACGGTCGATGCGCGTTGAGGTGCGGTCGGTGGCTCCTGACGCCAACCCCTACCTGACGCTCTTTTCCATCTTCAAGACGGGCATCGACGGCAACAAAGCCTCGATCGAAAACCTGCGCCAGGCGCAGCGCTACCTGCCGGATCACATCCAGCAGGCCATCGACGACTTCAAGGCGTCGAACTGGATTGCGAAAATCATCGGCGCCGACGTTCAGGGCCGGTTTGCAGACCTGAAGCAGGCCTCTGCCGACCGTTGCCCGCGCGCCTTGGGCACCTTCGTCAAGGGCTCCGAGGTGCAATACCACCACGAGGTCTACAACCAGTCGCTCTGGAACCTCTTCTAGAGCGAACTGTTTCAACCTTCCGGACACACGGTCCGGGCATAAACAGGAGCGGCGCGGCCAGTGATGGCTGCGCCGTTTTATTTTGGCCCCGGGCCCG
>JAGWRX010000137.1 GCA_028876395.1 Acidobacteriota bacterium
CTTCCTCCTAAGCAATCTCTGTGCCTCGAGCACCTATCAGGAAGGTACGCCACCACCTTTTCATCCCATCTGAGCGGAGCACGCTTGGCGAACCCGCGCGCGCAGCGCGTTGGGGTAAGCGGAGCGAAGGATCTGCTTTTGTCTTTCTCCCCGCGATGCCGGGTGCCCCATCCTTCCCGCGCCTACTGCGGGAAGGGTGGGAAACCACGAACCTCCGCGCCTCACTCGGCCCCCTCACACACCACCCGCCCCCGCAGGTGGTATTCTGGCCCGTCATTTTTCAGCAATCAGGAGGACCACGTGAAAAAAGCCATCCTATTGGCAATCGGCGGAGTACTGCTCTTGGCCGGGTGCGGCCCTAAGACAAAAGAGGCTCCCGGCATTCCCACAGAACCCAAGTGGAAGGGCCTTCCCTACCGCCTCGCCATTGACGCCAAAGCGCCCAAGCCGAACCCCGCAGGCATCACTCTTCCGGGCATCAACTTCACCGCCAACCCCGACGCCCTCGAGCGCCGCGCCACCCTCGTCGTCCGTTTCGACTCCTCCGGCATCAAGACAGACAAGCTGATCGTCAATCAGATCATCCTGGCCCCGTTTGATATATCCGGAGCCGAAGGCAAGCTCTCCGCCGACACCCTCGACATCGCCGACCAGGGCCTCGCCCGGCTCACCGGAGCCTATTGCATGAAGGGCAAGGTCAAGGTCTCCGTCGCACTCGCCCGCTCCTCGCTCAGCCCCGGGGCCGAAGACGCCGAAATCGCCGACAAGCGCCTCTCCGACTGGCTCAACACCGAATTGTCCATCCTGAAGCCGCATACGGGCTGCTCAACCAGGTAATGACCAGATTCGGGTGCTCGCAGAGCGTGCCCTGAGCTTGTCGAAGGGTCTCGCAGAGACCTGCGAGCGCAATAGCCCCCGTCCCTGCCGCGTGCCCCAGGTCTCGTCTTTGAGACCTGGGAATCCACGAATCCAAACCACGCCGGGTTTCCCATCCTTCCCGCGCCTTCTGCGGGAAGGGTGGGAAACCACGAACCTCCGCGCGACCACCGCCCCCCGGATTCCGCAACTCTCGCAGAGACCTGGGACCGCAGCCTCCCGGCCCGATGTCAACCCCTTCCGTACCGCCGCCCTCCTCAAGCCCTTGAATCAACACGCCAATCTTTCTATCCCGGCCTTGCAGACTATTTCGCCAATTCCTTCACAATCAGTGTAGTCAGTAATAAAGGGCTCATCAGCCCTCCGTCTCAGGAGAACCCCACCATGTCCACCGAATCGCAATCCGTGCCGGCATCCGTCGAGCCCGCCCACGCAAATCCCGCCGTCGCCCGCTGCAGCGAGGCCTTTGCGCGTGTTTACAAGGCCAACATCGCCATCAATCAAACCAAAGCAGCTGCCACCGACTCCGCCGCCGTCGCCTTTCGTGAAGCCATGCCCCCGCTCGTCGGCCAGGACAACATCCGCGACTTCATCGCCTGCGTCGCCCAGGGCATTCTCCTCGGCGCCATTGATTCCTCAAAAAGCACCAAGCTCCTCTATGCAGCCCAGGTCGCGCTCAGTGGGGCGCGCTCTCAGCCCAGGTCGCCCAAAGCCACCGCCGCCTGATCGGCATGCGCAGCCTGCGAGCCCCCAGGTGGCACCCCCCTACCCCCCCTTATTTATTTTTGTTTTCCACAGAAATCTTGCATAAAATTTCGCACTCATCATCGGACGTCTTCACTCCGCATCCACGCATGCAGACATTCCGAACCCCATGAGCATCCCAATCCGGAGGGAGCAGGGACCTTCAGGCCCATGAACTGATCCCAATCCCGAGTCGGGGGCTTCAGCCCCGGGCCTGATCCTCACCCGGCAAACGGCCATTGCCGCAGCCTTTTCGCGCGCACCAGATAAATCAGCGTCCCGCTCACGGCAATGCCCGCCGCCACCGTCAGCCCGCCCACCGCATGGCTGCGGTTCGCCAGGATAAACAGGAACCCGCCCATCGCCACCAGCGGCGGCAGCGGATACAGCGGAATGCGAAACGGCCGCTCCAGTTCCGGCCGCTGCACCCTCAGCCACATCACGCCCACATGTTGCAGCAGAAACTGCAGCAGGATGCGCGTGATCACCAGCATCGTAATCACCTGCTGCAGGCTGAAGAAGCAGAACGCCGACGCCACCAGCCCCAGCGCCACCAGCGAGCGGTGCGGAATCCCGTGCTTCGGATGCACCGCCGCGAGCGCGCTGAAATAGTTCCCGTCCCTCGCTGCCGCAAACGGCACGCGGCTGTAGCCCAGCAGCAGCGAGAACACAGACGCAAACGCCGTCCACACAATCAGCGCTGCCATCAGCCGTCCCGCCCACTGGCCAAAGGCCGACCGCGCAATCTCCGCCACCAGTTGCAGGTGCGCCACGCCGTTGCTCACATGCCCTGCCGCATCACGCACCGCCGGCAGCGCAGCCAGGTTCATCGTCACGTAGAACGCTGACACAAACAGCACCGAAAGCAGAATCGCCCGCGGAATCGTCTTCTCCGGCCTGCGCACCTCGCCGCCCAGAAAGCAGATGTTGTAGTAGCCCCAGTAGTCATACGTCGTGATGAGCGTGGCCTGCGCCAGCCCGCCCAGCGCCACCGCAACAGACTGCGCAGGCGCCATCGGCATGTGCCATCCGCCATGCGCCGCCGCTCCCGCAAAGCCTGAGACAATCACCCCCGCCAGCGCCGCCATCACGCCCGCAAACAGCACCCACGCCAGCCGCGTAATCGAGCTCAGGTTGCGATACAGGAGCGCCGTCACCAGCAGGCAAGTCCCCGCCGCGGCAAAGTTCGCATAGTGCAGCCCGGGCAGCCACGCCAGCGGCGAGCCCGTCAGCCCCGGCCAGAACCACGCCAGAAAGCTCGCGAGCCCGATGCACCCCGAGGCAATCGACAGCGGAGCAGAGAAGCTCAGTTGCCACACATAAAGAAAGCTCAGCCAGTTGCCCGCCTTCTTCGGCCCATAGATCTCGTGCAGAAACGCATACGATCCGCCCGCCCGCGGAAACGCCGCGCCCAGCTCCGCCCACACCAGCCCGTCGGCCACGGCGATCGCCGCGCCCAGCAGCCACGCCCACACTGAGAGCCGGTAGCCCGCCGCCGTAATCACCAGCGGCAGCGTGATGAACGGACCCACGCCGATCATCTCCAGCATGTTCAGCGCAACCGCCGAGCGCAATCCAATCCGCCGCTGCAGATGGTCCGTGTTTTCGACGGTCGATGAGGATGGAATCATGGGGCTCTTGCGCTCCCCGGATTGTACACTGGCCACAACCATGTTTCTTGCCGAGAGAATTCACAACGCAGCAGTATCGGCGGCCCTCGCGGGCCTCATCGTCGCAGCCTCAAGCCCGTTTGCCGTCATGGCGCAGCAACCCGCGCAGCTTCCAGCAGCCGCGCCCACCTCCATCGCGCTTCCCTTGCCCGAGGATCGCGGCCAGGCCGCATTGGAACAGACGCTCAAGCGGCTCGGCACCACCGCCAGCGTGATGATGATCGTTGCCCATCCCGACGACGAAGACGGCGCGCTGCTCACGTATCTCTCGCGCGGCCTCGGCGTGCGCGCCACGCTCTTCACGCTCACGCGCGGCGAGGGCGGACAGAACGCCATGTCTGTCGATACCTACGATGCGCTCGGTCTCATCCGCACTAACGAACTGTTGAAGGCCGGCGAGTTCTACGGAGCCAAACAGTTGTGGGGCACAGAGGCCGACTTCGGCTTCTCCAAAACGCAGGAGGAAGCCTTCGCCCGCTGGGGCCATGATCGCGTGCTCTACGATGCTGTGCTGGCCGTGCGCCGCGAGCGCCCGCAGGTCATCGTGGCCACCTTTGCCGGCGCCGTCTCTGACGGTCACGGCCAGCACCAGGTCTCCGGAGAAATCGCGCAGGAGGTCTTCAAGGCCGCCGCCGATCCCACCGTCTTTCCCGATCAGCTCAAGGACGGCCTGCAGCCCTGGCAGCCATTGGCCGTTTACAGCAGGGTGCCTTTCGCGCCCATCACGCAGAAAGGCATGTTCGACTACGCCACCGGAAAGTGGGCGCCCGCCCGCTTCCACAACTACGTCACCGGCCAGTGGATTACCGGCGCGCCCTCCGCGGACGTTACCATTCCCGTCGGCACATGGGACTCCGACCTCGGCCGCAGCTACACCCAGATTGCGCGTGAAGGCTGGGGCATGCAAAAGTCGCAGAACGGCGGCGCGAATCCCTCGCTCAGCGGGCCGGAATCATCGAGCTATCACCTCTGGGCCGTCGCGCCCATCGCCACCACCGGCGCAGCCGGAGCGCAGGAACCAGAGACCAGCCTCTTCCATAACGCGCACGTCAACATCGACACCAGCGTCGCCGGACTCGCCTATCTCGCGCCCGGCGACCCGCCCGAGTGGCTCTCCACCGGCCTGCGCCAGATCAACACCGCGATGAAGCAGTTCGATGACGGACGCAAGGGTCAGACAGGAACCGCCGCTGCTGAAAAGCTCGCGCCCATCTACCGCCAGGCGCTCGACCTGCGCGCAAAAGTGGCCGCCAGCAGCCTCGATGCCCGGGCCAAAGCCGGCCTGCTGTTCGAACTGGACGCGAAGATCGGCCAGTTCCAGTCCGCCCTTGCTGACCTGCTCGGCCTGGACGTCGTCGCCTTCCGAACCAGCGAGGCGCGCGTGCAGCAGGGCGGCTTCCGCGGCAGCTCCGCCGATGAAACTCCGCGCAGCGTCTCGCCCGGCCAGGAATTCCGCGTGCGCGTCCACACCGCGCAGGCCACCACAGCGACGCGCATGGAAGGCGTCTGGCTCGCAAGCCAGACCGGCGAACCGTGGAAGAGCGACCTCTCCACCGGCACAATCGACCCCGCCGCGCCGACCGCCGATCCCATCTTTCAGGTGCGCGTCCCTGACAATGCCGAACCCACCGCGCCCTACTTCACCCGGCCATCCATCGAGCAGCCTTATTACGACATCTCCAACCCCGCATGGCGCGGGCGCTCCTTCGCGCCGTACCCGCTCGCCGCGTGGGCTGAGTTCACATTCAACGGTCTGCCCATCCGCGTCGGCCAGGTGGTCCAGACCCTCGAGCGCGTCACCGGCCCCGGCGGCATCTATGAGCCGCTCGTCGTCACGCCCGCCATCGGCCTGCGCATCGAGCCCGAGGCGCGCATCCTCCCCCTCGATGGCAGCGCGCTGCCCGTGCGCGTCACCGTCCACACCGAGGCCGCGGCCGGGGGCACAGTCGAACTCAAGCTGCCCGCAGGCTGGCAAGCTGTGCCTGCGGAGGCGCAGTTTCAACGCTCGGGCGCCGGAGACACCGACCCCATCGTCTTCTCCGTCACCCCTGCCGCCGTCAAGGCGGGAGCCTATTCCATCCAGGCCGTCGCTCATTCCGGAGGACGCGCCTATCAAACCGGTTGGCAGAGCGTCGGCTATGCCGGTCTGCGCCCGTACAACCAGTACAAGACCGCCGAACTCCAAACGCGCAAAGTGGACGTGAAGCTCGCGCCCGGACTGCGCATCGGCTACGTCATGGGCACTGGCGACCTTGTCCCTGAGGCGATCCAGGGCATGGGCGCCACGCCGCATCTGCTTACGCCGGCGGAGCTGAAGTCCGGCGACCTCTCCGCGTGGAACGTCATCGTCATCGGCATCCGCGCCTACTCCGTGCGCCCTGAGCTCACCGCCGCCGAGCCGCGCCTCGACGAGTTTGTGCGCAACGGCGGAACGCTCATCGTGCAGTATCAGAGCGCCAACTTTCCGGCTCCGCTGCCGCTCTCCATGGGCGGCCGCATGCCCGAGCGCGTAGTGGACGAACAAACCCCGGTCAAGCTGCTGGCTCCGTCGAATCCCCTGCTCGCCTGGCCCAATGTCATCACCACCGCCGACTTCGACGGCTGGGTCGAGGAGCGCGGCCACTCCTTCCTCGAATCCTGGGATCCCGGCTACACCGCCCTCACTGAGACTGCCGACGCAGGCCAGGATCCGCAGCGCGGAGGGTTGATTGTTGCGCATCCCGGCAAGGGAACTTATATCTACGTCGCCTATGCGCTCTACCGCCAGCTGCCCGAGTTAGTGCCCGGATCTTATAGATTGCTGGCCAACCTCCTCAGCGCCCGAAGCATGACCAGATAGCCACTCCATAAGTCACCTGTCTTCGCCCACCGCGCCATGGCACGCGCCGCGCGGATTCTATCCGCTCCATGCCTGCCTGTTTGTGAATGGAATGTGAATTAACATTCCATTCACAATGCGCTTCGCGCTATATATCCCGATGTAAGTGTTAAAAATACGTGAATTAGTCATATATTCATCAAACTCTGCGAGTCTTTTAGACAGAAACGGTCACGCAAAGTCCAGCTTCTCGATCGCTGTCTTTTAAGACCGTACGGGTTCATCCCGCATTCCAACTTCAAGGACGCTTGCACCCGTGCACGCGATTCAGGAAATGCGGGAGAAGAAGCGCTCGCGACGATGCCGGGCGCAGCCACGAATCAAGACCATTTGAAAGGGAAATGAGAGGTCCAATGAACTTCAGACTCAATACTGCTGCCGCTGCGATTCTGGCAGCCAGTCTTGTCGGCTCATCTGCTTATGCCGGTGCCCCGCCCGCGCCAGCCAAGAAAAGCGAAGCGGCCAGAAAAGCTGCCAAGCCGGCCAAACCCTCGGTGGAAGACCAGATTGAGGCGCTGCGCCATGATCTCGAGAACCAGATCAACAGCCTGAAGTCCGACCTGGCCGAAAAGGATGCGCAGTTGAAGCAGGCCCAGCAAACGGCCGCCGACGCGCAGGCCGCCGCGAACAAGGCCGAGGCCGAAGCCAGCGCACAGCAGCAGGCAGCCACGGAGAACACTGCCGCGGTCTCCACGCTGCAGTCCACCGTGAACGACCTGAAGGGCAACTCGGCTTCGCTGGCTACCACGATCTCCGACGAGACCTCCGCGATCAAGAAAGAAATGGCGAGCCCTGATGTCATTCATTTCAAGGGCATCACGCTCTCTCCCACAGGCAGCTTCATCGCGGCCGAAACCGTGTGGCGCCAGGGCGCCGTGGGCGGCGGTTTGAACACTCCGTTCACCGGCGTTCCGCTGGACAACGCTGACGCCGCCAAGGTCAGCGAGTTCCAGGGCTCCGGCCGTCAGTCGCGCCTCGCCCTCAAGGCCATCGGGAAGCTCGACAAGATGACCCTCACCGCCTACTACGAAATGGACTGGCTGGGCACCGGCATCACCTCCAACAACAACCAGTCGAACAGCTACGTACTGCGCCAGCGCCAGTTGTGGGCCGATGCGCGGCTGAATAACGGCTGGGACTTCTCCGGCGGCCAGGGCTGGTCGCTCGCCGCTGAAACGACCAAGGGGCTCCAGAGAGGATCCGAGATCTTGCCGTCGACGATCGATCCCCAGTACGAAGCTGGCTTCGTCTGGACGCGGCAATACAGCTTCCGCGTAACCAAGGACATCAACAAGGCGCTGTCCGTTGGCATCTCGGCTGAAAATGCTGAGACGCTGAATCCCGCCGGCGCCAATCTGCCCACCAATCTGCTCATCGGCTCAGCCGGCAACGGTGGCGGCCTCTACAATCCCACCGCCAACTACTCCTTCAACCTTGCTCCCGACATGATCGCCAAGATTGCTGTCGAGCCCGGCTGGGGACACTGGGAACTGTTCGGCGTCGGCCGCTTCTTCCGTGACCGCATCTATCCCACGATTGGCACGCCTTACAACGACACCAAGGTTGGTGGCGGCGTCGGCGGCGGCTTCCGCGGTCCTCTCTTCAACAACAAGGCGACCGTCGGCCTGAAGGGCCTGTATGGCGAGGGCGTCGGCCGCTACGGCTCCTCGACCATCGCTGACATCACGCTGCGTCCCGACGGCACCATTTCGCCGCTGCACGGTTTCTCGGCTCTAAGCACACTGGAGTTGAATCCGACCGCGCGCCTGAATCTCTACCTCAACTACGGTGGTGACTACATCGGCCGCGACTACGCGATCGCCGGTGGCAAACAGATTGGCTACGGCACTTGGTCGGCCGATATGACCGGCTGCAACGTTGAACCCAATCCCTCCGGCACGAATGCCGCGGGCTTCAATCCCGCCAATCCCGCACACTGCGCCGCCAACAACAAGGACGTGCAGGAATTCACCGCCGGCGACTGGTACTACTTCTACAAGGGCCCCAAGGGCGGACTCCGCATGGGCCTCCAGTACAGCCGCTTCCAGCGCGATCTCTGGTCTGGCAACGGCGGTACCACCAACCCCGGCGGAAAGGCCAAGGGCGTCGACAACATGTTCTGGACCTCGTTCCGCTACTACCTCCCGTAAACTCCTGCGGCTCTCCTGAGACTGCAGGATGAACCAAGGGCAGCCCTGATTTCGGGCTGCCCTTTCTGCTGCGATCAGGCCATCACTGACGGCGCAGAACTCACTGCCCGCGCGGTTCTCCCGTGGGAAGGAAAGCCACTCCCGCAACCGCGTCGCCCGAAGCCAGCACGTCCCTCAGCCGCTCCGGATTCGTGCCGCTGCGCGCCGCCGCCGCTTCCACCAGGCTCAACGCCGCCGCCGGACTCGTCCCCGCCGGCATCCGGAAGATCCACGGCACATTCACGGCCGTCAGCGACTTGTCGTCACTCAACGCAATCACCGGCACAAATGCCTTCAGCGATAACTGCTCAGAGAGATGCGCGGCATTGCGATCCAGCGCCACAATCGCCAGCGCATGCTCGTCCCACAGCGCTTGTACCAGTTGCGTTGAGGCCGCGCCCCAGTTCTGATCGCTCGCCACCGGCACAAGCTGCACAGCGCGGCCCTTCAACTGCGCAGCCGCCAGCGCCTTCCGCACCTCGGCTGACTGCGCCAACGTGGCCGCCTGCGGACCAAACAGCACGACGCGCACCGTCCCCGGCGGCACATCCGGCCGCGGCGGGCCAACGTAGCTCACACCGTCCTCACCCACGCGCGCATACGGCTCAGACTGCGCAACGGGCGCGGCTGTGGTTTGCTGCGCTGGCGGTGGCTGCGTCCTTTCCATCGTCGCGGGGCGATAAGTAATCGTGCCATTGCGCACCGTTCCCAGGTACATCGGCGCCACATTCTTCTGGTTTGGATCGAAGACCATGTGCCCGGTCACGCCGTCATATTCCTCAATGTCGGCCAGCGCATCGTGAATGCGCGCGCGGTTCAGCCCGGCCCTGCAAATCGAGTCGAGCAGCGCATTCATCGCGTCATAAGCCAGCGAGGCGAACTGCTCCGGCGACTCGTGGAAACGCACCTCAAAGCGGTGATTGAAATCGATCCAGCGCGCATCCTTGCGCGTCGGGTCGTAAGGAAACACCGCTTCAAACCCCTCCGCTGCAGGACCGGCCGCGGCCAGCAGATCCGGACCCAGCGTGCGATAGGAGCCAAACACGCGCTGCTTCATGCCCAGAGCCTTCATCTGCTTCAAAATATCGGCCGCGGGAATCTCGTCCGTCCACAGCACAATCGCATCCGCCCTCGACGCCTGGATAATCCTCAGCAGCTTCGTGAAATCCGTGTCGCCCGGCATAAACTTCTGCTCGATGACCACCGGATGGCCGAGCCGCCGCGCCGC
>JAGWRX010000138.1 GCA_028876395.1 Acidobacteriota bacterium
ACCAGGCCGCCCATGCGCAGTTTCGCGCACGCTCCCGCTTCTGCGATTGCCTCCAGCGCATCCTGCATCGCGCCCCCGGCCGGCACTTCAAAGAAGGCCGTAACGCCCGCGGGAACGCACGCGCTCAGGCGCCTGATATCCGGTGGCCGGTCCGTTTTGAACTCCACCCCTTCAATCCGCAGCCCGTCATGCACGCCTTGCGACAGCAACGCGCAATCCTCCATCGACGCGGCAAGCACGCTCAGCCGCATCGCGCCAAGTGACCCGCCCGCCGCCTCGCGCAGCTCGCTCAGCCGATTCATGTTCACAACAAAGCGCCCCAGCGCCGCCGCATGCTCGCCTTGGCTGTGGTGCACGTAATTCCGCACCGCCGACCGCATGTCCAGCGCAGCCGGCGGATACAGGCCTGCATAGTCAATCAGGCCCGCCAGCAGACTGTGGATCGCATTCATCCGCGTGTTCGCTTCGCGCCCGCGGGCGGCACAAAGCGCTTCTTCAGTCCCTGCCAGCATTCGAAGTACTCGTGCTGCAGGATTCTGGTTTGCATGGCGAACTCAGTCGGACGAACCACAAGCTGCGTCTCAAACATGAAGGCCAGCGTGTTGTCCAGATACTGCGGCTTCAGTTCCGCCTCACTCGCCCGCTCAAACGTCTCCGCGTCCGGACCGTGCCCCGCCATGCAGTTGTGCAGGCTCGCGCCGCCCGGTACAAAGCCCTCCGCCTTCGCGTCATACGCGCCAAACACCAGGCCCATGAATTCGTTCATCAGGTTGCGATGAAACCACGGCGGCCTGAACGTGTGCTCGGCCACCATCCAGCGCGGAGGAAAGATCGCAAAGTCGCAGTTGGCCGTGCCCGCTATCCCCGACGGCGAGCTCAATACCGTGTAAATCGAAGGGTCAGGATGGTCGAACGAAACCGTATTGATGCAGTTGAACAACGCCAGGTCATATTTGTACGGCACGTAGTTGCCGTGCCACGCCACCACATCCAGCGGCGAGTGATCAATCGCCGCGTTCCACAGCCTGCCAAGAAATTTCGCGGTGATATGAAACTCCCCATCGCGATCCTCATACGCCGCCACCGGACTCTGGAAGTCGCGCGCATTCGCCAGTCCATTCGCCCCGATCGCGCCCAGCTCCGGCAGCCGGAACGGCAGGCCATAGTTCTCGCAGATATATCCGCGCGCCTGCTTCTCCTTGAGCACCACGCGAAACTTCACGCCGCGCGGAATCACACAAATCTCGCCGGGAGCAACCTCCAGCACGCCCAGCTCCGTATGAAAGCGCAGCGCCCCCATTTGCGGAACAATCAGAAACTCCCCATCGGCGCTATAAAAGAAGCGGTCGTCCATCGAGGTGTTCGCGGCATACAGGTGAATCGCCACGCCGGCCTGCATCGCCGGATCGCCATTGCCGCCCAGCGTCACAATGCCGTCCACAAAGTCCGTTGCCTCCGCAGGCAGCGGCAGCGGGTCCCAGCGCAGTTGATTCGGCGTGGTCGGAATCGCAGTGAAGGGCCCGCTGCGTATCAGCCCCGGCGGCGCTTCCTGATACGGCTTGTGCGTGACCGATGGCCGTATCCGATACGTCCAGGTGCGGCGATTCGTCGCCCGCGGCGCGGTGAACGGCGTGCCGCTGAACTGCTCGGTATACAAGCCAAGGGGATGCTTCTGCGGCGCGTTCTGCCCAGCCGGCAACCCGCCCGCCACCGCCTCCGTCGCAAACTCGTTGCCAAACCCGCTCTGGTACGCAATCTCAGCAGCCATCCATCCCCCTCTTCACAGTTCATTGCGCAGCGCCCGCCGCTCTGCCTCGTGCATCGCGTCGTAAATCTCGTCAAAGCTGCTCACGGCAAACAGCAGCTTGTGCAGCTCATCCACCTTCACCGGCGTGTTCACCACTTCGTCCAGCCTGAAGTCGTGAATCGCGCAATGGCCGCCAATCACGTTCATGCACTCGCCATGCGAGCTGATCAGTCCGCTGCCATACACCTTGATTTCGCCCTTCTGTCGTATCACGCCAAACTCCACCGTGTACCAGAAAAGACGCCCCAGTTTTTCCAGCACTCCACCGTCCGTGACGGATGCGCACACGCGCCCATAGTGCTCAAGGAAATCCGCAAACACCACATGGGCGTGCATCGGCACATGTCCAAACACATCGTGAAAAATATCCGGTTCCGGCGTATATTCCAGCGAGTCCCGTTTGCGCAGCCACGTTGTCGTCGGAAAGCGCCGCGTCGCAAGCATCTCAAAAAATGCAGGCGCCGGAAGAAAGCCACTCACCGGCGTCGAACTCCAGCCTGTGCGCGGCGCAAGGCGCGCGCTGATCGCCGCCAGTTCCGGCAGCCGCTCCCGCCGTAGTCCGATAATCTCCAGCCCCTCCAGATATTCCCTCGCCGCATGTCTTTCCAGCTCTGGCAACACGCGCCCCACAAGCTCGGCCCACACACTGTGCTGTTCCTCCGTATAAGCCACGTAGTCCTGGTGAATGATGTACGGCGCGGCCGCTGAATGAACTGCGGTACTCATCGCATCCTCCGTGTGCACGGCTACAGATTGCCGCGCGCCTGCTGTTCGCGTTCGATGGCTTCGAAGAGCGCTTTGAAGTTACCCTTGCCAAAGCTCCGGCTGCCCTTGCGCTGAATGATTTCAAAGAACAGCGTCGGTCGATCCTCCACGGGCCGCGTGAAAATCTGCAGCATGTATCCTTCATCGTCGCGATCCACCAGGATCCCCAACTTCTCCAGCTCGTCAACCGGCTCGTCGATCGCCCCCACGCGCTGCTGCAGCTCGCTGTAATAGGTGTGCGGCACGCGCAGAAACTCCACGCCCTGCTCCTGCAGCCTGCTCACCGTGTGCAGAATGTCATCGGTCGCGAGCGCGATGTGCTGCACGCCGGGTCCGGCATAGAAGTCCAGAAACTCCTCCACCTGCGACCGCCGCTTTCCCTCTGCCGGCTCATTGATCGGGAACTTCACATAGCCATTGCCGTTGGCCATCACCTTCGACATCAGCGCCGAATATTCCGTCGAAATGTCCTTGTCGTCAAAGTGCTGATAGAGCGTGAACCCCATCACGTTGGCATAGAACTTCACCCACTCGTCCATCTCGTGCCAGCCCACGTTGCCCACCATGTGGTCAATGTGCAGCAGACCCGCAGGCCGCGCCACTGGGTCATGGTCAACCGCGCGAAAGCCCGGCAGAAACGCGCCCGTGTAATTGCCCCGCTCGACAAACGTGTGAATCGTGTCGCCGTACGCGCGAATGCTCGACAGCACAACCTCGCCATGCTCGTCCTGCAGCACATGCGGATCGGCAACGCTCACCGCGCCTCGGCTCGTTGTCTCCTGCCATGCACGTCGCGCGTCGTCCACCCACAAGGCCACCACGCGCACGCCGTCACCATGCGTGTGCACGTGCCCGGCAATCGCATCGCTTCTGCGCAGGGAAGTCGTCAGCACAAAGCGAATCTTGCCCTGCTGCACCACATAGGACGCTCGATCGCGCTGGCCCGTCTCCGGACCCGCATAGGCCACCAGTTGCATGCCAAACGCAGCCCGGTAAAAATATGCGGCCTGACGCGCATTGCCAACGTAAAACTCCACGTGGTCGGTCCCCTTCAGCGGCAGAAAATCAGCGCCGCGAGACAACCGCCCGGACACAGCTTCAGACAAAGCCCGGGTAGGAGCTGAGTGCAGGGAAGCGCTCATGCCTGAACCTCCAGTGCCGGAAACGCAATGGGGAGTGCGAAGGGAAGAGTTCCCGGCTACGCGATACGATAGGCCTCCCGTGCGCCGCAGAGAAGTGCGGTTCGATGAAAATCATGCGCCACAGCCTAACGAGATTAGGCATAATGGCAGAGCGACTTAAGGATTGCTGGCGTATGACCCATAAGACGGTTCCCAATGTCGTCGAGCTCGATGCGATTGCCTGGCGCATTCTGGAATGCCTCCAGCACAACGCCCGTCTGTCGTTTGCAGAACTCGGCCGCAAGGTCGGCCTCTCTACGCCCGCCGTCGCCGAGCGCGTTCACCGCCTGGAGGAAGCCGGCGTCATCACCGGCTACCACGCTGCGCTCGACCTCGCGAAACTCGGCCTTCCCATTCGCGTGCTCGTGCGCCTCACCATACCCGGCGGAGACGTCCAGGTCAGCCGCGCCGTCACGGCCATCAAGGAACTGCCCGAAATCAGCCGCTGCCACCGCATCACCGGCGACGAATCCTTTGTCATCGAAGCGAATGTCGTTTCCATCCGGCACCTTGAAGCGCTGATCGACAAGCTGTCCGCGCTGGGCGCCACGTCCACCTCAACGGTCCTGTCCTCGCCCGTCGAGCGGCGCGAGCTGCACGCCGGCCAGCTTGAAGCCTTTGGCCGCCATAACTAGTCCTGCGATCGCATGATTTGGTATGGATGACCATGAACTCGCGGTGCCCCGGGTCTCGATTTTGAGGCCTGGGAAGCAGCAAATTCACTCGGCCATCCTACCAGGCGCAGAGCTTGGTTTTTTCGGCGCTATTGCTGCTCTGTCTTCTTCGTCCGCGCGCCGCGCCAGTAAAGAATGAGCCCCAGCAGCACAGACGCCACCGTGCCGCCAACCAGCTTCAGCTCAAAGCCCAGCTTGTCTGCCGAGTCGCCGGGCGGCACCAGCGAAACAAGAATGCCCATCAGCACGACCAGAAAGCCCAGCCCGCCGCAGATCCACACGCCGGCCGTTCCGCCCGGCACCAGCACAGCCTGCCGGTTCTCCCGGCGATCCTTGCGGTGCGCCAGCTTGATCACCGCCGCAAACATGTAGAGGAAGGGAATGAAGTAAAGAATGATGGCTGCATCGATCAGGAACTGATACGCTCCCAGCGTCGTTTCATTCACCTCGCTCAGCAGCAGAATCCCGCCGCTCACCGTCGCCTGCACAAGAATCGACACATACGGCGTCTTCCATCGCGGATGAATCTTTCCAAAGGCCGCCGGCAGGTAGCGGTCCACGCCCACCACAAACGGCACGCGCGCAACGCCCGCCACGGTTGTGCCCACGCCGCCCGCATTGCCCACCGTCACCAGCACGGCGGCAAGGATTCCCAGAAAGCCGACGCGCAGCGCAATCGAGCCCACCGTAATCGCGTGAAATACGCCGCTCTGCGGGTCCAGGTTCGCCGCCGGCGTCAGCGCCAGAATCGCAAACGTGCCCGCAATGTACATCAGCGCGATCAGCGCGCCCGCGCCAAACACGGCTCGCGGCAGCGTCCTCTGCGGGTCGCGCACCTCTCCGCTCATGGCAGAGACAAGCTCCAGCCCCGTGAACGCAAACGCGATCTGCGACCAGAAGTTCACGGTATCCCAGTTCCACGTCGGCAGCATGTTGTGCAACGTAAAATGCGTCACTGCGCCATAGCGCCAGCTTGCCACCCCGGCAACGCCCACCAGCATTAGCAGCGGCACATACGTGCCCACACCGCCCGCATTCTGCAACCACTTGCCGATGTTCAGGCCGATGATATTCAGAATCACCGCGACCAGCAGCATTGAAAGGGAGACCGTCAGCAGAAACGGCCTGTTCTGCGCCAGCGCCGCGCCGCGGCCGCCCATCACATACGCCGCCATCGATGCGCTCGCCAGCAGCAGGCCGGGAAAATAGAAGACGGTGTAAATCCAGTAGGTCCACCCGGCAATGAATCCATGAAAGTCTCCAAACGCTTCCCGTGACCACGCATACAGCCCGCCCTCTTCCGGGAAGCGCGACGACAGCTCATTGATCACCAGCGCGCCCGGCACAAAGAAGAAGACCGCCGCAATCACCCACAGGCTGATCGACGAGGTTCCATTGTGCCCCGCAGCCGCAATCCACCGCGGCCCCAGAACCGCGGCAATGTTGAACAGCAGCACATCCCAGAACCCCATCGTCCTGGGCAACTGCGTCTTGGAATCGCGCGAGGCGGGCGCAGAGATCGTCATCAAGTCACCTGAGCTTCCCACAGCAACTCGTTCGGCAAACTCAAATCATAATGGACCGGGCTGCATGGCTTCTCGCGCACCCCGGAATGGGTTCCGCTAACGGGTGCTCAGCGCAAACCGCGCCCGCACTTCATAGCGCGAGCCCGACGCCCCGGGAAAGCTCTCGTACAGAAGAAACTCCTCGGCCATGAAGCTGGTCAGCCTCGGTTGATGGCGAATCCTTGCCTCAATCGCCAGCAGCCCCTTCCGCTGGTCTTTGCTGCGCGCCAGCGTGATGTGAGGCTCGTAAGGGCGTGCTTCGGGAACAAAACCGCAAAGCTTCGTCGCCGCCGTCACGTTCTCCTGCAGAGAAAGCAACTCGGGTACGAGCCTGACGCCGATAAAAAACACCCCGGCGCGATCAAAAAAGCTCAGCCCTTCAAGATGGATGGGAACAGGCGGCCGGCGCACTTCGCCCAGCCGCGCGATGACAGTCGCGCACTGTTCCGCGCGCGCGTGGCCCAGAAACTGCAGCGTAATATGCCATGATTCCGGCGCCGGCCAGCGCAGCCCGTCCGCCGCCGACCGCAGCCGCGCCGAGATTGCCGCAAGCTCATCGCTCGTCACAGTGGCCAGCGGTATCCCGATAAACAGGCGCATACAAGAAAGTCCGCAGCCATGGCCGGCGCTATCCCAGGTTGGCGACCTCGGCTGGACTCTCCGCCGCCTGCTCCACTTCCTCGGAGCAATGCAGCAGCCAGTAATGGAAGCCGTCCACAATCGCCATCAGCGCCGCCTGATTCATGTCGCTGCTCACGCCCGCGGTAATCCACGGCTCGTGGCTCTCTGCGTGGAAGCTCACCGTAACGCGCACGTGGGCCGCCGAGTCGTGCACTGAAACATCAATCGCCGTCACGCTGAATGTGCCCAGCCGCATCCGCTTGATTGCCGGATACCAGTTCTCCAGTTCGTGCCGCATCGCCTTGGTCAGCGCATCCACCGGGCCTGCGCCTTCCGCCGTGGTCGTCACCGTCTGGTCGCCGATCTGCAGTGTCATCGTCGCCTGCACGCATCGGTTCCCGGCCGCATCCGACTCGTCCACCACGCGCCAGCCCTTGACGATGAAGCGGTTGTGCAGCGTCTTCAGCACCTTCATGCACGCCAGCCTGAATGAGACCTCGCTCACCGTGAAGCCGCCGCCCTCGATCATCGCCATGTTCGCGTCCATGAACGCCTGCGCCTGCGCGGAATCGAGGGCAACGCCCAGCGCTTCAGACAGCAGAATGATGTTCGCTCTGCCTGAAAGGCTGTTTACGCCAATCGTCGGGTTGGCGCCCACCCGCGCAGGATCGCACCAGAGATAAGCCCCCGGATTCTTGCGCTCGCTGCTGCCGTGCATCCCGGCCCACGTGCCAAACGCCCCCGGGCCCACTATGGGAGCGCCGTGCGGCACCTCAAGGCTGAAAGCCGCATAAGCAGAATGTGCCAGCCCGGTGAGCCCCGCCAGCGACTCGGGCGGAACAAACTCCGCTTCGCCCCGCAGTTGCATCCCGCCCACAACCGTCGTCAGATTCACGTTGCCGCAGCGTTCGCCCGTCCCCAGCAGAGTGCCCTGCACCTGCACAGCGCCCGCCAGCACCGCCGCCCGCGTATTCGCCACGCCCAGCCCGCGGTCCGTGTGCCCGTGGAACCCTATCCCGGCATGCGGATACTCGCGCGTCAGGCCGCCAATCACCTGCGCAACTTCCTCCGGGCTCGCGCCGCCCGTCGTGTCGCACACCACAATGCGGCTCACGTTCTGGCTCACGCATTGCTCGGTCAACTGGTTGAAGTACTCCAGGCTGCGCAGCTTGAAATCCGCATCGCATGCAATGCCGTTTTCCCGCCGCCCGCACGTCGCGTCCATGGCGTGCTCAAGATCGACAAATACCTCAAGTCCCTTGTCGTGCAGACACGCAATCGTCTCGTAGGCCATCAGCAGGTTTTCTTCCGGCGTGGTCTCCAGCGACTTCATCACATCCAGCAGCCGCGACTTCACCACGATCACCGCCACCGGAATCCGCTCCTTGTGGCGCACGATGAATTGCACGTCCGGCCAGTCCTGCACCCGGGTACCGCGTCCGCGCGTCCTGCCGAACAGCGCCAGTTGAATCGCGCCCGTATCCACCAGAGACAGCGCGCTCGTCAGATCGCCCACAAACTGGTTGGCGCCCGCGAAGCCTATCTCCGCATACCGCACGCCAAAGGCCGACATGCGCTGCACAAGGCCCACCGCGCCCGGTACTGAAATTTCAAGGTTTGGCTGCTGCAACCCGTCCCGAAGGCTTGTATCGAACAGTTCCACCTTCCTGGCTTCAATCGCTTTCAATCGTCACAACTCCCGGTCATCACAGTGGCCTTCGCGGCGGACGGTCCTGCAAGGATTTACCTGTAAACATCATATCTCTAATGACACTTTGACGCCGTGAAATAACCCGCCGCATCCCGCCCGCCTGCGTGCCCGTTGCACCGTTTTCGCAGCAATGTCACTGCCTGGGTTTCCCCCGCCTTCTGCCGTGCATCTCACCCAGTGTCGGCAACGCCCGGGTGCGCGCCTGCTGCGAAAGGTGCTATAGTCTGCGGTTTCAGTGGATGACAATATGGCGGAGGCTTTGCAACCGGACAACACGCTGCCCTCGACGCTGGATACCGGCTCCGCGCGCGCCCGCGCCAATCGCGACGCGCTCCTGGCTTTGATGACCCAGCTTCACGGCGAATCCGACCGCATCCGCCAGGGCGGCGGCGCCAAAGCCGTCGAGGCGCAGCACTCCAAAGGCCGCCTCACCGTCCGCGAGCGCCTCAAGCTGCTGCTCGATGAAAACACCGAGCTGCTCGAACTCGGCCTCTGGGCCGCCCACGACATGTACGCCGAGTACGGCGGCGCGCCCGCTGCGGGCGTCGTCACCGGCCTCGGCCACGTCTGCGGACGCCTCTGCATGATCATCGCCAACGACGCCACCGTCAAAGCCGGAGCCTTCTTCCCCATGACCGCCAAGAAGGTCCTCCGCGCACAGACCATCGCTCTCGACAACCGCATCCCCGTCCTCTACCTCGTCGACTCCGCGGGCATCTTCCTCCCGCTCCAGGAGGACGTCTTCCCGGACACCGACGACTTCGGCCGCGTCTTCCGCAACAACGCCGTAATGAGCGCCCTCGGTATCCCGCAAATCACCGCCATCATGGGCATGTGCGTCGCCGGCGGCGCGTATCTGCCCGTCATGACGGATACCGTCCTCATGACCGAAGGCTCCGGCCTCTTTCTCGCCGGCCCGTCGCTCGTCCAGGCCGCCATCGGCCAGCGCACCGATGCCGAAGAACTCGGCGGCGCATCCATGCACGCTGAGATCTCCGGCACAGTCGACTTCAAGGAGCCCGACGACCGCCATTGCCTCGCCCGCATGCGTTCTCTCGTCGAGAAGATGGGCCAGCGTCCTGTCGCATCCGCGCCGCATGCATTCTCCCGCATCGCATACGATCCCGGCCGCGACGCGCCCGCCTATCCCGCCGACGATGTCTACGCCCTGCTCAGTCCCGCGCCCGGCGCCAGCAACCTCTACGACATGCGCGAAGTCATCGCCCGCATCGTCGACCGCAGCCGGTTCGACGAGTACAAGGCCGACTTCGGCCGCACCGTCCTCTGCGGCTACGCGCGCATCGGCGGCCACGCCGTCGGCATTGTCGCCAACCAGAAAATCAACCAGATGCAGACCGTCGCCATGGGCCCCTCCGCCGGTGCCAAACGCATCGAGGTCGGCGGCGTCATTTACACCGAAGGCGCGCAAAAGGCCGCCCGCTTCATCATGGACTGCAATCAGAACCTCGTCCCCCTCATCTTCCTCCACGACGTCAACGGCTTCATGGTCGGCAAGGACGCCGAGTGGTCCGGCATCATCCGCGCCGGAGCAAAAATGGTTACCGCCGTCAGCACCAGCGTCGTGCCCAAGATCGCCGTCATCCTTGGCGGCAGCTTCGGCGCAGGCCATTACGCCATGTGCGGCAAGGCCTACGATCCGCGCTTTCTCTTCGCCTGGCCCACCGCGCGCTACGCCGTCATGAGCGGAGCCTCCGCCGCCGGCACGCTTGCCGAGGTGCGTACCCGGCAGATGGAGCGCGGCGGCAAAACCCTTTCAGACGCGGAGAAAACCGCTCTCCGCAACGAGATTCAGGCTACCTATGACGCGCAGGCCGATCCGCGCTATGGCGCCGCGCGCCTCTGGATTGACGCCATCATCGATCCCGCGAAGACCCGCGACGTGCTCATCACCGCGCTCGAGGCATGCGCCCTCAATCCTGACGTGCCGCACTTCAACCCGGGAGTCCTGCAGACGTAAAAAACAAAGCGCCGCATTCTCGACGCACAGGAGCGTACACATGGCCGTTGCGCTGGAAACAATCGAAAGCCTGTATCCATTCGTGCTCACCGAAGAACAGGAACAGCTCCGCCACGCCATTCGCGAGTTCGCTGCGCGCGAAATTGCGCCCAACGTCCTTGCATGGGACGAGGCCAGCGAGTTTCCGCTCGCCGCGGTAAAAAAACTCGGCGCGATGGGCCTTCTCGGCGTCATCTTTCCCGCCGAATATGGCGGCGCGGGCCTCAGCTATGTGGACTACGTGCTCGCCATCGAGGAGCTCTCCGCCGTCGATGGCTCCATTGGCATCACCGTCGCTGCGCACAACTCCCTCGGCTCCAACCACATCTTCCTCGCCGGCAATGAAGAGCAGCGGCGCAAATACATCCCTCGCCTCGCCAGCGGCGAGTGGCTTGCCGCCTGGGGACTCACCGAGCCCGGCTCCGGCTCCGACGCCAGCAGCGCACGCACCACCGCCGTACGCAAAGGCGACCGCTACATCCTCAACGGCGCCAAGACATTCATCACCAACGGCCACTACGCCGACGCCACCGTCGTCATCGCCGTTACCGACAAGAGCAAAGGCACGCATGGCCTCTCCGCCTTCGTCGTCGAAAAAGGAACCAAAGGATTCCGCCCAGGCAAAAAGGAAAACAAGCTCGGCCTCCGCGCCAGTGACACCAGCGAACTCATCTTCGAGGACTGCGAGATTCCCGCCGAAAACCTGCTCGGCGTCGAAGGCGAAGGATTCATCGACGCCATGCGTGTACTCGACGGAGGCCGCATCTCCATCGCCGCGCTCTCGCTCGGCATCGGCCGCGGCGCGCTCGACGCCGCGCTCAAATACGTCAAGGAACGCCGCCAGTTCGGCAAGGCCATCGCCGAGTTCCAGGGTATTCAGTGGAAGCTCGCCGATATGGCCACCGAGCTCGACGCCGCCCGCCTGCTCACTCAGCGCGCCGCCGTGCTCAAGGACGCGGGCCGCAAGGTCACCCGCGAGTCCGCCATGGCCAAGCTCTTCGCCAGTGAGGCAGCCGTCCACATCTGCAATGAGGCCGTGCAGCTCTTCGGCGGATACGGCTTCATCAAGGATTACCCCGCTGAAAAGTTCTATCGCGACGTCAAACTCTGTACCATCGGCGAAGGCACAAGCGAAATTCAGCGCATGGTCATCGCCCGCGAAATTCTCAAGGTCTCGCCGTCGCGAGGATAAGGAGCGCATGAGCGACCAAGCCTCCTTCATCCATCCGCATTGTGTCAGGGCACGACTTCAGTCATGCCGAAAAGAGACAGAAAGAAAGGGGCTTTACATGCTGCGGAAAAAACCGTTCTTAAGGTAGGTCAGGGCTGGTAGGTCAGGGCTTTAGCCCTGACACAAAAACCTGGCACCAACATCGGGCCTTTAGGCCCTGAGGTATGCTTTTCAGGGATTCGTCAACAGAACAGGTCTTTCTCCTCAACATGTTTAGAACATCGCCATCTGCGCCGTGACATGTATGCAACACGCTTCAGTCAAAATCATCGAGTGTCCCCGAGACGCCTGGCAGGCGCTGCCCCGGCACATTCCGCCCGAAATCAAAGCCGAGTATCTGCGCAAGCTCATCGACGCGGGCTTCACCCACATCGATGCCGTCAGCTTCGTCTCGCCCGCCGCCGTGCCGCAGATGGCCGACTCCGAACAGGTGCTTGCATATCTCGAGCCGCCCGAGCACGTCGAAATCATCGGCATCGTCGTCAATGAAAAAGGCGCCGAGCGCGCCATCCGCACCGGCGCCGTGCAGACGCTCGGCTTTCCCTATTCCATCTCGCCCGGCTTCCTCGCGCGCAACCAGCATCAGACACTCGAAGAATCCCTCGACGCCCTCGAAGCCATCACCACGCAGGCACACAAGGCCGGCCTCGACGTCGTCGCCTACATCTCCATGGCCTTCGGCAATCCCTACGGCGATCCGTGGAGCATCAGCGAAGTCATTGACGCCTGCGACCTGCTCATGGATTCCGGCATCGAGCAGATCTCCCTCGCCGACACCGTCGGCCTTGCTTCACCTGCGCTGATTGCAGAGACAGCAGCGGCAGTGCTCGAGGCGCATCAGGGCATCGAAATCGGCGTCCACCTCCACGCCCGCCCCGACCAAGCCGCAGCCCGCATTCGCGCCGCATACAACGCGGGCATCCGCCGCTTTGACGCAGCCATCGGCGGCCTCGGCGGCTGTCCCTTCGCGCAGGATGTCCTCGTCGGCAACATACCCACCGAGACGCTGATTTCCGTACTCACCGAGTGCGGCGCCGCGCTTCCAGCGTTCGGACCGCTCGACGAGCTCGCTCACGCCAGTGCAGCGATTGCCAGTAGCTACGCAGCCCCCATGCAATAGCGCAGGAGAACATAATGAACTACACCACCATCACAGTCGCCGACCAGCCGCCCCTGCGCATCATCACGCTCAACCGCCCCGAGCGTCGCAACGCCATGACCCCCGCCATGCAGCAGGAGCTGATCGCGGCTATGGAAGAGGCCGCCGCAGGCGGCTGTCGCGTCCTCGCGCTCACCGGCGCGGGCAATGCCTTCTGCGCGGGCCTCGATCTCGAATCACTCCAATCCATGCAGAGCAAGCCTGCCAGCGAGCATCGCGCCGACGCAGAACGCATCGCGCGCCTCTTTCGCACGTTGTATGAATTGCCCATGCCCACCATCGCCGCCGTCCACGGTCCTGCCATCGCCGGCGGCACCGGCCTTGCCATGATCTGCGACTTCACCCTCGCCACGCCCACGGCAAAATTCGGATTCACCGAGGCGCGCATCGGCTTCGTCCCCGCGCTCGTCTCTGCCTTTCTCGCCCTCGAAATCGGCGACAAGCGCAGCCGCGATCTGCTCCTCACCGCCCGCCTCTTCGACGCCGCTGAAGCGCACCAGCTCGGCCTCGTCAATGAAGTCGTCCCGCCTGATCAGCTGGCCGCGCACGTGCAGGCGCTCGCGCAATTGCTCGCCGCCAACAGCCCGCAATCCCTCACCGCCACCAAGCGCCTGATGGCCGCGCAACACAAACCCTTTCTCGACGCCGCCATCGACCTCGCCATGCAGGCCAACGCCCAGGCCCGCGACACCGCCGACTTCCGCGAAGGCATCGCCGCCTTCCTCGAAAAGCGCAACCCCGTCTGGGCAAAGTAAGCGCAGCGCATTACAGCGTCAGTGCATCGCTGAAGTGCAGCGCGGCTCCCGTCTTCTGCTCCACCAGCTCGCGCGTCACATCCCCCGCCAGCTCCACCACTTCAAACCCCGCCGCCGTCACATCCAGCACGCACAGGTCCGTAATCACGCGATGCACCACGCCTGCGCCCGTCAGAGGCAGCGTGCACTTCGGCAACAGCTTCGCCCCTCCATCCGGAGTCGCATGCTCCATCACCACCAGCACGCGCCGCACGCCGCTCACCAAATCCATGGCCCCGCCCATGCCCTTCACGCGCTTGCCGGGAATCATCCAGTTCGCCAGGTCACCGCGCTCTGACACCTGCATCGCCCCCAGAATCGCCAAATCGATATGCCCCCCGCGAATCATCGCAAACGACTCCGCGCTCGAGAACGTCGCCGCGCCCGCCACAAACGTCACCGTCTCCTTGCCTGCATTGATCAGGTCCGCATCCACCTCCGCATCGCGCGGATACGGCCCCATCCCCAGCAGCCCGTTCTCCGACTGCAGTGTCACCGTCATGCCCTCGGGGATATGGTTCGCCACCAGCGTCGGTATCCCGATGCCCAGATTCACATAGAAGCCATCCTCGAGCTCCATCGCCGCGCGTGCCGCCATCTCATCACGAGTCCATGCCACTGCCTCAGCCCTCCCGCACCGTTCTCTTCTCGATGCGCTTTTCCGGATGTGGATTGTGCACCACCCGCTGCACATAAATTCCCGGCGTATGAATCTCATCCGGGTCCAGCTCGCCCGGCTCCACCACAATCTCCGCCTCCGCCACCGTCACCCGCCCGCATGCCGCCGCCAGCGGATTGAAGTTCCGCGCCGTGCGCCGATACACAAGGTTCCCGTGCAGGTCCGCCTTCCACGCCTTCACCAGCGCCACATCCGCGCGAATCCCGCGCTCCAGGATGTACTCAACCCCGTCGAACTCCTTGTGCTCCTTGCCCTCGGCTACCACCGTGCCAATGCCCGTCCGCGTGTAGAAGCCCGGAATCCCCGCGCCGCCCGCGCGCATCCGTTCCGCCAGCGTCCCCTGCGGGCAAAACTCCACATCCAGCTCGCCCGCCAGATACTGCCGCTCAAACTCCGCGTTCTCGCCCACATAGCTTGAGATCATCTTCCGCACCTGCCGCGTCCGCAGCAGTTGCCCCAGCCCCCAGTCATCCACGCCCGCATTGTTGCTCGCGATCGTCAGCTCGCGCACGCCCGTATCGCGCAACGCCGCAATCAGCGCCTCCGGAATGCCGCACAGCCCAAACCCGCCAATCGCCAGCAGCATCCCGTCGCGCACAATCCCGTCCAGCGCCGCCTGCGCGTCCGGCCACAGCTTGTTCATCCCCTTCGCATGTTGCCCGCTCATCTCCGCCACGCTCCCATCCCGGCTCAAGCGACCATCCATACTAGTCCATTTCCTCTCCGCCTGAAAATTCCGCCCATCTGCGAAAATAGAAGTGCATGCTCTCCCTCCAAAATGCCGGCAAGCGCTTCGGTCCGCGCGTCCTCTTTCTTGAGGCCAACTGGCTCATCCGCAGCAACGAAAAGACCGCCCTCGTCGGAGCCAACGGCACCGGCAAATCCACGCTTATGAAGGTTCTCGCCGGCATCGAGTCCCTCGACTACGGCACACTCCAGCAGACCCGCGGCATGAGCATCGGCTACCTGCCCCAGGAGGGCCTCCGACTCACTGGCCGCACCGTCTTCGACGAGTGCCTCTCCGTCTTCGACGAGCTCCGCGCCATGGAAGCCGAACTCCCGCGCCTCGCCGCACAGCTCGCCGAGCTCGACCACGCCAGCCCCGAGTACGAAGCCGCCGCCGAGCGCTACTCGCTCCTTCAGGACCGCTTCCACGCACTCGACGGCTACGCGCTCGACGCCCAGGTCGGCGCCGTCCTCACCGGCCTCGGCTTCAGCAAAGAAGACTGGCCCCGCCTCACCGACGAGTTCAGCGGCGGCTGGCAGATGCGCATCGCCCTCGCCAAGCTCCTCCTCGCCAAGCCCAACCTGCTCCTGCTCGACGAGCCCACCAACCACCTCGACCTCGAAACCCGCAACTGGCTCGAGGACTACCTCAAGAGCTATCCCTTCGGCTACATCCTCATCTCCCACGACCGCTACTTTCTTGACGTCACCATCGACCGCACCGTCGAAATCTGGAACAAGCGCCTCACCATCTATCAGGGCAACTACACCAGATACCTCTCGCAGAAAGACGAGCGCCGCGCGCAGCTCATGTCCGCCTGGCGCAACCAGCGCGAGCAGATCGAGCACCTTGAGTCCTTCATCAATCGCTTCCGCGCCCAGGCCACCAAGGCCAAGCAGGTGCAGTCGCGCATCAAGGAACTCGAAAAGATCGAGCGCATCGAGATCCCTGAAGAAGAGCCCGTCATCCACTTCAAGTTCCCCCAGCCGCCGCCCTCCGGCCGCATGGTCGTCGAAGCGGAAGGCCTCTCCAAAAGCTACGGGCCCAAACAAGTCCTCAACAATGTCCGTTTCTCCATCGAGCGCGGCGACCGCGTTGCCCTCGTCGGCGTCAACGGAGCAGGCAAATCCACCCTCATCAAGCTCCTCACCGGCGTCGAGCAGCCCACCTCCGGCGCCATCCGCCTCGGTCACAACGTCGTCGCGGAATACTTCGCGCAGGACCAGTACAAAGTCCTCAACGGCGAGTCGCGCATGCTCGACGACATCAGCCGCGCCGCCCTCAAAGTTCCCGAGTCGGAACTCCGCTCGCTCCTCGGCTGCTTCCTCTTCAGTGGCGACGACGTCTTCAAGCCCCTCGGCGTGCTCTCCGGCGGCGAACGCAACCGCTTCGCCCTTGCCCGCATCCTCGTCTCGCCGTCGAACTTCCTCCTCCTCGACGAGCCCACCAACCACCTCGACATGCGCGCCAAAGACGTGCTCCTCGACGCACTCGACGCCTTCAGCGGCACCGTCATCTTCGTCTCCCACGACCGCTACTTCATCGATCGCCTCGCCACCCGCGTCCTCGAAGTCGAAAACGGCGCCGTCACCGCCTACGAAGGCAATTACGAAGACTACCTCCGCCGCAAGGAAGCCCTCGCCACAGCAGCCAGTGCTGAGCCCGCCACGCACACCGGGGAGCCCCATCCTTCGCGCACTGTGCGAAGGGTGGCAGACCTCCAGGCCCACCGGAAGAATGGGGATGAAGGGCCTCCCATCCTTTCCGCGTCTTCTGCGGAAAGGGTGGGAGACCACCACCTTCAAAGCGAGAAGCAGAACGGGCAGGCTGATTCCGCCGCCAACAACCGCCCCCGCCGCCTCAATCCCATCAAGCAGAAGCAGATGGAAGACCGCTGCGCCTTCCTCGAAGAAGAGATCCCCCGCATCGAGGCCGCCATCGCCCACACCGAGCAGCAACTGGGCAACTACGTCTCCGCCGCCGAAACCCAGCGCCTCACCGACCTCGCCGCCACCCTCCGCGAGCAACTCACGACCCTGACCACCGAGTGGGAAGACCTCATGCTCCAACTCGAATCCGCCTGACGCCACCACGGATGAATGGGTGCCCCAGGTCTCGCCTTTGAGACCTGGGAGACGCGCCGCTCCATCCCTCGCCGGGTTGCCCCACCCTTGTCCTTCGCCCCAGCGAAGGACAGGGTGGGATAGCGACGAACCTCGGAGCCTGAAAGAAATCCAACTCCCACCTTGCCTCGGCTGCCCCACCCTTGTCGTTCGACGGGTGGCCCGCCCATGCGGCAAGTGGCTCGCCCATCCAGGTATTTTTCTTTCCCCGCCACAGAATTGGGTGCCCTACTCATGGCGTCCGCTCCAGCGGACGACATGGGTGGGAAACCACTACCCTCACCCCGCCACCCTCAAAAATTCCTCCGCACAATTTGCCGGGTTGCCCCACCCTTGTCCTTCGCGCCATTGAAGGACAGGGTGGGGTAGCGATGAACCCCAGAAAACGCTGGGAGTAGAATCTCGTCAGCGAAAATGCCCAAGCCCAAACGCTATCAACACCAGCGCTGCCTGCACTTCATCACCTTCAGTTGCTACCGGCGCATGGCGCTGCTCGATACCGACGAAGCGCGGGACGCATTCGAGCAGACACTGGAACGCGCTCGCCGCTGGTACGGTTGTCGCGTGATCGGCTACGTCGTCATGCCAGAGCATGTTCATCTGCTGATCAGTGAACCGGAACGAAGCGAACTCGCCGTCGTCCTGCAGATGCTCAAGCAGACCACCTCGCGCAGACTTCGCGCGCCGCTGTTAGAGCGATTCTGGCAGCCACGCTATTACGATTTTCCAGTGTGGAGTGAAGACAAGACGGTCGAGAAACTCCGCTATATCCACCGGAACCCGGTCAGACGCGGATTGGCAGCGCGCCCCGAGGATTGGCGCTGGAGCAGTTTTGTGCACCATGCAACAGGAAAAGAAGGTCCGGTAGAAATCGAGTCACGCTGGACCCCGGCAACGCGAGAGCAAACAACTCTCCTGCCAGCTCTCATCACAGCCCGCCCTTCGCCAACACAAGGCGAAAGGACGGGGCAACCCCAACCCATCGAGGAGACGTGATGCGAAAGGCGGGGCTAACCCGCCCAACGCATGAAGCGTTCACGACCCACTGTTTCTGGTAAGGTTTTAAGTCACCGTAACGATGTTTCCTGGACGCGCGCAGGCAGAAGCACCTATTCTTGTCTCGATGTAATTGGCTAGTTACCGTATGCTCCTGAAACGCAAGGTCGCCATCAGCTCACTTGCTCTCACCCTATTGGTTTCCCCTGTCCTCTGCGCTGACGGAGATGACCCTTGGCAAGGACTGAAGCAATTAAGGCACGACGTTGGCTTTGTCTTCGTTGAGCGCGACATGACATGTCAATATGGTCGCATTAAGGCGCTCACAGATAACAATGTCTTGATCGAGACCGATCGGTCTGAGGTCACGATTGACAAATCAAGCCTGATCCGAGTCCGCTTGGGATTCGGGGGTCGCTCTGTGCCGGCCCACCACCCAAACATGCCGCTGTTTACAGTCTATAGCGGGAGGAGTTCATGGACGGACATTCTCGCCTTCATGCCCTTTCAGGCGAAGACTCATCCAAGCTTCCCTTTGCACCTTGCGGTGACCACAAAGGACGGCAGAATACATCGAGATGACCTAAGCCAAGTAACTGATCGTGACATCACTCTTTTGGATACTTTCGGCAAGGAGACAGTCTTTCCGAAGACGGAAATCTCTCGCGTCGACTACATACGAGAAAAACCTCTAAACGACACGGAAGAGTTCCACTGGGAGGAACTTGCTATGCTCAGAATCTTTGACCCTCAACTCTATCCTCGTCTATTCCACATTGGAGACACCATGCTTGTGCGTCTGTACGACTCTGCAGTTCCCGAAGACAATTCGCCGGTAGAGTGTAAGTGAGGTAAAGAGGTGCCCGGACGGGTGGCCCGCCCATGCGGCAAGTGGCTCGCCCATCCAGGTATTTTTCTTTCCCCGCCACAGAATTGGGTGCCCTACTCATGGCGTCCGCTCCAGCGGACGACATGGGTGGGAAACCACTACCCTCACCCCGCCA
>JAGWRX010000139.1 GCA_028876395.1 Acidobacteriota bacterium
AGGCCGTACGCCGTAATCCTGTTCGACGAGATCGAGAAGGCGCACCCGGATGTCTTCAACATCCTGCTGCAGGTGATGGACGACGGGCGCCTGACTGACGCCAAGGGCCGCACCGTGGACTTCAAGAACACGGTGCTCATCATGACGTCGAACCTGGGCGCGGCGCTGCTGGCCGGCGACACGCTCAAGACGGAGCACGACTTCGAGCAGGCGCGCGAATCCGTGATGCGCGTGGTGCGTGAGAACTTCCGGCCGGAGTTCCTGAACCGCGTGGACGACATTGTGATCTTCCGTCCGCTGGGCGCGGCGCAGTTGAGCCAGATACTGGAGCTGCGACTGAACGAGGTGCGCAAGCTGCTCGCAGACCGGCAGATTTCGCTCGAGCTCACCGAACCCGCGCGACAGCTCATTCTTGCCGCCGGCTCAGATGCGGCGTACGGCGCGCGGCCTCTGAAGCGCGCGCTGCAACGCATGATTCAGGATCCGCTGGCCATGAAGATCCTCGACGGCGAGGTGCTGAACGGCTCGCACGTGCGCATCGACGTGGACCGCAAATCGAACGAGCTGCGGTTTGAACCGATGGGTCGCGAAGCGATGGCTTGAGGGACTTGCCGTCCAGGCAACTGCGCCTTCGGCGCGGAAAATGCACTACCAAACGAGGCCTCGGAGAATTTCTCCGGGGCCTTTTTGTTGCGCAGAGGTGTGCTCCAGGGCTGGTGTTTCACGGTGCTGCAAAATGATGCGCAAACTTTTTGTGGAAAACGAAAATAAATAAGGGGGGGTAGGGGGGGGTCCTCTGGGCAAGGTCGCTGCAGGCTGATGCGCGCAGGCGCAGATGCCTCGACGAGTCCCGATGCTTCCCTTTCCATTTCCATCACCCTTCCATTGTGCGCGAAGACGGGGGAATTCTACGCAAATGGGTGCGGAGCTTTTTGGTGCGTGGAATGAGGGGGTTGCGGGCGGGTGCGGGTTTGGAGAAGTTGACGCAGGGAGACGAGGGACGGGACGTGAGGTGGGTGAGTTCCCGATAGGCGACAAACCGCCAGCCACCTTTGCAGCAGAAGCTCGTATGTTGGAGCATTTCTAAACGCGTGTTGAGATTTGATGATGCTAACGTTCGTTCAGCGCCGATTCTTTTTTCGCTTCGAACCAGACATTGCAGACTGAAAACACAATTAGGTCCCGGCCTTTGATGAAGACACGGTCACCCGGGATCTCGTTCGTAGCTCCAGTGATGTTTGCATCTGGATGACTGAGGGAGACCTGAGTCACTTCTGCCGTCGTAATCCCAAGGTCCTTTAGCGATACCTGGGAATCGGCCGCACCTCCGCCCGAGTTCTGGTCATGAAATTCGTCTGCCGTCAACTGCTCTAAGATCACGTCTGGCGATTCAGTTCGATGTTCCTTCCAGCGAAACCCATGGGCTTCATACCGGATTTCGGTGCCGATCAACCGTTTCGATTCCTTTCCACCCCAACAGGTGATCGTCGGGGTCGGAATCACACGTCGCACGACCCATTTACCGAGAAGTTGCTCAGGGACATCCTTGGACGCGGTTGAAGTCGCGACTGCGAAAACAAGCCCCAGCAGAACAGATTTGTTGAGCATCGCCACTCAATTATCTCTCAAAACTGCCAGAGAGCTTCATCGAACGCCGTCCCGCAGGGGTTGTGGCCGTATGACCCGGCTGACCGGAGACTACGAAAAGCAGCCGCAGATCTTTCGACTCGCTGCGCTCGCTCAAGATGACACGCCTCGGTAACACATGCGGAAGCAAGAGCTACTGGCGGAGGTCGACGAGGGTGGCGCCCTGGCCGCCTTCGTTTTGCGGGGCCTCTTCAATGTGGGCGACGTGGGGGTGGCTCTTGAGGAACTCGCGGACGCCGCGGCGGAGGATGCCGGCGCCGTGGCCGTGGATGACGCGGACGCGCGGCAGGCCGGCGAGAAAGGCGCGGTCGAGATACTTTTCGAGTTCCTCGGTGGCCTCGTCGACGGTGCGGCCGATGAGGTTAATCTCCATGCGCATGTCGTCGGTGTTGGCGCTGGTAACGGAGACGTGGACACCTTTCTGCTTGCGCGCGGCGGCGAGGGGGTCGTGCTTTTCGCGCCGGGCCTCTTCGCCAGACGGTGAGGGCGCGGAACACTCGTCGCGGCGGACGCGCATCTTGATGGGGCCGAGCGCGACTTCAAAAACATCCTTCTCGACTTCGCGCTGCACGACGGCGACTTTTCCCATGGACTTGAGGAGCACGCGGTCGCCGGGTGCGATGTGGCGCAGCACATGCGGCTGTGCGTTGGCGTCGCCCTGATCGGCACCGGTGCGGTGCGCGACGACCGTCTGGTTGAAGCTCTCCTGAAACTCGCGGCGCAGGCGCTGGATGCGGCGTTCCGCTTCTTTCGACAGCTTTTGCTGCGCGGCGCGGTCCTCGATGGCACGGACGGTCTCGCGCATCTGAAACTCAAAATCCTTGAGCAGCGACGCCAGCTTGGTTTCAAGTTCGCGGGTGCGATTGCGCAGCTCGACGTCACCCTCGCGCGCGAGGCGGGCGCGCTCCTGGTTGAGCGCGTACTGCTGCTCACGCGCGCTCTTCTTCTCGATTTCAAGAGCGGCCAGCTCGTTGTGCAACCTGTCGAGGAAGCGGGCGATATCCACCTGCTGCGAGCCGAGCCGCTGGCGGGCGGCGGTGATGATGCCCGCGTTGAGGCCGAGCCGCTCTGCGGTCTGGATGCCGGCTGAAGCACCCGGCACGCCCAGGCGCAGCTGATAGTTGGGCACGAGCGTGACTTCGTCTACACCGGCAGCGGCGTTGAGCACGCCGGGGGTGTTGGCCGCGTAGACCTTGAGCGAGGTGTGATGCGTGGAGATGAGCGACCACGCACCGGCAGTGAGAAAGTAGCTGGCGACGGCGACTGCCAGCGCGGAGCCTTCCTCGGGATCGGTGGCTGAGCCGAGCTCGTCCAGCAGTACCAGCGAGTGCGTGTCAGCAAGGCGCGAGAGGCGGTTGAGGTTGACGATGTGCGCGGAAAATGTCGAGAGCTCTGCCTCGATCGACTGCGCATCGCCGATGTCGGCCAGGAACGCGGCGAAGACAGGAAAACTGGCTGCTGCAGCGGGCACGGGCAGGCCAGCCTGCGCCATCATGGCCAGCAGGGCAGTTGTCTTGAGCGTGACGGTCTTGCCGCCCGTGTTGGGGCCGCTGATGATGAGCTGGCGCGTCTCGGTAGTCAGCTCCAGCGTGAGCGGAACGACACTCGAATTGGGGTGCGCGCCGGTTGTGCGCAGATGCTTCTCCAGCAGCGGATGGCGTGCGGCGTCCAGGCGCAGCAGATCGGGCGTGATGGACGGCGCAACGCAATCATAGTCGCGGGCAAAGCGGGCGCGAGCCTGCATGCTATCCACCAGCGCCAGCACGCGCGCTCCGGTGACAAGCGCCCCTGCGTAGCCGCCCACCTGCCTGGTAAGCGCAACAAAGATGCGGTGAATCTCGGCCTGCTCTTCTTCAATCAGGCGCACGAGTTCGTTGTTCTGCTCGATGGTTTCCAGCGGCTCCACATAGACGGTTTGGCCCGAGGAGCTGGCGCCGTGGACCACTCCGGAGACGCGCCGCTTCAGCTCGCTGCGCACGGGAATGACGAAGCGGTCGCCGCGAATGGTGATCAGGTCGTCCTGCGTGGCGCCGTCGCTGGAGAGCTTGCGCAGGGCCGCGCGCAGGCTTTCTTCGATGAGGCGCTGCTGGCGCTCCTGGTCGCGGCGGATGCGCCCCAGCTTTGGCGAAGCATCGTCTGCCAGCGAGCCGTCGGGCTGAATCTTGCGCTCGATGGACTCGGCCAGCGGTCGCAGACTTGCGGTGGCGAGGGCGGCAGAAAGTGCGGCGAGCCCTGGCAGTTTGTCGACCAGCCGCACGGGCGGCGAGTTCAAGAGCGATTGCCAGGAGGCTACGTCGTTGGCCAGGCGGGCCACGGCCTGCAACTCTGCCGCCTCGAGGGCTGCGTCGGGAATCTGCGCCTTGGCCGCCAGTTGCGTAGGGTCAAAAAGGCCGCCCAGAGGAATGGAGATCTGCTCGCCGAGAATGAGGCGGACCTCGCCGGTGAGCTGGTGCTGCCGGGTGATCCATTCCTCATCGCTTGAGGGGCGGAGCGAAAGAATCGCCTCGCGGCCAACGGGCGATGCGGCAAAGCCCGCAACGAGCGAGAGCAGCGGCTCCCACTCCAGAGCGGCCAGATCTGCATGTTCCACCGGCGACGGAATGGGATCGAGCAAAGGCATATTAAGAAAATAGCTTATGGTTCATTCGGCGCTGGGGCCGCGCGTTTGCGGCGCCGCAGGAAGCGCAAATCATGCCGAAGCAGCGGGAGTCGCAGGCTTGGCGGCGGGCTCGGCCGCGGCAGGCTTGCTTTCCGCGGCGGGTGCAGTCGCAGGGGAACTTTCGCCCGATGAGTTGGCGGCGCTCTTGCCGGCGTAATCGTTCACATACCAGCCCGCGCCCTTGAATTGCAGGGCGGGAGCGGTCAGCGGCCGCTCAAGCGCACCCTTGCACCGGGGGCATTCAAGCTCCGGTTCGGCACTGAAGTTCTGGATTTTTTCAAAGCGATGGCCGCACAGGGTGCAGCGATATTCATACAAGGGCAAGGTTCTTCACCCCTCCGGCTGAAAATGACGCGCTATGAACATTGTACCGGCAGGGCGGCAATTCCCTGCAAAAATGCGCCGCCCTGCCGGTCCAGTGTGCGTCCCGCACGGCGCTTTAGTGAACGGCGAACAGAACAGATGCCGAGTGGTTCTCCCATTCCAGCGAAATCTTGCCGGTTTTGCCGCCGGGACTCGTGATGGTGTAGGTCAGGTTCTCAACCATCGCGAGGGGCTTGCTCATATTCATCTTTACGCGGCCCAGATCCTGCGTACCGTCATACGCCAGGCCCCATTCGCCGGTTTTCTTGTTGACGATCAGCTCCCACTGGTCGGGGTTCGAGATGTCCACAAACAGCGTATAGGTTCCCGCGGGCACGGTCAGGTCGCCAATCTTCAGTTCTGCATCTGTGTGCAGGGTAGTGGCGGCGTTGGCGCCCGCGCGCCACACGGGATAGTGAGGATCGTGGCTGATCAGGCCGTCCTTGGTGAAGATGTGGCCCTCGCGGCCTTTGACTCTGGGCGAGGAATAGGTAATCGAAATGGCCTTGCCTGCAACAGTTGCTGACGCGGTTGCCGACGGGCTGGCGGGCGTCTTTGGCTGGGCCGACAGGGTAAGCGTGGCGGCAAAAAGCGCACCCGCACAGATCAAAAAGCGTTTCATCGTGGTCCTCCTCCGGGCAGAGCCCGTGCTGCTGGTGGTCTGATTCGACGCGATGATTGTCGCACTGTCTGCCCTGGTTGGAAAAGCGGCTGCGCCCGGCCTGTTATGATGCGGCGCAAGGAAGTTCCATGCCGGACCATGGGAATCACCAGTCGCCGGGGACGCGGTTTCGCGTCGCGGTCAAGGAAGAAAAGCCGCTGCAGGTGGCGGGCGCCATCAACGCCTACACGGCGCAGATGGCCGAGGCCACCGGCTTTCGCGCTTTGTATCTCTCGGGCGGCGGGGTGGCGGCAAACTCGCTGGGCATGCCGGACCTGGGTATCAGCACGATGGAAGATGTGCTGACCGATGTACGGCGCATCACCGACGCCACATCACTGCCGCTGCTGGTGGATATCGACACCGGCTGGGGCGGTGCATTCAACATTGCGCGCACCATCCGCTCCATGATCAAGGCAGGCGCTGCGGCGGTTCACATCGAAGACCAGGTGGGCGCCAAGCGCTGCGGCCACCGCCCGGGCAAGGAGTTAGTTGCCGCAGAAGAAATGGTGGACCGCATCAAGGCAGCCGTGGATGCGCGCACGGATGAACACTTCGTGCTGATGGCCCGCACGGACGCGCTGGCCAATGAAGGACTGGATGCGGCCATCGAGCGTGCGCAGGCTTACGTGGCCGCGGGCGCGGACATGATTTTTGCCGAGGCAGTGACGGAGTTGCCGATGTACACGCGGTTCCGCAAAGCGGTGGGTGTGCCCATCCTGGCCAACATCACGGAGTTTGGCCAGACGCCGCTGTTCACGCGCGAAGAGCTGGCGGCTGCGGGAGTGGACATCATCCTGTATTGCTGCGCGGCCTACCGCGCCATGAACGCCGCGGCGCTCAAGGTGTACGAGGCCATTCGCGCCGAGGGCACCCAGCGCAGCGTCATCCCGCTGATGCAGACGCGCGCCGATCTCTACAAGTATCTCGATTACCACGCATACGAAAAGAAACTGGACGAGCTGTTCGCCAAAGGCAAAAACACACAGTAGACAGCTTCGCCGTTCATCCATGCGCACGAAGCGCTTCGGAGGATTTCGATGAGTACAGAAGAGGCGAGCACGTCACCGGCAGGGTTCAAACCCAAAAAATCTGTGGCGCTGTCGGGCACGCCGGCGGGCAACACGGCGCTGTGTACGGTGGGTCGCAGCGGCAACGACCTGCACTATCGCGGCTACGACATTCACGACCTTGCAGCACGCTGCGAGTTTGAGGAAGTGGCGTATCTGCTGGTGCATGGCAAGCTGCCCAATGCGGCGGAGCTTGCCGCCTACAAGGCGCTCCTTCGCACGCTGCGCGGCCTGCCTGTGGAAGTGAAGCACGCGCTGGAGCTGCTGCCCCCGACGACGCATCCCATGGACGTGCTGCGCACCGGCGTCTCCGTGCTGGGCTGCCTGCGGCCAGAAGGCGCAAGTCACGACGACGCGGGAGCGCGCGCGATTGCGGATATGCTGCTGGCGTCGCTGGGCTCGATGCTGCTCTACTGGCATCACTTTGCGCGCAACGGAAAGCGCATTGAGGTGGAGACGGACGACGACTCCATCGCCGCGCATTTTCTGCACCTGCTGCACGGCACCGCGCCGAATGCGCAGTGGATAGCGGCGATGCAGTTGTCGCTGATTCTGTATGCGGAGCACGAGTTCAACGCTTCCACATTCACGGCGCGCGTGATTGCAGGAACAGGCTCGGATTTGTACTCATGCATCGCCGGCGCAATCGGCGCGCTGAAAGGGCCCAAGCACGGCGGAGCCAACGAAGTCGCGCTGGAGATTCAAGAGCGCTACGCCACGGCCGATGAGGCTGAGGCTGATATTCGCCGCCGCGTCGCCAATCGCGAAGTCATCATCGGCTTCGGGCATCCCGTGTACACCATCAGCGACCCGCGCAACGAAATCATCAAGGAAGCGGCGCGCGCACTGTCTGATACGGAAGAGGGCCTGCTGCTCTATTCCGTTGCCGAACGCATCGAGAGCGTGATGAGCGACGCCAAGCGCATGTTTCCCAATCTCGACTGGTTCAGCGCGGTGGCGTATCACGTGATGGGCATTCCCACGGATCTGTTTACGCCGCTGTTTGTTATGTCGCGCACCGCGGGCTGGAGCGCGCATGTGATCGAGCAGCGCCAGGACGGCAAAATCATTCGCCCCTCGGCCATCTACACCGGGCCAGAGAATCTGGAGTTTGTTCCGCTCGCGAAGCGGGCCTAGTGTCTGCGTTATCCCAGGTCTCAAAGGCGAGACATGGAGCACCCGTTGTTGAAGAAGGAGAGAGCGTGTCCTCGCATATAAGCAACGAGCGCCCAGCGCCGGACAAGGTTCTGACCGACATCGCCGACTATGCGCTGAGCTATGAAATCAGGAGCGAGCTGGCGTACAGCACGGCGCGTTACTGCCTGATGGATACGCTGGGCTGCGGGCTCGAAGCGCTTGAGTATCCCGCATGCACCAGGCTGCTGGGACCGATCGTGCCGGGTACGGTGGTGCCGCATGGCGCGCGCGTGCCGGGCACGAGTTATCAACTCGACCCGGTGCAGGCGGCGTTCAACATCGGCGCCATGATTCGCTGGCTCGATTTCAACGACACCTGGCTCGCCGCAGAGTGGGGGCATCCATCCGACAATCTGGGCGGCATCCTCGCCACAGCCGACTGGCTTTCGCGTACGGGTCTTGCCGAAGGCAAAGCCCCTTTGCAGATGCGGCACGTTTTGACCGCGATGATCAAGTCGCACGAGATACAAGGCTGCATCGCTCTCGAAAACTCTTTCAACAAGGTGGGCCTCGATCATGTGGTGCTGGTCAAGGTCGCATCCACCGCCGTCGTGTGCCAGTTGCTCGGCCTCAGTCGCGAACAGACCATCAATGCGCTTTCTCTTGCGTGGGTCGATGGGCAGAGCCTGCGCACGTATCGCCACGCGCCCAACACCGGCTCGCGCAAAAGCTGGGCAGCGGGCGACGCCACCAGCCGCGCGGTGCGCCTGGCGCTGATGGCGCGCGCCGGCGAGATGGGCTACCCCTCCGCGCTGACCGCAAAAACGTGGGGCTTCTACGATGTTTCCTTCCGCGGGCAGGAGTTCAAATTCCAGCGGCCCTACGGCAGCTATGTGATGGAGAATGTGCTCTTCAAAATCAGCTATCCGGCGGAGTTTCACGCGCAGACGGCGGTCGAAGCCGCGATGACGCTGCACGCGCGGCTCGACCAGCTCGGCAAATCAGCAGAAGACATTCGCGCCATCACCGTCCGCACGCACGAGGCATGCCTGCGCATCATCGACAAGAAAGGACCGTTGGCCAACCCCGCGGACCGCGATCACTGCGTGCAATACATGATCGCGATTCCGCTGCTCTTTGGCAGGCTCACCGCTGCCGACTACGAAGACGCCATAGCCGCCGACCCGCGTATCGACGCGCTCCGCGCCAAGGTGGGCTGCGTCGAGGAGCCGCGCTTCACCGCTGATTATCACGACCCGGAGAAACGGTCGATTGCCAATTCCCTGCGCATGGAGTTGCACGACGGCACGGCGCTGGAGGAGGCGGTCGAGTACCCCATAGGCCACAAGCGCCGCCGCGACGAGGGAATGCCGCTGCTCATCGAGAAGTTCAAGGCCAACCTGCGCCGCCGCTACACCGAGCCCCAGCAGCAGCGCATCCTCGACGTATCGCTCGACCACGATCGGCTCGCATCCATGCCCGTGAACGACTACGTGGACCTGTACGTGCTCTAATCACCGCGTCTTGCCGCCAACCCGCCGCGCGTGTTTGACTGGTTGCCAAAGGAAGACTCCGCGCATGGCTTACATCCTTTCACTGGATCAGGGAACGACGAGTTCCCGCGCAATTCTGTTTGACGAGGCGGGCGCGATTGCCGCCGTGGCGCAGCACGAGTTTCAGCAGTTCTACCCGCAGCCGGGCTGGGTCGAGCACGACCCCATGGAGATCCTCACCAGCCAGTTGAGCTGCGCCGTGGAGGCACTGGGCAAGGTTGGCGCGCGCCCGCGCGACGTCGCCGCCATCGGCATCACCAACCAGCGCGAGACGGTGATCGTGTGGGAGCGCGCGACGGGCAAGCCCATCCATCCCGCCATCGTCTGGCAGGACCGCCGCACTGCCGCGCAGTGCAGCGCTTTGGAAGAGAGCGGCGTCGGGGAGGCGGTTTCCAACCGCACCGGCCTCGTGCTGGACCCCTATTTCTCCGGCACCAAGGTTGCCTGGATACTGGACAATGTACCCGGCGCGCGGGCCAGCGCAGAGCGCGGCGAGCTGGCCTTTGGCACCGTGGATAGCTGGCTCATCTGGCACCTGACCAGCGGCCAGCGCCACGTGACCGACGTGACCAACGCCTCGCGCACGCTGCTCTACAACATCGTGAAAGGCGAGTGGGACGCGGAGCTGCTGCGCATCTTCAACATCCCCGCGAGCCTGCTGCCGGAGGTTGCGTGGTCAAGCCAGCAGGTGGGCGAGGTGACCACCACGCTGGGGCTCGGCGGTATTCCCATCGCAGGCATCGCGGGCGACCAGCAGGCCGCGCTCTTTGGCCAGCTCTGCTGGAGCGCGGGCGAAGCCAAGAACACCTACGGCACCGGCTGCTTCCTGCTGCAGAACATCGGCACGCAGTTCGTGCGCTCGAAACACCGGCTCATCACCACGCTCGCGGCCAGCGCGCATCACCGTCTGGAGTACGCGCTCGAAGGCAGCATCTTCATCGGCGGCGCGGTGGTGCAATGGCTGCGCGACAATCTTCGGCTTATCGGCTCTTCGGCCGAGGTGGAAGAGCTGGCCGCCAGCGTGCCGGACACGGGCGGCGTGGTCTTTGTGCCCGCCTTTGTGGGCCTGGGCGCGCCGCACTGGGACCCGCACGCGGGCGGGCTGCTGATCGGCCTGCGCCGCGACACGCGCCCCGGCCACATTGCCCGCGCGGCCCTCGAGAGCATCGCCTTCCAGGTAGCAGACGTGCTGGAGGCCGTGCACAGCGAAACGGGAACACCGCTGGGCGCGCTGCGCGTGGACGGCGGCGCGGCGGTGAACGACCTGCTGATGCAGTTCCAGGCCGATGTGCTCGGCGTGCCTGTGGTGCGGCCTCTCGTGACGGAGACCACCGCGCTCGGCGCCGCTTATCTGGCAGGATTGGCGGTAGGCTTCTGGGCGAGTCCTGACGAGCTGCGCGCACGGCGGCAGGGCGATGTGCGCTTTGAGCCGCGCATGGATTCTAACGAACGAGCAAAGCGCCGCGAGCTTTGGCGGCGCGGCGTCGAGCGCGCCAAAAATTGGACTGAGTAAGGCAACGGGAGCTAACGATGCGCAGGGAAGAGATGATGCGGAAGATCCGCGAGCGGAAAGAGCCCTGGGATATCGCGGTGATTGGCGGCGGAGCCACCGGCATGGGCGTAGCCGTGGACGCGGCGGCCCGCGGCCTCGACGTGGTGCTGGTGGAGGCGCACGACTTTGGCAAGGGCACCAGCAGCCGCAGCACCAAATTGGTGCACGGCGGCGTGCGTTATCTTGAGCAGGGCAATGTGCCGCTCGTCATGTCGGCGCTGAAGGAGCGCGGCCTGCTGCGCCAGAATGCGCCGCACCTGGTGCACGATCTGGCCTTCGTGGTGCCCAACTACTCCTGGTGGGAGGCGCCGTTTTACGGCATTGGCCTCAAGCTCTATGACCTGCTGGCTGGCAAGTATGGCTTCGGCGCATCCAAAGTGCTCACCAAAGAAGAAACACTGGAGCGGTTGCCCGCGCTGGAGCCCGAAGAGCTGCGCGGCGGCGTGGTCTACTACGACGGCCAGTTCGACGATGCGCGTTTGCTCATCCACCTGGCCATGACGGCCGCGGATCACGGCGGCACGCTGGTGAACTACTGCCCTGCGACGGGCCTGCTGCGCGACGACGAGGGCTACGTGAACGGCCTGACCGCGCGCGATGCAGAGACAGGTGAGGAGCTGACAATCCCCGCGCGCATCGTGGTCAACGCGACCGGTGTTTTTACAGATTCCATTCGCCGCATGGCCGACCCTGCTGTCGAGCCGCTCATGGTCACCAGCCAGGGCATTCATCTGGTCTTCGACCGCTCGTTCCTCAGGAGCGACACGGCGCTGATGGTTCCTCGCACCAGCGATGGCCGCGTGCTGTTTGTGATTCCGTGGCATGGACATGCTGTGGCCGGCACCACGGACACACCCGTGGACGCACCCAGCCTTGAACCGCGCCCGCTCGACGAGGAGATTGAATTCATCCTTGAAACTGCCGGCCGCTACCTGAGCCGCCCTCCCAGCCGTGCAGACGTGCTGGCCGTCTATGTGGGCCTGCGTCCGCTGGTCAAGGGCGACGGCAAAACATCGGCCCTCTCGCGCGATCATGTCATTCACGTGGACACCTCCGGCCTGCTCACCATCACCGGCGGCAAGTGGACCACCTATCGCCACATGGCCGAGGACTGCGTGGACCACGCCATTACGCTGGGCAAGCTGCGCGACGAGCCCTGCACCACGCGCAACCTGCGCATCCACGGCTACCTGCGCGACTCGGAGGCACTGGGCGATCTGGAGGTCTACGGCTCCGATGCGGACGCCATCCATACTCTCGCGCAGGACCCAGCGCTGGCCGCGCAACTGCACCCTGATTTGCCCTACATTGCGGCGGAAGTGGTGTGGGCCGCGCGCGCTGAAATGGCGCGCACCGTCGAGGACGTGCTGGCTCGGCACACACGCGCGCTCTTCCTCAACGCAAATGCTGCCATCGCCATGGCCGAGCCGGTGGCGCAACTGCTGGCTTCAGAACTGGGCCGCGACAAGGCGTGGATCGCAGCCCAGGTCAAGGAATTCCGCGCATTGGCCGAGCAGTACAGAGTAGTGTAAGTGGAAACTTCCTTACACGCACGGAGGTCACACATGGCGGACCAATGCAGTCATGCAGCGGAACATGTAAAGAAGGTGAAGCCGCACACCAAGGGCTGCGAGGAGTGCCTGAAGACCGGCGACACGTGGCTGCACCTGCGCATGTGCCTGGAGTGCGGGCACGTGGGCTGCTGCGACTCGTCGAAGAATCGCCACGCCCGCGCTCACTTCCACGCAACGCAGCACCCCATCATCCAATCCGCCGAACGCGGTGAAGACTGGCGCTGGTGCTACATCGACGAAACGTACCTGTAGTCCTACGCCAGCTCCACTTCAATCTTCTTGGCGTCTGCGTCGAGCTTCACGATTTTGAAGCTGCGAATCTGCCCGGCGTTCAGCGGCTCAGGCTTGCCTGAAGCGGCGGGCGCATTGCCTTTCCAGCGCGCTGTCAGCATCGACGAGAGCGAGGACAGGTCGGCCCTGGCTTGAGTCTTTGTTTCAGGCGCGGCGGCAGCGCTTGAGCCAATGCGGCAGGTGCAGCGAATGCCCTCGCCCAGTTCGATTGCAGCAGAGCCAGCCGACACGTCGACCACGCGGCCTGAGACTTGATCGCCCGCCTTGTGCTCGGCGATGTACTCGTCGATGCTGGTCGGCTCGAGCTGCTTGATGCCCAGCCGGAGGCGCCGCCGCTCGCGATCCGCTTCGAGCACCTGCGCCCGCACCCTTTCGCCCATCTTGAGCGCTTCGTTGGGATGATTGAGGCGCTTCTCCCGGCTGATGTCGCCGATATGGACCATGCCCTCGATGCCGTCGCCCAGATCGATGAACGCGCCGAATTTCGCCAGGCTAGTCACCGGGCCTTCGGCCAC
>JAGWRX010000140.1 GCA_028876395.1 Acidobacteriota bacterium
CGCGCCACGGCCACGCGCTGAATCTCCACGCCGTCTTCGCCGATGACGCCAGACCACGGCTTCATCGCCGCCAGCGCTCCGGCGGGGCGCGTGGCTCCCCCTATATAGAGGAAGGCCACCTTGCTGCCGTCGGGCGAGAAAGCCGGGGCGTTCACGTAGCCCTTCAGCTCGGTCACGCGCCGCGCAGGATTGCCGTCAAAGCGCGCGATGTAGAGATCCTCCTGCATGCCGGGGCTGGCGCAATCGGAAAAAAAGGCCAGCGCCTTTGAGTCCGGCTCCCAGGTCATCTCGCCTTCGCGGCATTCCTCATCTGGCTTGGCGGCGGCGGTGGCGCGCTCGCTCTTCTTCAGGTCATCGAGCGGCGCAATGAGAATCTCAGAACCCTCGCGCGCGCCCTGCACCCAGGCCAGCCGCTTGCCGTCCGGCGAAATGGCAACCTGGCCCACAGCGTGGCCCCGATTCAGCCCCTTCAGCACTTCTTCAATGTGCGCGCGATCGGGCGCGGCGGCTGCGGGCGCAGCCTGCGCAAGCGCAATGTTGAGCGAGAGAAATGGAAGCAGAACCAACGCGCCCAGAACGGATGCGGCACGAAGAAAAAAGCGACAGGATGAATCCAGCATGGCAGACATGGTATCAGGCACAGCAGGCCACGGCAGTGCGCGCGGTCAGCCTAGCGCGCATCCGCCGGACGCCAGCCCATCCAGTCCAGAAGCCAGCGCCATGTGTGGTCGAGCGTGGGGTCGCTGGGCGGAGGCGGCACACTGCGCATTGGGAAAATCACCGGCTTGCCGCGATAGGCGTCGGCAAGCTGCTTGAACATGCGCCCTTGCTCCTTCAAGCGGCCATCGTTCGTCAGCAGGCCCAGGCTGTACTCCAGCGGATTGAAGGCGAACTTGCGGTCCACGTCATGCGTGTCCCAGTAGCTGAACCAGCTCACGCCCTCGTCCATCGCCGCCAGCACGGCCTTCTCCAGCCATGCGGCCTGCTGCTTTTCGTCAAGATCCTTGATGCAGGTGTTGAACTCCCCGGCCCACACCGGCTTCTGCTGCGTGCCCGCATAGGAGCGGATCAGCGCAGCCATCGCCGCCAGCAGCCGCACGCTGGGCGGGTCCATCGCGCCGCCGTACTTCATCGCGCCCGTCCAATACGGATAGCAATGCATCACCGGCATCGTCTGTTCGCGCACCAGCGCCTGCGGCGAAAACGTCGTCCGCTGAAACCACGGCATGTGGTCCACGCCATTGATGTGCAGCCGGCCCGGCAGCGCCTCGCGCATCAGCGCCAGCATCTTCGCCATCCAGGCATCGCCCACGTCCGTCGGCGCTCTCCAGCAGGTGTTGATCTCGTTGCCGATGTCGAAGCCGATCACGTTCGCATGCGGCGCCATCGTCCGCGCCAGCGCACGGATGAACCGCTCCTGCGCCTCCCACATGGTCGCGTCGGTGTAGAACTCCGCGCCCGCGCGATTGAACGGCGGCAGAAAGAACCACCCGCTCAGTTGCCCGGTAAACACCGTCACCAGCGCGTCCAGATGACGCTCGCCCATCAGCGTGAGAAGCTGGCTCAGCCGGTCCAGATGCAGCGGGCTCACGTAGGTCAGATTCGGCTGAAAGTACGGCCAGATCAGCAGCACGCGCAGGTGGTCCACGCCCAGCGCGGCAATCGCGTCCAGGTCGCGCCGGATGGGGTCGGGATTCCAGTCGTTCCAGCAGAACCACCAGTTGCGCGAGGGCGTGTAGTTCGCGCCAAAGCGACGGCGCATGGGGTCCAGCATCGGAATGGATGCGCTTGCCGCCTGCGCAGGCAGCCCGCTGGCACGGACTGCCGCAGCGGCCGCACTGGCTGAAAGAAATTGCCGCCGGTTCATAGCTACTCGCTCGCCGCCTTGTGAATCGCCAGCAGCTTTTCCAGCAGCGGCTTCAGCAGCTTCAAATCCAGCGCATTGGCGCCGTCGGATTTCGCATTCGCCGGGTCGTCGTGGACCTCAAGAAAGAGGCCGTCGATGCCCGCCGCCACCGCCGCCCGCGCCAGCAGCGGAATGAACTCCGGCTGGCCGCCGCTGACGCCGCCCGCCGCCGAGGGCTGCTGCACCGCGTGTGTGCCGTCAAACACCACCGGAGCCATCCTGCGCATGATGGGCAGCGAGCGATAATCCACCACCAGCGTGTTGTAGCCAAAGCTCGCGCCGCGCTCCGTCAGGAAGACGCGCTCATTGCCCGTGGAGCGCACCTTTTCGACCGGATGCACCATGTCCCACGGCGCCACAAACTGGCCCTTCTTGATGTTGACGGCTCGGCCCGTCTTGCCCGCGGCCACCAGCAGGTCTGTCTGGCGGCAGAGGAACGCCGGAATCTGCAGCACGTCCACGGCCTCGGCGGCCACTTCGCAATGACCGGGCTCGTGCACGTCGGTCAGCACGGGCAGGCCGGTGTCCTTTGCAAGCCGCCCAAGGAGGCGCGTGCCCTCCACAAGCCCCGGCCCGCGAAAGCTCTTCACGCTGGTGCGGTTGGCCTTGTCGTAGCTGGCCTTGAAAATGTAGGGAATGCCCAGGTCGCTGGTAATGCGCTGGATGGCCTCGGCCATGGTGCGCACATGCGCCTCGGACTCAATCACGCACGGTCCGGCGATGAGAAAAAGCTGTCCCGCGCCCACGTGCACCGGGCCGATTTCAAACGAGTGGCTCACGGGTGTGATTCTATCGCGCCGGGCTGCCGGGCTGGTTTTCCCCGGGCCGCCCGGGGATAACCCGGCCAGTGCGCAATCGCTCAGCAGTGGCCCGTGCTAGCGCACCGGCTCCCCGTGCGTGCGCGACCACTCCCACAGCGCGCGCTCCAGCGCATGAAGCGAGGTAGGACCGGGCAGATCCTTCTGCGCCTTCACCAGCCCGCTCTCGGCCAGCTTCTGGCAGCTGGCGACATATTCAGCATAGAAGTCGATGTTGTGCCGCGCGTGGCCCAGCGCCTCCAGCGTGCGGAAGTCCAGGACCGCGTAGCGCTCAGGAAAGATGGCCGTCAGAATCGCCGAGGCGATGGGCAGGTCAATCCCATGCAGCGAGGTCAGCGCGCAGATGGCATCCCTCACGGATGAACCCGGCGCAGCTGCCACCGCAAGAGCATGCCTGATCTTCTCTCCGCTGTTTGCAATCAGGTAATGGACAACCCGCTCGGATTTCCAACGGACGATGGCTTCCAGATTGGCCAGGGTATATTCGCCACCGCGAATGGCCTTGCCAGCCTCAAATGCCTCCTCTTCCAATTGCTTTTCCTTCTCGCCGGCCTGGTTCCAGTACTGCTCTGCTAAATGCTGCAATTCCGCTTGCTTAGGCTGAAGATCAAAATGAGACATGATACCGGGCCCTTTCCGTCCCTTGGGAAAAACCTAGCCACAATAGGCCCGGCAAATTTCGTTTGTCAATAGCAGGGCAGGGACAGCCGGCGCGAATTTGCAGGAACATGACGGAGTGATGACAGGGGATCAGGCGGGCGTGCTGGTCCCGGCCGGATTCCGGCCGGGGGCATGCTGTCACATCAATCCAGATGCTGGAAGAGATTGGCGTTCACGGCCTAGTTCACGACAACCGCGCTTGCTTCCAACGCCTTCCGTTCCAGCCGGTTCTTGTAGCTGGCCGCAATGAACTCACGGAAGAGCGGGTGCGGCTCCAGCGGCTTCGACTTGAACTCGGGGTGGAACTGGCAGCCGAGGAAGTACGGGTGGTCCGGAATCTCCACAATCTCAACGTATGTCGAGTCGGGCGTGGTGCCGCTGATCTGCAGGCCGCCGCCGGTCAGCAGCGCCTCATATTCGCGGTTGAACTCGTAGCGGTGGCGGTGGCGCTCGCTGATCTCCGTTGTGCCATAGGCCCTGGCCGCCAGCGAGCCCTCCTGCAGGATGCACGTCCACGCGCCCAGGCGCATGGTGCCGCCCATCTCCTCCACGCCCAGCAGCTCACGCAGCTTGTAGATGATGCGGTGCTGGCTGGCGGGGTCAAACTCGCTGGAGTTCGCGTCCTTGAGGCCGCAGACGTTGCGCGCAAACTCGATGCACGCGGTCTGCATGCCCAGGCAGATGCCGAAGTACGGCACCTTCTTCTCGCGCGCATAACGAATCGCGTTCAGCATGCCCTCGATGCCGCGCTTGCCAAAGCCGCCCGGCACCAGAATGCCGTCAAAGCCCTCCAACTGCGCCTCGTAGCCACGGTCCTCAGGCGACTTCGATTCCAGCCCCTCGGCCTCGAGCCATGTGACCTGCAGCTTGAGGTTCTCGGCAATCGCACCGTGGGTCAGAGCCTCTTTCAGCGATTTGTAGCTGTCCTCGTACTCAACATACTTGCCCACAATCGCAATGGAAACTTCATCCTTCGGATTGTGAACGCGATCGACAAGTGCATGCCATTCGCTGAGCTCGGCCTCCGGCGCATCCTTGTGCAGGTATTTGAGGATCAGGTCGTCCAC
>JAGWRX010000010.1 GCA_028876395.1 Acidobacteriota bacterium
GGGATACGGCGGTCTGGTCCATGACGCGGAGGTTGAGGCGCTGGATGTCGGAGTAGGTGATGGTGCTGAGCTTGGTGGCGGTGGGGTCGGTCTTGGGGTCGGCGGTGTAGATGCCGTCGACGGAGGTGGCCTTGAGGAGGATGTCGGCCTTGATCTCCATGGCGCGGAGGCTGGCGGCGGTGTCCGTGGAGAAAAACGGGTTGCCGATGCCGGCGGCGAAGATGACCACGCGGCCTTTTTCCAGATGGCGCACGGCGCGGCGGCGGATATACGGCTCGGCCACCTGATTCATGAAGACCGCGGTCATGACGCGGCACTGGACGTTGCGCTGCTCCAGCGCATCCTGCAGTGCGATGGCGTTGATGACCGTGGAAAGCATGCCCATGTTGTCGGCAGCCACGCGGTCCATTTCCTTGGCCTGCTCGGCGACGCCGCGAAAGAAGTTGCCGCCACCGACCACGATGCCGATCTGCACGCCCAAAGAGTGCACGTCGGCGATTTCGGCGGTAATTTCAGACACCTTGTCGGCATCCAGGCCGAACCCGCGCGGGCCGGCCAGCGCCTCTCCTGAAAGCTTTAGAACGATGCGCTTGTACATGCTTTTCTGAGTATCGCACAGAGGCTGAGCGCCGTGCCGTGGGGGCTGTGTGCGGCGCAGGATGTTTCACAGAACTGCGAAATTCTCTGCAAAAGCCCCGGAGAGCCTCGCTGCAGGAAGTCATGACCGGCCTGGCGACGACGCGCCCAGAACCGCTGCCTGCATTTCCACCGCAACGCGCGCCGGTTTGAGGACCAACCCAGCGCTAGCGGTGACTGCCCCCGCTTGGTGCTGAAACACGCGCTCCAGCGGAAGGCGCGGACATAGCGGGCCCGGAGGAAGTTGGAGAGAATCCCCCACCTCCTCTTCCCGCGAAGCCGGGCTGCATGGAGTTTGAGAGCGGCGGAGCATAGCCGCTGTGCATGGCGGGCCCTGCAACGTAGCCTCTGTTTGCGCCCGCACGGGCAGGGCCAGACATGGTTGCCGGCGCGGAAATGTAGATGTGCGTGCTGGAGACGCCGCGCGAGTCTGCGCGCTGGGAGAACCTGTGCAGGTTGCCGAGAGTTTCGCGGGGGATGCCGAGGCCGGCCGAATCACGGCGGAACTGGAAGGACGATGCCGAAGCAATCCCCGAGTGTACGAGTGGCTTGCTGTTGACGGGGACGATGGTAGGCTGACCGAGGTGCGGTGGATGGATGGGACGCAGCGGAGGTCCGGTTGGTCCTGCGCCAGAGCCGCCCCCGCTGTAGCGCAGGGCGGTTGCGGTTCCGTTATTGAGCCCGTTCCAGTAGCCCCCCGGTTGCCATCCCCAACCCATGCCGGGACACATCGACCAGCTGCCGTAGTGATAGGGCATCCATCCCCAGGGATAGGGCGAGACCCAGCTGTATCCGGTGGAGTAATAGGCCCAGGCGCCGTTGGAGTAGGGGTCCCATGCCGCGCTGGCGAAGTAGGGCCGCCACATCATGCCGCAGCCGGCGGCATCGACAAAGCTGCCGTAGTAGGCCATGTCATTGAGGCCATAGGAATATGGCGTGCTGACCCCGCTGAAGGCGGCCGCGCGGGCGTGGTAGCCCGTGTTGCGCTTGTCCCAGTCGTCGAGGAGGCCCTGAGAAGCGACGCCTTTGGAGATGGCAGGGGTGGTCTGCTGGGCGAGATTGAAGGTAAGTGTTTTCTTACGGGGGACGTCGAGGGCAGACGAGGAATCGCCAAGGCGAAGTGGGCCGCCGAGCGAAGCGAGCTGCGCCTGCTGCTGGTCCATCTGGAGCCGGATGTGCGCGGCGGGTGGCAGGGGAAGGCTGCGATTGCCGAAGAGCAACGTGAACTGGCCGGGGCGCGACTTCATGAGGTTGACATAGACGCTGCCTTTGACCACGTGGACCGTGGAGAGCGTAGAACCGGCGGAATCCCGTTCGAGGAGGGGAAATTCCACGGCCGTGTCGGGGCCGAGGCGGAGCGTGGAGTTGTCTTCAAATTCAATCTCAGCGACGCCCATCGCGGTTTCGACCTTGCTGTTTTCGACGATGGGGAGATTGGCCATGGCGGGCTCGAAGCCGCGGCCGATGGCGCGGTCGACCTGCACGGCTCCTTTGACCTCACTGAGGCGGACGATGCGGACCCTGGAGTGCGCGGAAGGAGCTTGTGCGGGAGACTGTGCGGCGGGGCCCGGTGGCGCTTGAACATTTTGGGCGGGAATCGGCGCTGCAAGGGGAAGAAATGCCAGGAAAAAGGCTACGGCTGGTAGGGTGGACGTCTTCATGCCCGCCTCCTTTGGCGTGCGGCGCAGGCTCGGGGAAGGCCGCCGCGACGGAGCACGCCAATGGCCCTCATGGTAGCACGAAGCGGATGCGGCGGGCACTGGTCTGCAGGGCCGCTTTGGACGGCGTTGAAGGTGGGCACGTTGCGAGGAATGACGAAGGCGCGGGGGCTCCGGATCATGGGTGGCGGGAGCCCTTGCGCTTCCTCCCCCCGGCGGCGACGAGGCAGCAGCTGACGGTCGCCTGCTCAAGGATTTGAGTAGGCAGTGGATAGGCGAAGCGATAGGATGAGGGGACTCCCCGGAGGACTACGTGGAATCCAGCCGCCGCAATCCGCCCGTGTGGGTGATGGGTCTGTCCAACAGCACACTGGGATTCATGACAGGCATCGCCTTCTTTGTGCTTCCCCAGTTAATGGCGGATGAACACGTGCCGGAAGCGAAGATTGCCGTGATGACAGCGCTGGCGATATCGCCCAACTTCTGGGCGGTGGCCTTCAGCCCCATGCTGGATGTGCGCTTCAGCCGGCGCTGGTACGCCACATTTTGGGCTGCGCTGGCAGGCATCTCAACCACAGTTGCGTTCCTGAGCCTGCATCATCTTATGGTGCTGCAGCTGGCGATGGTGGCCGGTGTCGCGACCACTGCACTCTCTGCCGCCGCGCTGGGGGGCTGGCTCTCGAACATCATTCCCGCGCAGGACAGAAATGCGCTGAGCAAGTGGATGAACATCGGGCTGGTCAGCGGCACCGGCGTGGTGTCTCTACTGGGCGGGGAGCTGTTTCGCCATCTGCCGGTTCTGCTGGCGGCAACGCTGATGGGGGCGATCATCTTACTTCCGGCAACGGCCTTCGTCGTCATTCCCGCACCGGGGCCGGACAGGCGGCTGGCAGGGGAGAGCTTCGGCCAGTTCAATCGCGAGGTGCTGACGCTGCTGCGCCGCCGCGAGGTTGTAATTGTGCTCCTGCTGTTCCTCTCGCCATGCAGCTCGTTTGTGCTGCCCAACCTGCTGGGCGGGCTGGGCGCCGATTTTCATGCATCCGCGCGGGCCGTGAGTTTGTCGGGTGGCGTGGGCGCGTTCATTCCAGGTATTGTGGGAAGCTTTGCCTTTACGTTGATTGCGCGGCGGGTGAAGCTGCGCTTCTTCTACCTGGCCAACGGGGTCGTGGGCAGTTTCTTTACCCTGAGCCTGCTGGTGCTGCCGCATGATGCCCGGACCTTTGCCCTCGCGCTGGTCGGCGAATACCTGTTTCAGGCGGTCGCGTTCTCCATCCAGATTGGAATTGTGCTTGAGGCCATCGGACCCGGTAATCCGCTGGCTGCGACTACATTTGCCTTTCTGACCGCCGCCACCAATGTCCCTGTCACATACGTGGCTATGGCAGACGGGCACGCTTACGCCGGGGCCGGTATCACGGGAACGCTGGTGACGGACGCGATGATCGGGATTACAACCTGCCTGCTGGCGGGCATCCTGCTGGCGAAGTTCGATTCGCAGGCATCGCGGAATTCGAAGCAGGCGCCGATGGAGGCGCTGCCGGAGGAGAATTGAGCGGCTCCGGCAGATTCCTGGCTGGCGACAGGATGTGCGAATGCCCTGCTATGCCTGCCCGCGGGGAAGGAGCTTCTCTTATCGACCGGAAATCGTGGTATGCTTGCAGTCCCCGAATCGCACCCCTACGGAGGTCATCCCTCGTGAAATTTCACAGCATCAGCTTCGCTTCGCTCTGCCTTGTGTTGGCAGGATCCACTCTTTGTCCGAATCCCACCGCACTTGCCCAGCAGGAAGCCGGGCAGGTCCACAGCCCCAGCAAATACCTCTACGTGAGTAATGTCGAACTCAAGCCCAACCTGAGCAGCGCATTCGCAAAGCTTGAAAGCGATGAGATCCAGGCCATGCGCGCGGCCAATGCCCCGACTCACTACGTCGGCATGTGGTCCATCACCGGCGCCAGCCGTGTCCTCTTCCTTCGCGGCTTTGATTCCTTCGCCGATCTGCAAAAGGGACACGACGAAACCATGGCCATGTCCAAACTCGAGGACACGCTCAAGACAGACGATGTGGCGGAAGCTCCTCTCATCGTGAAACGCCTCAGCAGCATCTATTCCTACGAGAAAGACCTCAGCCTCGGCGCTCCCATCGACCTCTCAAAGATGCGCTTCATGCGGATCCTTTTGTTCCACGTCCGGTCCGGCCATGGGCAGGATTTTCAGCATGTGCTGAAGCTCTTCATCAAGGCCTATCAATCGTCGGTTCCGGAAGCGCGCTGGGCCATGTTCGAAAAGATGTACGGCGTTGGCAGCGGTAACACCTATATGCTCGCGACCCCCATGGAATCTCTCTCCGTGGTGGACGCCATGCACGAGAACGGCAAGAAATTCCGCGACAGTGTGGGTGAAGACCAGCTTCAGATGCTTAGGAATAGCTTGTCTGCCGCGGTGGAATCCGAAGATGCCAGCCTCTTCGCGTTCGGTCCCGGGATCAGCTATGTTCCCGATTCGTGGATCAGCTCTTCGCCCGACTTCTGGGGCAAAAAGTAAGGAGCCCCGCGCATCTATCCGAAAACAAGAAAGCCCGGAGCGGGTGCTCCGGGCCTTCGATAGTTTGCTGTAAGCCGCCGCAGGTTACTCGCTGGCGGTTTCGAGGGCCCTGGTCTGGGCCACGGTCCAGTCGGGGGCGCCGACCTTGAAGCGGGCGAAGCGGCGGATGGTGATGTTTTCGCCGAGCTTGCCGACCTTCTGCGCGATGAGTTCCTTGATGCTGATGGACTGCTCCTTGATGAAGGGCTGCTCCAAAAGGCAGACCTCCTCGTAGAACTTGGCCATCTTGCCTTCGACAATCTTCTCGATGACCGGGGCGGGCTTGCCGGTGGCGGCAGCCTGCGCGCGGTAGATTTCCTTCTCGCGCTCCATGTCCTCAGGCGTAACGTCCTCGGGCTTGACGTAGCGCGGATCGCTGGCCGCAATGTGCATGGCGATGTCCTTGAGCAGGTCCTGGAAGTCCTCGGTGCGGGCCACAAAGTCGCTCTCGCAGTTGACCTCGATGAGCACGCCGATCTTGCCGCCGGCGTGGATGTAGGTGCCCACGGCGCCCTCGTTGGTGGAGCGGGCGGCCTTCTTCTGCGCCGAGGCCATGCCGCGCTTGCGCAGCACCACGAACGCATCCTCGATGTTTCCCTTCGTCTCCTGCAAAGCCTTGAGGCAGTCGCCCATGGGCGCGCCGGACTTGTCGCGAAGCTCCTTTACCAACCTGGCATCAATCTTTTCACTCACAGTCGTCATCTCTCTTTTTCCAGTCTCTTCATTCATCGTGCCGGATGCTTGCCGGCAAAAGAAAAGCGTGGCACTCTCGTCGCGCGGCCACGCTTTTCTGGTTTGCGCACGCCTGTGCGCAGAAAGGGTTACAAGCCGCCTTCAACCGCTTCCGCTTCATCCAGGGCAGCTACCGCCGCCGGAGCCTTGCGGATGCCGCCGCCCAGGGCCGCTTCCAGGTCCACTTCCTCGGCGGATGCAGCCTCAACGGCCACGCTTTCCTCCGCGGGAACGGGCAGCTCCTCGGCAAAGGCCTTGTCGCCCACCAGGTTCACGCCTTCGGCCGCCGAGTCGGCGATCTTGGAGGTGAAGAGGCGGATGGCGCGCAGGGCGTCGTCGTTGCCGGGGATGACGTAATCGACGACCGTGGGGTCGCAGTTGGTGTCAACCACTGCTACGACGGGGATGCCGAGCTTGCGGGCTTCCTTGACGGCGATCGCCTCGTTGTTGGAGTCGACGATGAACAGTGCGTCAGGCAGGCGCTTCATGCTCTTGATGCCGGCCAGGTTCGCCTGCAGGTGCTTGCGCTCCCGCTCCAGGCGAATGACTTCCTTCTTGGTCAGCAGCTCGTAGCGGCCATCGGTGGCCATATCATCCAGTTCCTGAAGGCGCTTCACCGACTTCTGCACGGTCACCCAGTTGGTGAGCAGGCCGCCCAGCCAGCGCTGGTTGATATAAGGCATTCCAGCGCGGTTGGCCTCTTCGGCCACGGCGTCCTGCGCCTGGCGCTTGGTGCCGA
>JAGWRX010000141.1 GCA_028876395.1 Acidobacteriota bacterium
CGCCCTGGGCTGCCTGGCGGATCAGCTCTTCATGCGCGGGACGGATCAGTTCCGCAGCCTCTTCCACGATCTCCCATTGCGTAGCGGCCGGCAGCGGAATGCCCAGATTTTGTTCCAGCCGCTCCAGGCGATGGAAGGGCAGCCCGACCCGTACTTCATCTGCGCGATCATGGCCGCGGCCGTCGCATCGTACTTCTCTTCGCCCACGCCCTCGGGCGCCTGGGCGGTGTAGACCTGTCCGCAGGCATTACAGCGCAACTGTTCGAGCGAATACACCGTGGCCGCCACCGGCGCCTGGCCCACGATGCGCACCAGCACCTTCGGTTTCTTCTGTTCGTAAACGTGGCCCCGGCCGCACTCCGGGCAGCGGTCGCCATGATGCAGCTTGTGATGCGCGATCTTCACCTGGCGGGCACCACTGAAAGCCTCCGCGCCGTTGCGGCCATGGCCGGCGGGCTTGTCTGGCTTCTGTTCCACGCCCTGGGCCTCGGCGGGCTCTGACGGCGAAGGCTTCTGCTCCCCGAACAACTCGCTCATCTTCTCCGATCTCTGCGCGGGCCGCAGCCGATCAGCCATGGCATGCAAAGTGGTCTTCAGAAGCTGGTAATCTTCCTCGCTCAGCGGCGCCTGCCGCGCCTCGTCGAGCACGCGGTCCAACTGGTCCACGTTGACCTCGATGCGCTGGCGCGATGAGCTCTTCATATCCTCATGCCTGGCTGAGTAGCTGCCGGAAGCGCGGATCGAGCGCGTAGCCGAGCACTTCCTTGATCGGGCGGTTGGGGCGATTGGTGTGATCGTTCTTGCCGCGGCCGGTGGTCACGCCCAGCAGCTTCCAGTTGGCGGCGCGATAACAGGTGCCGCGAAAACGCCCGGGATCGATGAATGTCTCCGCGAAGTAAACCGGATGGCTGTACATCTGCTCCCAGTCCCGCTTGAGACGCGCCGTGACGCGGCCCAGCAAGTGCGAAGCCAGATGCGGAACCCGCACCCAGGGCAGGATCAGAAAGCGCGTGTTGTAGGCGATGTAGCGGATGTTGGCCCGCCGCGCTTGGGGGGTCCAGCCGATGTAACGATCGCGGCTGCCCAGATGGCGCGGCGCCGAACTCCACGCCAGGCAGGCGATCGGTCTGCCGTGCGACCAGGCCAGATACTTCAGGTGTTCCCCCACCGGCTGCTCGTAGCCGAGATAATGGTGGTGCTCGATGAGGCTGTTGAACAGCGGCTCATCAGTTGTGCGGCGCACCTGTTCAATCGCGATCGGCTGAATCCGCTGGAATGGATCGCTGATCGGCGTCTGGTCGACGAGCAGCGCCGGCGGCCGCTCGCGTCGCGCCAGCGGGTTCGGCGAGATCTGACGTACAGCAGGAAGCTCGATCGCACTCGCACGATCAAGCATCAGCAGCAATCCCCGACAGACCATGTCGCGCAGAGCGCCGTTGGCTTGCCGCCACTGCCAGGCCTCGCACAGCCGGGCCGACAGCTTGCGCCGGCTCAGATCGGGATGCCGCGCGATCAGCTCGCGGATGAATACTACGTCTTCGGCGTAGATCGTCCGGCCCCGGTAGCGCCACTGATCTGTCATCGCCAACCAGTGTGCCAGAGTAAAAAGTGGAACGCAAGTGTTTTTTACGCGGCCTGTACTTATCCGTTCACTTGCCGCCACAACGGCGCCGCTTCCGTAGCGGGGTTGCCGGCGGCCAGCAGCAACTGCGCCTGATGCGCGAGCAGTGGCTTGCCGGCTTCCGCGCCCGTCGGCCACCATCGAAAGCGTCCCTTCGACAAACGCTTCGTTGCCAGCCAAAATCCTTGCCCATCGTAGGCAAGAATACGAATGGCCTTGGCGCTGCGGTTACGAAAGAAGAACAGGCAGCCAGAAAACGGATCCGCACGCAGCTTCTCGCGGCACAACTGCGCCAGAGAATCGATCCCTTTTCTTCCGTCGATTGCCTCGATGGCCACCAGAATCCGCATCTGCGGCGTGATCTGAATCAGGAGACAACCTCCCACAGGGCGCGGCTCAGGCCGGCAAGATCCCCCGCGGTCCTGCCCCGCAGACGGAGGCGAAGCTTGCCCCGTGAGCCTTCCAGTTCCAGCACGCAGTCCTCGCCGTCCATCGCCGCCAACGGCGCCAGCTCCACAAAGGCGGTTCGCGCGGGAGTCTTGCCCATCTTCGCGTTCATCACCTGCTTGAGCTTGCCATACTCCAAATGCAAAACTCGTCCGGCGCGAAACACCCCGTGCTCCCGCGCCGCATCGGCCGCCGCCCGCCACAGCGCTTCCGGTAATGGCGACCGGCTTCGGTGCGTACTCCGCCACCGCTCCAGCTTGCGATGGACCCGCCGCAACCCAGCAGGAATATCTGCTTCCGCAGGCTTGGCCATGCCGGTTCCTCCGCGCCCTTCTTGGGCTTTACCTCCGACACTACCAACCCGGCGCTGCTACGTCACGCAGGCTTGTTGAAAACTCACGCTTCGCCTGGATGATCTGCGGCATAAGGTGGAGGCGTCAACCTTGGCGGCAATGCTTTAGGTTCGCCGCATGGCCCGTCTCGCGCTAAGGTAATCAGGTATTTCGAGAGAAGAAGAGCTGCATACCAGGCTTTTGTTGAAAAACAAGCGGGGCGGCCCAGCTGGCTCCGCCTGGGAAGGCGAAGACTCTTCCAAGGTCAGCATCGCCGGTGATAGGACCGGAACCCGGGTTTCAGTGGACGAGTAACTCGGCGATTTCGTGCAAATTGAGAATTCGCGCTAGATCACCGGACCAGAGCCCATTTACCGGGGGTAATCTGTGGAATTTCTCACAACCGTCGCTCAATGAGTGCTTTGTCGTGACTCGTTTGCCAGTTTCAGATTCCGGGTTGTCATCCGATTGATGGACAGGGACCGACTTGATTGGCAGATGATCGGTCAAACGAGAACCTGTTCGATCAACTCCGCGACAGTTTCGATCTCTTCTTTGGTCGTTCCGCGTCCGAGACTGAATCGGACGGCACCCATTCCAATTTCTGGTGGAACTCGCATGGCGCGCAAGACAGACGACATTTCTACGTTGCCAGAGTGACAAGCCGATCCTGTTGATGCAGCCAGCCGCGGAATTTGATTGAGGATCTCCGCGCCAGCATGGCCAACAAAGCCTACGTTAAGGGTATTTGGAAGCCGTTCTGTAGGATGGCCTAACAAGGCCACCCTCTCTCCAAACTTAGCCTGGAGAAGATTCCAGAAGTGGTCTCGCAGAGCCTTTACAGATTCCATTCCGATCCAGCTTGTAGCTAGCTCGCAGGCGGCTCCTAAGGCGGCATTCAGCAACACATTCTCGGTTCCGGCTCGTCGACCGCTTTCGTGACCCGCTCCATGAATGAGAGGCACGAGCGATACACCTTCCCGGATATATAGAGCGCCGACGCCCTTCGGCGCATAGACCTTATGGCCGGCAACAGACAGGAGATCAACGCCAAGCTTTGAAACATCGCATGGAATCTTACCCACCGATTGCGCCGCATCGGTGTGCAGCAGGACTCCAGTACCTTTCACAAGATGCGCGATCTCAGCAATCGGCTGAATGGTGCCTGTCTCGTTGTTCGCATGCATCACTGAGATTAGGCGTGTACTGGGCTGCAGTGCACGGCGGACGTCGTCCGGATCGACGCGACCAGACCCATCGACCGGCAAGTAAGTCACCCTGGCGCCAAGTTTCTCAAGAAACTGGCAGGGTGTAACGATGGCTGGGTGTTCAATCTGCGTGGTAACGATGTGGACGTCGCGTTTGGCTGCCGCAAAGAACACGCCTTTTAGCGCGTGATTGTTGGCTTCGCTGCCGCCACTCGTAAAGATAATTTCGCTCGGCATCGCGCCAAGCAATGCAGCAACTTGCGCGCGGGCCTTCTCGACCGCTTCTTTTGCTGGTATGCCAGCCCAATGGCCGCTTGACGGATTCCCAAAGGGTTCTTCAAGCATTTCGGCTACCAACGTGCGCACTTCAGGTGCAATTGGAGTGCTGGCGTTGTAATCGAGATAGATCCGGTTCTGTGATTCTGGCATACGATCTACTCCTTGTCTGCTCGAACGATGAGGAATGCTGCGCAGAAGGTTCCAAGGTGACTCAACGGCTGGTCAGCACGCCACAAGAGCCGTGCGGCAGATTCCCACGGTGGATAGTAGATGCAGCCTCTGACATGCTGAACGTTCAGCCCGGCATGATGAACCATCGCGCGGATGTCTCCCACGGTCCAGAATCGGACTCCGCGCCAGAATGGGTTTCCCAGCCAGCCGCGAAGCCGCCGCGACAAAGACCATAGACTCCAGACATGGAGTTCTCCGAGCACCAATCTCCCTCCAGGTCGAAGCACTCGTGCAGCTTCACTCACAGCCCGGATGGGATCCTGAACCGTGCACAGTACGCTGGCCATCACCACGACATCGAATGTACCCGCCGGGAAAGGAAGCTCCTCAACAGAAGCATGGACCAGGTCGACTCTTGCACCGCTGCCAAGTGCACGCGTGTGCGCTGCTTCCAGCATCGCCTGGGAAGCGTCCACGCCCGAAACGCGAGCGCCTTTCTCCCAGGCGGCCACGGCGAACGCACCGTCTCCGCACCCAGCGTCGAGTACGGATCGGCCGCGGAGATCGCCTGCGGCTTCCAATATCGCATGCTGTTCAAGCCGCTCCGTAACCTCACCGAGGAAGGACGACCTCCACCGGGCATAGGAGCTAGGCGTGACTTCCAACGCCTTCGCAGCGGAGTCGCCTTCATCCGTCAAAAGACAAGTACCTTGTCTGCTTCC
>JAGWRX010000142.1 GCA_028876395.1 Acidobacteriota bacterium
ATCTGCTCCCGTCCGGTATCAAGCGTCGACTCGTTGGTCTGCTCAGGCAGGCTGATCAGCATCTCATTGGTGCCCGCCGCGCCGTAGCTCTGGATCTTCGCATCCTTGATGCCCGCCGCTTCAGCGGCCTGGCGGATGCGGTTGATGTCCGGCGCCTGCTGAAACTGCACCTGCACCTGCGTACCGCCACTAAAGTCCACGCCCAGCGGAACCGGGCTGCCAATGCGCGCCCAGTGCATGCCCATCGAGAGGATGCCCGCCACGCTGAAGATCAACGAAAAGCCGAGGAAGTACCACTTCTTCCCGAGCCAATCCACATTTACGCTGTGAAACAGTTCCACTGGTTCTCTGCCTTCCTGTGGGCCATAGCCCCTGAGCTACGGCGTTCAAAGTTTTCCGATGCCAATTCTGCCTTGATCCTGCGCGAACCCTAGATGGATACCAGTTCTCCGGGCTTCATCTTGTTCAGGTGAGCGTCAAAGATCACCCGCGAGACATACACTGCCGTGAACAGGTTGGCCGCCAGACCAAAGGTCAGGGTCACCGCAAAGCCCTTCACCGGCCCCGTTCCGAACAGGAACAGAATGGCTGCCGAAACAATCGTGGTCACGTGCGTATCGACAATGGTGATCCAGGCATGCGCAAAGCCCTGGTCCACGGCCGCCGAGGGCGCCTTGCCCGCGCGCACCTCTTCGCGGATGCGCTCGAAGATCAGCACGTTCGAATCCACGCCCATGCCGATCGTCAGAATCACGCCGGCGATGCCCGGCAACGTCAGCGTAGCGCTGGAGAAGCCCAGAAAGCCCAGCAAAATCACCAGGTTGAGGAACAGCGCCAGATCCGCGTTGATGCCCGCGCCACGGTAATAGACGAGCATGAAGATCATCACCACCAGCACGCCCACCACCGCCGCCGTCACGCCTTCGCGGATGGAGTCCGCGCCCAGCGAAGCCCCCACCGTGCGGTCTTCAAGGTAGTTCAGCGAGGCCGGCAGCGCGCCCGTGCGCAGCATCTTTGACAGCACCTCGACCTCATCCTGCGAGAAACTGCCCGTAATTTCGCCCGAGTCGCGAATGGCGCTCTTGATGTTGGCCACCTCGCGCACCCGGCCGCCCAGCACCACCGCCATGCTGCGGCCCACATTGTTGCTGGTGTAGTCATAGAACCGGTCACCGGCCTCATTGGTCAGCGTGAAGCGCACATTGCGCAGCCCATTCTGGTCCGTTCCCGGATCAGCCGAGCGGAAGTCGCTGCCCGCCACAATCGAAATCCGCTGCAGCACATACACGCTGTCCGCGTCGGAACCCGTCGCCAGCGCGCCGGAGCCATGCACCAGCTGCTCGTCCGGCGGCAGTGTGCCGCCCACGCTGGCCAGGGCCGTCTGCTCATCCTGGTAGGGGCCGCCCACCACGGCATGAATCTCAAGCCGCGCCGTGGACTGGATGATGCTCTTCACCCGGTCCAGATCGGAGATGCCCGGCAGCTCGACCAGAATCTGGTTCCTGCCCAGTCCATACTCCTGAATCACCGGCTCGCTCACGCCCAGCGTGTCCACGCGGTCGCGAATCGTTTCGATGGCCTGCTGCACGGTCTTCTCTTCAAGAGCCGTCACGACAGGTGGCTTCATGGTGATGTTGAAGCTGTTGTCCGTGCTGCCGCCGGCCACGTCGTACTCATTCGAGTACTTGTTGTCCAGCAGCGAGCGAACCGCGCTCGACTGCGAGGGATTCGTACCCTCGACGCGAATCACCTGCGGCTGCGCCGGATCGGGCTTGTACACCTGCGAAAACGTCAGGTGGGCCGTCTTCAGATCCTGCTGGATACGCGCCGCGGTGTTGTCCGTCTCGGCGCTCACCGCCTCTGACACCACGACCTCCAGAATCAGGTGAACACCGCCGCGAAGGTCCAGACCAAGATGAATGCGCTTGGTCATGGCTTCCGTCAGCGCTTTGCCGGAAATGCCCGAGGGCACTCCGAAGATGCCGTACAAACAAACCACCAGGCACGCAACAATCAGCGCAATTTTGCCTTTGAGATTCTTTTTCATTTCCCCAATTCTCTAGTCCGAAAAGTAAAGGCCCGAAAAAACACTCAAGAGCCGGAGGGGCCTTCCTGGGTGGTCACGGATGCAATGGAACTCTTGGCAATCTCCAGCTTCAGATTATCCGGCGCCACGCGAATGATGATGACATCGTCCTTGATGGAAAGAATCGTTCCGCGGATGCCGCCCGCCGTGGTCACCCGGTCGCCCGTCTTGATGCTGCCCAGCATCTCCTGCCACTGCTTTTGCCGCTTCTGCTGCGGGCGGATCATCACAAAATATAGAACCGGAATCAAAAGCAGCGGAAGAAGCATCGGAAGACTGCTCCCACCAGGTTGGGCGGATCCAGCCGCCCATATTGCAAAACTCGTCGCCACGCTCATCCTTTGCTCGCCCTCGGCGCTGACTGCCGCCGCCTCTCAGCACACAAGCACACCCGGCATCACGCCGGGCGCCTCAATCGATATTTGTCTCCGGGAATATTCCTGGCCTCTTCCGCACATCTCGAATGAGAGCGGAGTGCTTCACTCCAGTCGTTCGAGAGGCGCGCTGAGTACGTCCGGATCAGGCTCTGGAAGGAGGGTCAGGCTGCCGCGCAAGCAACTGGACTTCAGCCCCGCGCCCGCTTGAATCCTGTAGCCCTGCCACCGTCTGCTTCCTGTTCGACACAGCCTCCCCATGAATCCAGCCCGACAAGCCACACCGCCTTCGCTGCGCAGCGGTCTGCCAGAATCCAAAAGAAGCCCTAGCAAGATAAGAAACGCGCAGCCGTCCACGTGTCAAGGCGCAAGCTGCTCCCCTAATCCCTTCCGCCTGACTGCGCCGTCTCCTGCGAGCGGCAAGTTGCGCCCACTAGGGTATAAGTGCGCTCAATGCGGCCCCGGTTCCGGCTCATCCGCCGTCCAGTAGCGCAGCTCCGGCCGCGCGCAGCTCCGGCAAAGCCGCTCGCCCGCAATCTCTTCAAAACGGCCAAAATTCACGCCTTCCCCGCACCGCGGGCAAAGAAAGCGATCCCCTTTATTTCCCGGCATCTCCGCCGGTCCGATGTTCACCCGCACCCACTGCGCGCTGAAGAGTTGCTCGTCCGCCAGCTCGCGGTACGCCATCATCTGCTGCCGGCTCTTGTTTTCAATGTCTGGATAAAGCTGACGCGCCAGCTCCCGCGAGTTCTCGAGAGCCACCACGCGCATGCCTCGCCCCGATCCCCCATCGACAGCAGCCAGGTCAACAAACGTAGCCGCCATCTTGCCCCAGTCGCGGAACTTCAGCGCCCTCTTGCCCAGCCGGCAGCCAGTCACCAGCGCGATGGCGTCCGTAGCACAGCGGTCGATCTCCACATACGTCACCAGCCGCTTGCGGTCTGCGCCATGCGGGTCCGCGATTCCCAGACGGCCCAGCCCCAGCAGGGCCATGCGCACGCCCAGAATCTGCCCCGCGCACAGGTGCCCGTGCGCCACTTCAGCCTTCCGCAAAAGTTCGTCGAGAGATTCCATACGCTTTCCAGGCTTTCCTCTTACCTGCCAATCATTTCCGTGCCCCATCCTTTCGCCTTCCTTCCGGCGAAAGGGTGGGAACCCACAAAACAGTCAGACCCAGAGTAGTCCTATCGCTGACGCTGACCCGTCAATTCGTCTTGGCCGGCTGATTCGTCTCCGGCTCGTCGCCCGAATCCTCCACCAGCACTGCCGAACCCGGCGCAATGTCGAAGCTCGCCGCATCCCTGCCTGCCGGATGAAACGTGACCCGCAGAGGCTCGCGCTGCCACTCAGTTGTCCCACAGGCAGCCTGCGTGCGGCCATCCGCATCCAGTGCTTCCAACTTCTTTGTCAGCAACGGCTTGCGTACCGCCACCTGCGCCACCACGGCGTACAGGGTCTTACCGCTCGGCGTCACGCCGCAGTAGGCGCCGTAGTCGCGGAACCAGCTCACCTGGCTCACGGCAGGGTCATAATCCGGCAGCTTCAGTGCCGTAATGTGACCGGTCACGCGGTCCACCAGCAGCCACGGCCCGCGCTGCCACACCCACTGGCTCGTTTTGTCGCCGGGCCCCAATTTCTCACCCGGCAAGGCATCGTTCAGCCGCATCGCCCGCCGCACCACAAAGCTGCGATCCGTCACGTCGTGCGCGTCGCCCGTGACCCACTCCTTCACCGCGCTGTCCACGACGAGCGCGCGAATCTTCAGAGCCGTCTCGTCCGCAGCCGCACCGGCGGGATCACCCGCGCGCGAGTATGGCACGCTCCGGGCGGCGCCAAGTACGACCGCATGTTTCTTGTGCTCGGCTCCATGCGCATGCGAAGCGGTTGCCACTGCAGCCAGCACCAACACGGCGGTCCCTAAGCTCTTATTCATGGCGCCTGCTCCTGTACCGACGACCACACCCCTGCCATTCCACCTAACTGACAGATTGATGCCCGCCCTGGTGCTCTGCAGGCATTTCTTGCTTCAAACGGCGAATCCGGAGATCGCGAGGAATCACCAACCGGTTGCAAATGCCCCCGGGTTTACAAAGGGCGGCATACCGTAAACCTCAATCAGCAAGAGTTGGCCCCACCGCAGGTGGCCTCAACGGCCCTTGCCACGCGAAACGCCGTACCCTCGTTCAGATGCGCAGCCAGCACCTGCATGCCCACCGGCAGCCCTGCTTTGGTCGCGCCGCACGGCACCGTCACGCCGCAAATGCCAGCCAGGCTCGCCGTCACCGTGTAGATATCGGCCAGATACATGGCCAGCGGGTCGCCCGTCTTCTCGCCCAGCTTGAACGCCGGCATGGGCGCCGTCGGCGTCACAATCGCGTCCACGTCCACGAAGGCGCGCAAAAACTCATCTGCCAGCAGCCGCCGCACCTGCTGCGCCTTCAGGTAATAGGCATCATAGTAGCCCGCGCTCAGCGCATACGTCCCCAGCAGAATCCGCCGCTTCACTTCCGCCCCAAAGCCCTCGTCCCGCGAGTGCCTGTACATCGCCGCCAGAGTCTCCGACGCGGGTGAGCGATACCCGTAGCGCACGCCGTCAAACCGTGCCAGATTGGCGCTCGCCTCCGCCGTCGCCACCAGATAATAGGTGGGAATGGCATAGCGCGTGTGCGGCAGCGAGATCGGCTTCACCGTGCAGCCCGCAGCCTTGAGCGAGGCAATGCCCTGCTCGATAGCCGCGCGCACCTCCGGGTCCAGCCCCTCACCAAAATATTCCGCCGGAACGCCGATACGCAGCCCTTCAACCGGCTTGTCACTCTCGGCCGCGTAGTCCGGCACTGGCGCAGGCGAGCTGGTGGCATCCTTGGCGTCGTGCCCCGCAATCACGCCCAGCAGCGTGGCGGCGTCGCGCACATTGGCCGCAAACGGCCCCACGCGGTCCAGCGAAGAAGCAAACGCAATCAGCCCGTAGCGCGAGACGCGCCCATACGTGGGCAGCACGCCCACCACTCCGCAAAAGCTGGCTGGCTGCCGAATCGATCCGCCCGTATCCGTGCCCAGCGTGGCCACCGCCATGTTGGCCGCCACCGCCGCGGCCGACCCGCCGCTCGAGCCGCCCGGAACGCGCTCCGTATCCACCGGGTTCCGCACCGGCCCGTACGCAGAATTTTCGTTCGACGAACCCATCGCGAACTCATCGCAGTTGATCTTGCCCAGCAGAACCGCCCCCGCCGCCTCCAGCTTCGTCACCGAGGTCGCGTCATACGGCGGATGGTAGCCCTCAAGAATCTTCGACCCCGCCGTCGCCGGAGCGCCCTTCATCACCAGCACGTCCTTGATGCCCACCGGGATCCCCGCCAGCGGCCCCAGCGGAGCGCCCTTCGCTGCAGCCTCGTCCACGCGCGCCGCCTGCTCCATCGCGCGCTCCCTGGTCAGGCTCAGATAGACATTCAGCCGCGGATTCACCTTCGCGATACGGTCATAGTAGCTCGCGGCCAGATCGGCAGCCTTCACCGCGCCCGAGGCAATGCCCTCGCGCAGCTCCGCCAGAGTCCTGGGCTTTTCAACGTAGCTCTCAATGCTCTTTGTTTCGCTGGACAATCGGGCTTTCCTCTCCGGGCCTCGCGCGTGGCCTCCTGCAGCCTGGTTCTCTCGTGGATCGGCCTCGGCGGCCGGCCGTCCGGCAAATTCCCTCTCAGCGTTCAATCACCTTGGGCACCTTGAAGAAGACCTGATCGGTCTCCGGCGCCTCACGCATCACGGCAGCGCGATCCAGCGAAGCCTGCCGCTCGTCGGGCCGCCGCAGGCTCGTGCCGCCTGCGCCTTTCAGCTCGCTCACCTGTGCCAGCGGCTCCACGCCGGATGTATCCAGCTCGTTTAACTGGGCCACGTGCTCAAGAATGGCGTTCAGGTCGTGCAACATGCTCTCGGTCTCGCCCGGCGTCAGTTCCAGATTCGCCAGTTCGGCCACGCGTTCCACGTCTTCCACGGTTACTTTGGCACTCATCTCCGGGCCTTCTCCATCTCCGGATCCATTTCGCAGATCGCAGCAAATAAAATGTCGTGGGCGCTCCGGCGGGAGACCCGAAGTTCAAGTATAGCCCGTCGTCGCATGGGCTCCACGCGGTGGATTTGCGCCGCTCGTCAATCGACTGTCAGCGAGAGCGTGACCTTGTGCGAGATTCCGTTCGCCGAGATTGTCACGGGGATGGAATACGTTCCAGCCGCAGTGTTGCTGCCTGAGCTGCCCGGCGGCGGTGTTCCGCCGCCGCCGCCCGACGCGGAGCAGCTCGACAAGCCGCCCGTTACCAGCAGCGCGGCAAGTACCAGCAGCAAACCACTCCGCCGACGACGCCACGCCCACGGCAGCAACACCAACCCGCAAAGCGCGGGAACCATACCCCACCCTGATTCTCCGCGCGACAGCCTGGCAACCTGCGCCTGGCCAGTGGCCACCTGCACCGTCACGCTGCCGGACGTGCCGGCGGCGACCGTGTCGCTGCTTGGACTGAAGATGCATGCCGCGTTGGCCGGCAACGAACCGCACGCGAAGGTAAACGTGCCCGTCGAGCCATTGAGCGGAGAAAGGTCTATCGTGTAGCTCGCCGTCTGGCCGCTGGCCACCGTCTGGCTCGATTGCCCGGAGAGCGTGGCTGTAAAGTCGAATCCCATCCCGGATAGCGAAGCCTGCGTGCTGGCCGCAAGCGCGCTGCTCGCCACCGTCAGGCTCCCCGTCTGCTGCCCGGCGCTGGTGGGCGCAAAGACAACTCCCGTTGTGCAGCTTGCCCCCGGCGACAGGGAGGCGGGGCAGGTGTTCCCGCTCAGTTGATAACCGCAGGAGGCGCTCAAGACAAGATCGGTCAGAGTCACGCTGGTGCTGGTGTTGGTTACCGCCACGATCTGTGCGCTGCTGGTCGCGCCCACCCCGGTTGTGGGGAAGGTCAACTGCGCGGGCTGCACCAGCACCGCTCCCGCCAGCCCTCCCGCTCCGCTCAGCAGCGCCGTGGCAGGATTGTACGTACTCGATCCCACCGTCAAGGTGCCCGTAACCGTGCCGTTGGCAACGGGCGTAAACACCACCCCCACCGAGCAGCTTGCCCCGGCGGCCAGGCTGGTGCCGCATGCGTTCTGCGTCAGGCTGAAGGGCGCCGTCGTCACCAGCGTCAACCCGCTCGCGCTCACGGTTCCCGAATTCGAGATCATTACCGTTTGCGCCGCGCTTGTCTGCCCGATGGTCGGCTCCACAAAACTCAGTTGCGCAGGGCTCACATTGATTCCTGAGATGGTCGTCCCCGTGCCGTTCAGCGCAATCGGCACCGGCTTCACCCCCAGCGTCGAGGATGTGACCGTGAGTGTCGCCGTGTTTCCTCCCGCCGCCACAGGCGCAAAGATCACCTGCACCGTACAGCTGCTGCCGTTGTTCAGCGTCGCTCCGCAGGTCGTCGAACCCGTTGCGAAACTGCCGGCCGAGAAACCCGTAATCTGGAAGCCGACATTCGCCATCGGCGCTCCGCCCGTATTGTTCACGGTCAGCGTCAGGGGAGAACTGGATGTGCCCACCTGCTGCGATGGGAAGCCCAGGCTGGTTGGACTCACTCCCAATACAGGTGGCAGCAGGCCCGTGCCAGTCAGCGCGACGGTCTGCGTCCTCAGCGCATCGGAAACCGTCAGAGTGCCGGTCTGCGCGCCTGCCGCCGTGGGAGCGTACACCACGCTGATCGCGCAACTCGAACTCGCTGCCAGCTGCGTGCCGCAGTTGCTCGAAACTTGAAACGGCCCGCTCGTGGACAAGGCAATCGAGGTCAATACTTCTCCTCCGCTGTTGGTCAGCGTGACCGTCTGTGCGGATGAAAGCTGGCCGATAATCGTTCCCGAAAAAGTCAGCGACGTGGGCGAAAGAGTATCCGTGGGTGGTGCGGCGCCCGTGCCGCTGAGCGCAACCGTCTGCGTTCCGGCGTCGTCCACCACGGTCAGCGTTCCCGTGGCTGCCCCCGTCTGCGTGGGCGCAAAGTCCACCGTCAACTGGCAGGCGCTGTTGGCCGCGATGGACGTGCCACACGCATTGCTCGCCAGCGCAAACGGCGCGGTCGCGTTGATGCTCGTGATGGAGATAGCCGTGGCGCCGCTGTTCTGCACCGTCACGTGCAACGCGCTTGACGTCGTGCCCACCTCCACCGTTCCAAAGCTGATGGACACAGGCGACAACTGCACCGCTCCCGAGCTGACGCCGGTTCCGGTCAGCCCCACCGTCAACTGCCCGCCGGAGACATTCGCATGAATCGCCAGTTGTCCCGTGCGCGTTCCCGTCTGGCTGGGCGTGAACGTCACCTGCACCGTGCAGCTCGCCCCTGCATTCAACGTCGCGTTCACGCAGTTGTCCGTCTCGCTGAAGTCGCCGCTCAATGCAATCGATGTGGGCGTCAGCGCCACGCTCCCCGTATTCGTCAACGTCACGGCCTGCGCGCTGCTTGTCGTCCCCAGCGCCTGGCTTGTAAACGTCAGCGTCGTGGGACTCACAGTCGCCGTCGTCAACTGCGTCCCCGCCGTCCACAGCGGAATCTGCCACACGCCGCGCCCGTACGTAGCCGCCGCCAGCACGCTTTGCTGTGACGATGCCGGAGCGGCGCTGAGCCCGACCACCGGCGCTTCCGGCAAACCAACCCCATACGCAGACCAGCAGTTCGAGGCTGCGCTGGCGCAGTTGCCCACCTGCCGCGTCGAGTAAACGCCGACGTCTGTTGCAATGTAAGCGGTATTTGCATCCAGCGGATCAATCACAATGCTGCTCGCAGGCGCCGCGGGCAGATTCGACGTAATCACCGACCAGTGCGCGCCGCCATCCGTCGAGCGATACACCACGCGGATCGCCTGGCTTGGATTCGGCATCCCCTCCACCGTCACGTAGACCGTGTTCCCCGTCGCGTCATGCGGATCAACATAGATGCTCGAAATATCCAGCCCATACACATTCATCCCCAGCGAATCATTGCTCACCGGATTCAGCGTCAGATCCGTCCACGCTGACCACGCTCCCGTGCTGGGATTGAATGTCGCGCTGAAAACGTGCCCTGCCTTCGTCGCCCCGCCATCGGCCGCACCGTACATGCCCGCGTACGCCACCTCGCCGCCGGTGGTCGCCAGCGCCGCCATCGTGCGAATCAGCGCATCGCCGCTGCAGTATGAATTCCCCGTCGCTCCATCCAGAAACGGACTGATGGCATTTGCGCCGCTCCAGCTCCCGCTCGCCGGCCCGCGCCACACTCTGCACGTACCGACCAGCAGTTGCGAGGAGTCCAGCGGGTCCACCAGAAATGGCGCCGGCAAGGTCATCGTGTTCCCATCCCCGCTCACGTCCGCGTCGCTCACCACCGGCGACGCGCCAAAGGCCGACGCCGTGCAATTGCCCGTCTGCGAGCAGAGGTGGACGGAGACCCCTGCCTGATTGTTCACATACCAGTTCGAACTGTTCGTGGGGTCAATGGCTACCGGGCCGCCTTCGCCGCCCAGAATCTCCGGCCACACCGTCGTCGGCCCCGTCGTGCTCTTCACGCCCGCGGTTCCGTTCACCCCCAGCCCGGTCATCATCGTGTAAGGCGAGGTGGTGATCTGCGACATGCTCTCCACCTCCGCCAGCGAACCCAGCCCCCCATTCAGGTTCTGGAAGTGTGTGGCGTCGGTCGCATTGCAAGCCGTGCCCGTCTCGCCAATCGCGTCCGTCGAGCGCCACAGCCCGCTGTCGTTCCCCACAAAAATCTCCAGCGGATTCGCCGTGTTCCACGCCAGCGCATGCTGATAGCCCGCCACCTGCGCGCTCATGCAGGTCATCGCATTGGTGGTGTTGCGCCACGCGCAGCCCGCCGCCAGGCTGCATTTCCACACGTCGTTCGCGCCCGCCAGCAGCAGCGTATCCTGGCCGGACGGCACCGCCGCCAGCGCCAGGTTGTAGTCGCCATTCGCAATGGTCACGGAACCCAGAGCCGTGCCCGTCTCCAGCGCCGTGCTAGTCCATTCTTTGGCGAACGTGATCGTCGCGTTCGTACACGCTCCGCCGCTGATTGCGCAGGCATCCTGCCAGATGCCCTGGTCCTGGTTGTCACGGTCCACTGTCCACGCAAACGTGTCGCCGGTCACGGGATTCACCCCCAGCGCGCCACGGAAGATGGGGCACGCCACCGACCCGGTAGACCCAAGGTTCGTCGGGCACATCTGCGCCGTCAGCCCCGTGCCCGGCTGCGCCGTCATCCGCGTCCACGTCACGCCATCGGACGATTGGTAGTAGCCGTGATACCGCACCGCCGCAACAAAAAGCCGTCGCACCGGATTCCACACCACAGCGGTCGCCGCGTTGCCGTCAGGCAGAGCAACCGCATCTGTTGGACCCTGTACATCCGATCCGCTCCCGTCCGTAATGGTCGCCAGGTGCCATGTCGCTCCGCTGTCGCTCGAGTAGTACAGGCCCTCGTAGCTCACGCCGGACCGCTCGGCATCCACCAGCGTGCCCTCGTAAGCCTGCGAAACAGCCGCCACCACCACCTGCGGGCTCACCGTGCTCCAGGCAAAGCCCGCAAATCCCTCGCCGGCAAACGCAAAATCCTGAAAGCCCAGCCCCGTCTCCACATCCTTCGTCGTCTGGATCACGCTCCACGTATTGCCGCTGTCGGTCGAGCGCAGAATCCCCGCGCCATAGTAGGAGTCGAGCGCATCGTTGGGGTCGCCCGTGCCCGCCAGAATCACCCCGGTGCCTCCCGGCTGCACAGTGATCGCGCCAATGCTGATCGAATCGTCAATGGCGCCGCTCAGGGCCGACGGCGTGTCCGTCAGAGGCGTGAATGCAACACTGGAAGCGTTGGACGTGCCCGCATTCTGCGAAAGCCAAACCCCGCCTCCGGTCGTGCCCACATAAATCCGGTTGCCAGTCGAGTCGGCAGGATCAAGCGCGATCGACGAAACCCGTCCCGTGACCAGTCCGAAGTTGGCCGAGGTCACAGCCGCGGGACCCAAAGCCTGCCAGTTTGCGGTCGAGGCCGTCTCCGCCCGCGGCCTGATCAAAGCCGCGCCCACGCGCATCTGCGCCGCGCTGGTCCCGCGCATGCCCCAGCCCCGCTGGGCAAGAAACCGCTGCGCCTGCGCCACGCGCGGGGGCAGGCTATGCAGTTGCGTCGCTGGCCGGGACGCAAGAGCCGCTTGTCCTTGAGCCGCATGGACTGCGACCGCCGTCAGCACGAACAGCATCGTCAGCGCCCGGGCGATCCCTGAAATCCTCGACAGGCCACGGCGTCGAGCAGGCGCACACGGCCGCGCGCCGCCACCAGGGCCGGCTTTGCGGAGAAATTGCTTAGGCAACCAAGTCTTCACTCGCGGCCGGGATCAGATTCCCGCCTCCCCTCTCTCATCATCCAGGGGGACTGAAGCGGAAACCAATGGATTACGCATCGCGAAACAAGCATTTTCCGGGTTTGGAATCGTTGCCCATTATAGAACGGCGCAATCGACGCCCTCGCGTGACCGCTGCCACACCCGCGCCGCCCCGGCGCTGAGCGTCAAAACTCCAGCCGTCCGCTCCCCGCGCTGTTCTGCCGAATGTATGCCCGGGCATCAAATTTCTTCGCAATCGACGCGCCGCTCATCGGCCGCACCAGCCCGAAAACCGGCCGGTCAAACCACGGACGGTCATGTTTGCCCACGATGGCCCATGCAATGCCCGCGTAGCCATTCGGGTCGCGCCCGTCCAGTTCGTAGCGATCGTTCAGCGTCACCGCCCACTCAAACGCGCGCGCCGGGTCCGGAGCCCACTCCAGAATCTTCTTCGCCCAGTACATCCGCATGTAGTTGTGCATCCAGCCGGTCTCCACCATCTCCCGCTGGGCCGCATTCCACAGTTCGTCGCCTGTCTCCCCGCGCTCCATCTGCTCCAGCGTGTAGCGGTGCGGACGCGGGTCGCCCGCGTGCTCCACCAGCGTCTTCCGCGCCCACGGCTCGGCGCACTCCCAGTTGTCATAGTTGGGATTGTGCCGCACAAACAGCACCGCCAGCTCGCGCCATCCAATCAGCTCATCCAGAAACCTGTCGCGCGCCGACGCCGGAGCCTTGCCCCGCTCAACCGCCTTCTCCACGGCCAGAGCGATCGTCAGCGGGCTGATGTTGCCAAAGTGCAGATACGGTGACAGCCGGCTCGTACCCTTCACCTCAGGATGATTGCGCGTCTCCTCATAGGCAGACAGGTCATGGTTCACAAACGCATCCAGTCGCTTGAGCGCGGCATGCGTGCCGCCCGTGAAACTGTCCACCGGCCCCACGCGACGATCAAGCTTACTGAACCCGGCGGTAATATCCCCCGCAAGAGAAAAGCTCGCCAGCGCCTTCCACGGTTTCCACGGGCACAATGGAGCCGCTTCGGGCTGCGCAACAAGGTAGCTGGGCAGTTCCTTCTTGAGATGCGGCCGAAAATGATGCAGCAGAAAATAGCTGCGCCCAAATGTTGCGGAAGGCACCACCACATCGGCGTCCACCGTCCAGAAGGGCAGCCGCAGCCGCCCGGCCAGCACTTTGCGCCAGCGCTCCGGCTCGCGGCATGGATTCTCGTCGCCAATCACCAGCGCCGCTTCCACCTCTTCCAGAAATGCTTCCAGCCGGTTGTCCGGATGCCGCCGCACAACAAAGCCCACCCCGCGCTCTGCAGCATCCTCGGCCACATCCCGCAATCCCTGCGCCATGAAGTGGTAGTGCCGCAGGTTCGCATTCGGATAGTTGGGAATCACGGAAAAGAAAACCACCACCGGCAGACCCAGTGCGTTCCCTGCCTCGATGGCCACGTCCAGCGCCGGATTCTCCACGATGCGCATCGCCCGCTGCATCCAGTAGACGACGCACCGCGCGCCCTTGCGCGGTGCGCCGCCGCGGCGCACCAGCACGCGGGGCCCGCCGGCCAGGCGGCCAGGCAGTTCCGAGGTTCCAGTCTCGTCAGGCATCCGCTTCATCTGCACCCGAATCACAGACTCTACTCTGAAGTAAAAAGGGCCGCCCCTCAGGGCAGCCCTCACTCTCTCGCGGCAATCCCGCCTACCAGCGTCCCCAGGCGCGTGAGACGTAGTCCGAGAGCGTCAGGCTGATCAGAACGAGGAACGTGAAGACGCCTGCCCCCACCGTCAGCTTGGTCAGCCTGGTGCTGTACTTCACGTGCATGAAGAAAAGCACCACAAGCACAGCCTTCACCACGGCAATCGCCAGTGCGACAATCGGGTTGAAAATCCCCAGCTCGGCAAACGACGCCGCTACCGTGAGCGTCGTAAGCACGAGCAGCGCGAGAAAGATCACCAGGTAAACCTTGGGGCTGACAATGTGATGTTCGTCGTGTTTTGTTGGCTCGCTCATACGGTGTGTCCTTTACTGGTGCCTGCTGATGAGGTAAAGCAATGGGAAAAGGAAAATCCAGACGATATCCACGAAGTGCCAGTACAGCCCGAAATTCTCAACGAACGTTACGTGCCCGCTGGTGTATGCGCCCGCGCGCGCTCTGAAGATCATGTATCCCAGAATCGCAATGCCGATAATCATGTGCAGCGCGTGCATGCCGGTCATGGCAAAGTAGAGGAAAAAGTACAGCTCTGTTTTCCCCGCCATGTCCAGCGCCAGCGGCTTGTCGCCATACGCCGCGGCTACCGGGTCTGAGGCCGGGTTCACAAAAGACTGAATGCTGTAGTGGAATCCCGGAACGTGGTGCTTCTCGATCTTCTCCGAGTACTCGATCGTCTTGATGCCAAGAAACACCAGGCCCAGCAGAAAGGTGAGTACCAGTGCGAGGACCAGCCCGCTCTTGCGCCGCGTCTCCGCGCACCACACGCCCATGGCCATCGTAAAGCTGGAACTGATCAGAACCGCCGTATTGGCGCTGCCCCAGACGATATTCAACTGGTGCGATGCGGCCACAAACGCCGGATAGTACCAGTTGCGATAGATCAGATAGGCGGTGAACAGTCCGCCAAAAAACATGATCTCAGTCAGCAGAAACAGCCACATCGCAAAGTTCGTGGCGTCGTTCTGCTGCCCGATCGTCTCAAAGTGGTGGCGCTGGTAGGGCGGGTGCTCATGATGAGCCGCTTCCAGCGCGCCTTGGGTAATCACGGGGCTATCCGACACTGGCTACCTCTTTTTCTTTCTGGCGCTCGAGCCACTCGTAGTCGTAGGCTTCGTGGTCCATGATGGGAGTCTCGATAAAGTTCTCGGTCAACGGTGGCGACTGCGTCTGCCACTCCAGGCCGGTCGCCTGCCAGGGATTGTTGCCGGCAATCTCGCCATACTTCAGCGACCACGTCAGATAAAGCACCGGCAGCAGGTACCCCACGCCCAGAATCGTCGCACCCGCGGTGGAGAAGACATTCAGAATCTGGAACTCCGGCGGGTACGACGCATAGCGCCGCGGCATGCCCAGCGTCCCCAGAACGAATTGCGGGAAGAACGTGAAGTTGAATCCGATGAATGTAACCACCGCTGCAAGCTGCGAGATCTTTTCCGGGTACATGCGCCCGGTCATCTTCGGCCACCAGAAGTGCAGGCCGGCCAGAAAGGCCATCAGCATCCCGCCCACCATGACAAAGTGGAAGTGAGCAACGATGAAATACGTCTCGGTCAGATGAATGTCGGTGCCGGAGGTGCCAAGAAACACGCCCGTCAGCCCGCCAATTGTAAACAGGCCCATGAACCCGAAGCTGTAAAGCATCGGGGTTTCAAACGTGATCGAACCCTTGTAGAGCGTGAATGCCCAGTTGAAAATCTTAATCGCCGAGGGCACCGCCACAAGCATCGTCAGCAGCGAGAAGACCAGCACCGCATAGTTCGACACACCCATGATGAACATGTGGTGCGCCCACACGAAGAAGCCGAAGACCGCGATCGCCACCGATGAAAACGCCACCGCCGTGTAGCCGAAGACCCTCTTCCGGCTGAACGTCGAAATCACTTCATTGATCACGCCCATGCCGGGCAGAATCATGATGTAGACGGCCGGATGCGAATAGAACCAGAACAAGTGCTGGAACAGCAGCGGATCGCCGCCCTTCGCCGGATCGAAGACCCCGATGCCGACGGTGCGCTCCAGAACCACAAGCACCAGCGCAATCGCCAGCACCGGCGTGCCCAGCACCATCAGGATGCTGGCCGCATAGTGCGCCCACACGAACAGCGGCATGCGGAACCACGTCATCCCCGGCGCGCGCATCTTGTGGATGGTCACTATGAAGTTCAGCCCGGTAAAAATCGAGCTGAAGCCCGCGATAAAGATCGCCAGACCCGTGGTGATCACATTGGTGTTCACGTAGTGGGTTGAGAGCGGAGTCGTAAACGTCCATCCCGTATCCACACCGCCGGTGCTCATGGCATACAGAGCAAGAATACCCGCCGCAACGTAGAGGTACCAGCTCAGCAGGTTCACCTTCGGCAGCGCCAGATCCTTGGCTCCCAGCATCATCGGGATGAAGAAATTACCCAGCGTTGCAGGTACGGACGGCACCAGGAAGAAAAAGATCATGATGATGCCGTGCATGCTGAACACCTTGTTATAGGTGTCGGTGGCCATCAGGTCGGACTGCGGCGTCAGCAGTTCCAGGCGGATAAGGCCCGCCAGCGCTCCGCCGATGAAGAAGAAGAAGCTGATTGAGATCAGGTAGAGCATCGCAATCCGCTTGTGGTCGCCGGTCAGCAGCCAGCTCAGCAGACCATTCTCCTTGGTCAGATAGTTCACCTTGGGAACCCTGGCCGTCGACTGGTCGGGAAGACTGATGATTGTCGTGCTCATTGCTTCACCATCCCTTGTCCTGCGGGATTCTTCCCGGGGGCATTCTGCCCTGCGGGCGCCGCCTTGCCTTCACTTTCCGGCAGCAGGTCGGTCGTGGTCGTCGTCTGCTGCACGCGATAGTCGGAGTTGAGGTTCTTGATGTACTCAACCAGAGCAATCACGCCTTCCTCGCTGATCTGCCCCTGGTACGTCGGCATGATCGGCGCGAAGCCCTGCGTGATGTGCTGCGACGGGTTGAGAATTGCGTCGCGCAGATAGGCGTCATCGGCGATGATGGACTGGCCGCTGGAAAGCCGCAGCCTCGACCCGTACACATTCGCCAGGCTTGGCCCGCGCGCATCGGGCCGTGTGTTGTGGCAGGCGGCGCAACTCAGGCTGGCAAAAAGCCGCTCGCCGTTCTGCGCCAGCGACGCTCCGCTCGTGGAACCCGCCAGCCACTTCTGGTAATCTTCAGGCGTCAGAACCACCACATCGCCGATCATGTGCGAGTGGTCCGTGCCGCAATACTGCGTGCAGAACAGGTGATATGTCCCCGGCGTCGTGGCCTCAAACCACACCGTCGTATAGCGTCCCGGAATCGCCTCGCGCTTCACGCGAAATGCAGGTATCGAAAAACTGTGAAAAACATCCTGCGAAATCAGGGTCAGTTGCACTGCGCGGCCCGACGGCACGTGCAGCGAATTGATCTCGTGCTGCCCGCCCGGATGCTCCGCCTTCCACATCCACTGCTTGCCCACTACGTAGATGTTCATCGCATTGGCCGGCGGCGTGTAGATGCGGAAATAAAGCAGCGCGCCCCAGACGAACATCACGAGGAACAGGCCCAGCGGAATGATGGTCCACGTCGCCTCAAGCAACGTCGAACCCTCAATCTGCACGGCGACGGGATGACGCTTCCTGCTGTACAGAATCGAGAAGCTGGTCACCAGCAGAATGACAATCGTCAGTCCGATGAGGCTCACCAGGACCATGAAGAAGTACAGCGCGTCCATCTGCGGCGCTATGCGCGACGCCTCAGGAGGGAACAGCGCGAAGTTCGTCATCCACTTGACGAGAAACTGCCAGATTACTGGACTGATGTGGGGCATTCCTTTATCCGTTCACCTTTGTTTCTTTCGCTGACGGGTGCGCTTGCCGGTAGTCCCGGCGGAGCATCACCACCATGAATCCACCCAGAAGAACCACCGTGATGAATCCGCCCAGTTGCACCACCCGCGCCACGATCAGCGAGTGCGTGTTGGTCTGGGGATCGTAGTGATAGCAGTACGTGAGTATGTTGTCCACCGGCGAGCCGATCCGGTTCGACGAGGCTTCATTCAGCCCCAGCAGCAGATCTTTGGGCGAGTACTCTACGCCCATGTAGTACTGGGCAAGCTTGCCTTCCGGCGTCACAATCTGAATCGAGCTTGCGTGGGCAAACTGCGTCAGCTTGCCGTCCGGCCCGGGAATCCTTACGTATCCAAAACCCACTGCCTTGGTCAGCGCATCAATATTCGGCTGCGTGCCGGTAAGAAAGTGCCAGCCAGCCGCCGTTTCAGGATGCCCGTAGCGCTTCAGGTAGCTGCGTTTCTTCGCTGCGGCAAGGTCGGCGCCTTCGCTAGGATCAATGCTCACAACCACGACATCGAAGTCTTTGCCGGGAACGAAGTTCACCATCTGCAAGGCGCTCGTCAGACCGTTCAACTCTTCCGAACAAAGCATCGGGCATTGAAAGTACACAAGTGCCAGAATGGCCGGGCGCTTGCCAAAGTAGTCGCCCAGTTCGACCTGCCTGCCCGCGTCGTCGGTGAAGGTAAGATTCAGCGGCACCTGCTCGTTCAAATGCTGCGCAATGCCCACGCCCTTCAGAACCGACGGGCTGGTGTTGGCCTGGCCCATTTGCTTGTCGCCGTAGCCTGAAACCTGCGCCCGCAGCGTTGGCGCCAGAAACGCCATGCAGAGCACCATCGCGCCGGCCGTCGATACCGCCACGCCTCGCCAGCTTCTCCGGATTGTGCCTGAATACCGCATGTTTCCCGCCTCTCACTGCTGCCGTCGCGGCTGACGTTGAATGATCAGCCGGTTCGGTTTTGTTTCCCTGCGCTTTACTTCTCTGCCTGCGGACGACGCGACTCGGCCGTCTGCGTGGCCGCCTGGTCCTGTTCGTAGCCGGTGCGTGCAAACCCGTTGGTCAGCGGCATCGCGACGGTTGGCGTGCTGTCTCCGGCCATCAGCGGTTCGTGCTGCACAGCCGGCGCCACGGGCAATCCGCGCTGAGCAATCAGTTCCATTGCGCGGTCGATGGGAATCCTTACTGTGCCCTTCGACTGGTTCACCCAGCTGTAATTGTCCAGCAGCAGATCCTCGCGCTCGTGCAGGTCGGCCACATCCTGGTTGCCGTCATCGGTCTGCAGCCGCGGCGAGGGAAATTGCTGCGTCAACTCCGCTACCTTGCGCTGCATCTCCGGGTTCGTCGGCAGGTTTCCCAGCTGCCGGATATCAACCGTTGCCGCCCACTTGCTCGTGGGCCCGTCCTGCTTGTTCATCCATGCGTTGATCACCTTGCCCAGGCCATACGCCACAATCGCGGTTACGGCAACAAATATCGCCATGGAAGCAAGAAACACGACAATGCCTGAAACGCGCACATCGGTCTGCTCGTACCCCTGCGACGCATCAATCTTGTGCTCTTCCGGCTCGTGGTGGTTATGCGTGGACATGCTCTGGCTCCAGAATCTCCGCCACATGCGGATCGTTGGTCTGCACGACCGGCCGGGTCTTCAACTGCATGCAGAAATAAGCAACCCAGAAGGAAGTCATCGCCACCGGCACCGCCGCGTACTCCAGAATCCCCCAGCTGAAGTGGAGGTTCCGCGCGGCATCCTTGTAGTTCGGCTCAATCAGCCAGAACAAATCGAATGCCTTGGCGAAGATCATCCATTGGCACACCCGCACCAGCCGCTTCTTGTTGCGCTTGATGTCGCGCGACAGCAGCAGCGTGAACGGAATCAGCCAGTGGAACATGAAGTCAAGCGTGATGATGACGCCCCAGTGCCCGCGAATGCGGTCCAGATACCAGGGAATTTCCTCCGGAAGATTGCCCGACCAGATGATCAGAAACTGCCCGAAGGCCAGGTAGATGTTCAGCATCACAAAAGCAAACATGAATTTGCCCAGATCGTGCTGCTCGGTCTGGCGCAGGACGGTGCGGAACGGCTCGGCCTTTGACAGTCCGATCGACACGATGATCGAAAAAGCCAGCACCATATATCCCTGGCCCACCAGGAAGAGCAGTCCGTACACCGACGAGTACCAGGTCGGATCCATTGACATGACCCAGTAAATCGCCGCCGCCGTCATCGTGAGCGAATACACCACAATGCCCGGCCCGCTGATGTTTTCCAGCTTCTTGATCCAGTAGGGCGTTCTGGACGGAGAATCGGAGTCGCGCTGCAGCCCCAGGGCATTCAGCCGCCACGTGTAGAAAGCCCAGATCGCAAAGCACAGCAGGCTCACCCAGACGAAGGTCCCCGGATTCAGCATGGGGCGCTTGAACTCGATTGCGTGCGCCTGAATCTCGTTGATGAAGCCCGACTTCAGAGCAGCGGACACATCGCTGACCTGCGCCCACAGATACAGCCGCTTCAATTCAAGTGCCACCACCACCCAGTAGACGAAAACCAGCGGCAGCGTGCGGCTCATCGCCTCAAGAGGCCGGCGAAGCAGCAGGCCCCACTTGCCCCCCGAGCAGTACTGCACCATCAGCAGAGCCAGTCCGCCCACCGACAAGCCGAATGTCATCATCAGGCCGAGCACCCATGCGCGCAGCACATGTTCGATCGACCCGTCCGCAAAAGCCAACCCGGCGGCGATCACCGAGAAGACCACTCCCACCATCAGCGCGCGCGACTTCCAGCCGTCCACAAAGGCCGGCGCACCCAGGCTTGCGGGCAGCGTTTTGGCGTGTGTTTCGTGAGCCATTCCTTCCGTCCTTACTTCGCGGCCCCAGGAGCCGATTTGCTAGGTGGAATCACAATCTTCGGATTGGGATTTCCAGCCGGTGCCATCGCAGGTGTTCCCTGTGTCGTGTCGCTCGGATACGCCTGCGCCGCTGTCGCCGAGGGCAGAGCCCAGGGCTGCGCGTAGCCGGCGGGCAGATTCCGCTCCGCTGCCACCTCGCCCAGGCTCTTCACCTGAACGCCGGCGGGCACATCCTGCATCGTCGCCGCCTGGCTCAGTTGCAGGGCGCGAATGTACGCCGCCACCGCCCAGCGGTCCGCCGGCGTCAGTTGCGCGGTGTAGTCCGGCATCGCGCCGTATCCGTGCGTCATCACATAAAAGTAGTGCGAGACAGGCTGCGCCATGCGCACCTGGTCGTGCAGATTGGCCGCCGGCTTGTATCCACGCTGCACAATCTCACCCAAACCGTTGCCTACCCGCGAGTGGCACGGCGTGCAGTAAATATTGAAGCGCTCCTGCCCGCGCTTCAGCACGTCCATCGTCACCGGGAACGGCATCAGATTCTGCTCTTCGCGATACCCGTTCGCGCCCTGAATCACGCCCGTGTAGAAATAGCTGTCCTCGCGCAGTTGCCCGCGGGCCACGGTATTCAGCACCTGCGGCCGCGCTCCGCGATGGTCGGCGAACATCTCCGATCCCCGCTGCGGAATCAGCTTCGGCTGGTTGTGCATGTCCTGGCGGCATCCCGCCACCAGCAGCAGCGCGGACAGACCCGCTGCGGCAGCCGCGCGGATGAGCTTATTCCCCGTCAGATTGAGGCGGTTCGCTTGCATCAGTACTCCACCTCCACCACCGAGACCGGCTGGAAGCTCTCGAGATAGACCTTTGTTTCCTTCAGGTCGAACTTCGGATCAAGCGCCTCAAGGCAAAGAAAGAACTTGTCCGTGGTCGCTCCATCGCGGAAGTTCGGAGCGTTGAACAGCGGGTGATACAGCGCGGGCAGTCCGTTCAGCGCCAGCATGCCAAAAGCAGCCGACAAGCCCGCAAACAGAATCGTCCACTCATACGCGGGCACGATAAATGCCGGCCATGAGTAGGTCGGACGTCCGCCGATGTTCAGCGGATAGGCCAGCGTGGAGATCCATGTCTCCAGCGAAAACATGGCCGCCAGGCCCATCAGGCCGCCCACCAGCGTCACCAGCGGCACCTTGTTGCGGTGAAAGCCGATGGCCTCCGCCGCCTCTTCCACTGGATAGGGCGTGTAGCAGTCCAGGCGCCGCCAGCCATCCTGGCGCGCCTGTCGAGCGGCCCGCACCAGGTCGCCCGGCGTATCGAATTCGGCCAGCAGGCCGTAGGTTCCTTCCCGTGGGGGCATCAGTCGCCAGCCTCCGCCGCCGCTTTGGCCTTGATCTTGGCCCCCGGCAGCATCATGCGTATTTCAGACATCGGAATCATGGGCAGGAAGCGCACAAACAGCAGGAACAATGCTGTAAACAGGCCCAGCGTGCCCACATAGGTCATGTAGTCCCACTTGGTCGCGCGGTATGTTCCCCACGACGAGGGCAGAAAATCGCGGTAGAGGCTCGTGACAAAAATCACGAAGCGCTCAAACCACATGCCCGTGTTCACCACAATCGAAATGAAAAACATGAATGGAATCGAGGTGCGCAGCTTCCGCGACCACAGCGTCGTCAGCGGAATCGCCAGGTTGCAGGTGACCAGCACCCAGTACGACCACCCCATCGGTCCGAACATGCGGTTCCAGAACATGAACGCTTCCCAGTGCGAGGCCGAGTACCACGCCATGAACGCCTCCATGCCGTACCCGTAGCCCACGATGAAGCCCGTCGCCAGCATCACCTTGCCCATGTTGTCGATGTGCCGCTCCGTCACCAGCCCTTCCAGGTGGTAGAACTTGCGCAGCGGAATCGCCAGTGTCAGCACCATCGCAAACCCGGAGTAGATCGCGCCGGCCACAAAGTACGGCGGGAAGATCGTCGTATGCCAGCCCGGCAGCACCGCCACGGCGAAGTCGAAGCTGATCACCGTGTGCACTGAGAGCACCAGCGGCGTGGCCAGGCCGGCCAGCAGCAGCGACGCCGTCTCGTAGCGCATCCAGTGGCGTACCGAACCGCGCCAGCCCATGGACAACATGCCGTAGACATACTGCGCAACCTTCGACTCCGCGCGGTCGCGCATCGTGCCGAAGTCAGGCACCATGCCGATGTACCAGAAAACCACGGAAATCGTCGCGTACGTCGAAACCGCAAACACATCCCAAAGCAGCGGCGAACGGAACTGCGGCCACACGTTCATCGTGTTGGGATACGGCAGCAGCCAGTAACCCAGCCACGGACGCCCCACGTGAATCAGCGGGAACATGCCGGCGCAGACAACCGCGAAAATCGTCATCGCCTCGGCAAAACGGTTGATCGAGTTGCGCCAGGTCTGCTTGAACAAAAGCAGAATTGCTGAAATCAGCGTGCCCGCGTGGCCAATGCCGATCCACCACACAAAGTTGATGATGGCAAAGCCCCACGCCACAGGCTGCGTGATGGCCCAGATGCCGACGCCGATCAGGAACAGCCACACCACCGCCACCAGCAGCATGGTCGCCACCGCGCCACCTATGCCGAACAGGGCAAACCACCCAAGCGGCGTGGTCGGCGTGAGCACGATGCGCGCTATCTTCTCTGTGACCGACCTGAAGGTCTGCCCCGGCGCGATGACCCGGAATTCTCCCGTTGCTGGGTCAATTCCAGGATCGTTGATTTTCACTTCGCTGGTTGCCATCGTGGCTTCGAGCCTCTCAACCATTTACCGGCGCATGTTCCACCGGCTTTTCTTCAAGTTCTGGATTCGGATTCAACACCGCGGCCACATACGTCGTCCGCGGACGCGTGTTCTGATCTGCGAGCACCTGGTAGCTCCGCTCATTGGCCCGCAGCTTCGCTATCCGGCTTGTCTTGTCGTTGATATTGCCAAACGTGATGGCCGAGGCCGGGCACGCCTGCTGACAGGCCGTCACAACTTCACCATCCGCTACCGGCCGGTTCTCCTTGTCCGCTTCAATCCTGGCCGCCGTAATGCGCTGCACGCAGTAGCTGCACTTCTCCATCACGCCGCGCGAGCGCACTGAGACATCGGGATTGCGCATCAGCTTCAGACTCTCGGTCTCAAAGTCGGAGAAGAGCAGGAAGTTGAACCGCCGCACCTTGTAGGGGCAGTTGTTCGAGCAGTAGCGCGTGCCCACGCAGCGGTTGTACACCATCGTGTTCAGGCCTTCGGGCGTGTGCACCGTCGCGCCCACCGGGCAAACCTGTTCGCACGGCGCGTTCTCGCAGTGCTGGCAGGCCATCGGCTGGAAGTGCGCGCGCGGCGCCGCCAGATCGCCCTCGAAGTACGTATCGATGCGCAGCCACTGCATGTTGCGGCCGATGCGCACCTGCTGCTTGCCCACCACGGCAATATTGTTCTCGGCATAACAGCTCACAATGCACGCGTTGCATCCCGTGCAGCTGTTCATGTCGATGGACATGCCCCAGGCATTGTCCTTGTACTGCCAGTTGGGAAACAGCGAAGTATCCAGCGCCGGCGTATCGTGCCCTTCGCCCTCATGCGCAAAGTTCGGATTGCTCTTGAACTCCTCCAGCGTCGCGTAGCGGATAATGCCGCGCGGACCCAGCGCTTCATCGGCTTCGAGCGAGTTGTTGCCGTTGCCCTGGCCGCCAAACAGCTTCGACCGGTGATCCTGGTAGTGGCTCTTGGTGATGGCGATTCCCCACTTGCCCTCGATCTTGCGAATGGAGCCGGTGGCGTTGAAGGGCGCCCAGGTGTTGCGGATCAGATACGCGTTGAAGCCCGCTCCCGAGCCAACACGGCCGGCAAACTCGCGGCCGTAGCCAAGGTAGACCGTGACTGAATTGTCCGGATGGCCGGGGGCGACGATG
>JAGWRX010000143.1 GCA_028876395.1 Acidobacteriota bacterium
GGGGTCCAGCTTGCGCGGCAACTCGCGCTCGGTGGACTCCAGCTCGGCCAGCAACTGCGGAGAGATGGTGAGCAGATCGCTGCCCGCCAGTTCGCAGATCTCGCCGATGTTGCGGAAGCTGGCGCCCATCACCTGGGTCTTGTAGCCAAAGTGCTTGTAGTAGTTGTAGACGCGGGTTACGGACACGACGCCGGGATCGTCCGCGCCCTGATAGTCCTTGCCGGTGTCTTTCTTGTACCAGTCGAGGATGCGGCCCACGAAGGGCGAGATGAGCGTAGCGCCCGCCTCGGCCGCGGCGATGGCCTGGTGCAGCCCGAACAGTAGCGTCAGGTTGCAGTGGATGCCTTCCTTCTCCAGCACCTCAGCGGCGCGGATGCCTTCCCACGTGGACGCAATCTTGATGAGCACGTGATTGCGGCCAATGCCGGCTGCGTCATACTGCGCGATAATCGCGCGAGCCTGCTTGATGGTGGCCTCGGTGTCATAGGACATGCGCGCGTCGACTTCGGTGGATACGCGGCCTGGCACGATGGCCAGAATCTTTTTGCCGAAGGCGATGGCCAGGCGTTGGAAAGCGAGATTGGCGACGGCCTGATCGGTGGCGCTCCCGCCCAGTTCGTTGCGCGCATCCTTCAGCACGCCGTCCACGATGGGCTGGTACTGCGGCATCTGTGCTGCGGCGGTAATCAGCGAGGGGTTGGTGGTGGCGTCCTGCGGGCGAAATTTCTCCATCGCCTCGATGTCGCCGGTGTCGGCAACCACCACGGTGAACTTGCGCAACTGTTCAAGCAGATTCTGCGGCATGATCTCTCCTGGGGAAGGGGATTCCCGGCTGGCACTCTAGAAAACCAGTCTACTGCTATTTTGGATTCGCTGGAGCCGGGCGGGTTGCTTATGCGCGGCAAGCAGCGTTTATTCAGCGGCTTGCGCAAAGGAGTTGCTCAGCACGCCCAGGCCGCCAATCGCCACCTCCACGCGGTCGCCGGCTGCCAGCGGTCCGACGCCCGCAGGAGTGCCGGTCAGCAGCAGGTCACCGGGCTCCAGCGTAATGGCTGCCGTGATATACGCGAGCAGCGCCGGAATCGAAAAAATGAAATCGGTGGTCGAGCCGTGCTGGCGCAGCTCGCCGTTCACGCGGGTCTCCACGGTAAGTCCCGCCTCGGGGTCCACTTCATCGCTGACGATCGGGCCCACGGGGCAGAAGGTGTCAAATCCCTTGGCGCGGGTCCACTGGCCGTCTTTCTTTTGCAGGTCGCGCGCGGTCACGTCGTTGGCCACGGTGTAGCCCCGTACGTAGGCGCGCCAGTCGGCATCGGGCTTCAGCCTGCTTGCGCGGCGGCCGATGACCAACGCCAGCTCGCCTTCAAAATCCACGCGAGCCGAAGCGGGCAGCATCTGCACCACGCCCCCCGGCGCCAGCAGAGACGACGGCGGCTTGAAAAACAGCAACGGCTCGGCGGGTACTTCGTTGCCCAGCTCCTTGGCATGGTCGCGATAGTTGCGGCCCACGCAGACAATCTTCGACGGAGTCACAGGCGGCAGCAGTTGCGCGGTGCTGAGGGGCATCGGCTCGAACTTGATGCTCTGCGACTCGCCGCGCAGATGAGCCAGGTGAAAGGCCATATCCTCATCCGGCGCGAGTGCAAGGCGCACAATCCAGAACTCGCCGTCGCGCTCCTCCACTGTCCCATAGCAAACATGCCCATCCAGCAAAAAGCGGCAATACTTCATTTGCGATTCTCCTCGTGCCGTGCAACCCGTCACGGATTGGGCACAGTCTCCTGCGCCTCGGCCGAGCGCGCGCTTTCGTGCCCCTTCTGGTCCACGGCCGTGACAGCGTAGCGGTAGGTGTGGCCGGGCTGCACCTGCGCGTCGTGGAAGGCGGGACCAGCCACCGGCGGCGCGGGCGAAATGCGCTGCCATGCCGCGTCGCCCTCGCGGCGATAAACCACGTAGCCCGCCAGATCGGTGTCGCCGTCCGGCTGCCAGCTCAGGTCAATCGCGGGCGAGCCGCCGCTTTCATCCGTGGTTGCCACAGCGGCCAGGCCAGTGGGGACAGTCGGCGGAAATACGTCCAGGGCCTCCACGCGAATCGGCGCAGACAGCTCCCCGACAAGCTCCAGCGCTCGCCCGTCCGCCGTGACGCGGGCCACGCGCTGGGCGCGGTACTCATAGGTCTCGCCAAACCGGATCGTCTTGTCCATTGCGCGACCGGTTTGCACGCCAGTTTCCACCAGCAGATTCTGTTCGGTGGGCTCCGGCGGCTGCGCCAGCAGGCCCTGCTTTGGCTTTGGCTGCGCGGAGAGCAGTTTGCGCCGCAGGCGGACGGCGGTGTCTTCCGCATCGGGCGTCCAGCGCAGCTCGACTCCGGTCTTGCGCACCTCGGCGCTCAGCCCGGTCACGGGCGCAGGCGCTGCGCCGGCCAGCACCGGCGCGGCATTCGACAGCCCCGCCGAGCGGCCCTTGCGATTCTTCAACTCCACAAAATACGTGAGCATGCGCGGAGCGCCCGAGGCCAGCGCCGGCGGCAGCGTCTCAGTCAGCGCACCGTCCGCACCGGGAGCCAGCATCAGGCCGCCGCCCACCGCGTCACATGTTCCCGCGCCTTCCTTGCGGCACACGCGCACATCGATGCTGTTCGTCAGCAGCAGCTTGTCCGTGTTCCGCGTGGGCATGGTCCACTTCAAACTCACCTGGTTGCCTGCGCGCTCTGCGGCCAGGTCTGTTACGCGTCCCGGCAGGTTGAGCGAAGGCGCCTGCGGCGCTCCCGGCGTGCCGCAGCCAGCCAGCGCCGCGGCCAGCACACCCGCCAGCGCAGCCCATCCCGCTCTCTCAATCGAACTCATTTCCATCCCAGTCTACTGGAGACGTGCCGGACAGCGATGGGTCCATGCCGTATCCTTGCCTACGATGTGCCCGGACGGGTTGCATGAGACGCCAAAGTGGAGGAACCGGCTGGATGAATCTGGTGAAGGTGCGGCTGGCCGCGATGATGTTTCTCGAGTACTTCATCTGGGGCGCGTGGTACGTGACCGTGGGAACCTGGCTTGGCCGGACGCAGCACTTTTCCGGAACCGAGATTGGCCTGGTGGCGGGCACAACAGCTGTGGCCGCCATTGTGTCGCCGTTTCTTGCCGGCTGGATCGCGGATCGCTTCTTTGCCACGCAGCATGTGCTGGCCGCGTTGCATGCTGCTGGGGCAGTGCTGCTGTACATGGCTTCCCAGCGCACGTCGTTCACGCCGCTCTACTGGCTGGTGCTGCTCTATGCCTGCGCGTACATGCCGACCCTTGCGCTGACCAACTCGCTGGCCTTTCGCCAGATGCGCGACCCCAAAATGGAGTTCGGCCCCATTCGCGTGCTGGGCACTGCCGGGTGGATTGTCGCCGGGCTGCTGGTGGGCGGCTTCAAACTGGAAGCCACGGCCATGCCGCTGCGCCTGGCCGCAGGCGCGTCGTTGGCGCTGGCCTTGTATGCACTCACCCTGCCGCACACGCCGCCGGTGAAAGAGACCGGCGAGTTTCGCATCTCCAAGGTGCTGCCGGTTGAGGTCATTCGGCTCCTGCGTGAGCCGGCGTTCGCCGTCTTCGTGCTGGCCTCGTTCCTCATCTGCATCCCGCTGCAGTTCTACTACGCATTCACGAATCTATTCCTGAACGAGATCGGCATCCAGGATGCGGCGGGCAAAATGACCGGCGGGCAGATGTCCGAACTGTTCTGCATGCTTCTCATCCCCTGGTTCTTCCGCAGGCTGGGCGTCAAATACATGCTCATCGCCGGCATGTCGGCCTGGGCGCTGCGCTACGCGCTTTTCGCCTTTGGCAACGGCGGCGCAGCCCTGTGGATGCTCTACGCAGGCATCCTGCTGCACGGCATCTGTTACGACTTCTTCTTCGTGACCGGCCAGATTTATGTGGATCGCAAGGCCCCGCTGGCCTCGCGCGCGGCGGCGCAGGGCATGCTCACGCTCATCACATACGGCGCGGGCATGCTGGTCGGTTCATGGCTTTCAGGGCAGGTGGTGGACCACTACGCAACCGTGGCCGCCGACGGCTCCGCTACCCATGCGTGGAGGCCGATCTGGCTGGTCTCCGCCGGGCTGTCCGCGGCTGTGCTCGTGCTGTTCTTCTTTGCGTTTTCTGATCGCGAGAGCGAGAACCAGACCGCCTGAGAGCGTGGCAGCGCCTACGCCTCAATCACTGCTTTCGACAGGTTGCGTGGCCGGTCCACATCCACGCCGTGCTCCAGGGCCATCGCATAGCTGAACAGTTGCAGCGGAATCACCTCCGGAATGGGCAGCAGATGTTCGCTGACCGGCTCGACATGGACGCAGTCCGTTGCCAGCGCCGCCACATCGCGGTCGCCCGTGTTGGCCACGGCAATCACCCGCGCGCCCTGCTTCTGCATATCTTCGAGCAGTTGCAGCGTCTTTTCATAGCGCAGCACGGAGTCGTCCAGACTGCGGTCTACGGTGGCCAGAGCAACCAGCGGAACGTACTCGCTGACCAGCGCGTTGGGCCCATGCTTCAACTCGCCCGCCGGGTAGCCCTCCGCCTGCACATAGGAGGACTCCTTCATCTTCAGCGCTCCCTCGCGGGCAATAGCGTAGTGCACCCCGCGGCCCAGATACAGAAAGCTCGCGGCGTCGCGGTATTTGGCGGCCAGCGCGGCCATCTGCGCCCGCCATCCATCCAGTTGGCGCTCAATCACACCCGGCAGCGCGCGCAGCTCGGCAATACGCCGGCCCAGCTCTATCGCGTCCATGGTGCCCAGCTGTCCCGCCTCGTACAAGGCCAGCAGGTAGAGCGCCGCCAGCTGGCAGGTAAAGCTCTTGGTCGCGGGAATGGCCAGTTCCGGCCCTGCGGCCAGCGGCATGGCGGCGGAGGCTTCGCGCAGCATGGTGCTGCCCGCCACGTTGGCAATGGCCAGCGTCTTCTGTCCGCCTTCGCGGGCGCAGCGCAGCGCGGCCAGCGTGTCGCTGGTTTCACCCGACTGCGAAATCACGATCACCGACGGCCGGCGCGGATTGGCGGCGGTCCGGCAGCCATACTCGCTTGAATACTCCACATCCACGGCCAGCCCGCACAGGTCCTCAAAGATGACCTCGGCTGCCAGCCCGGCATGGCGACTGGACCCGCTGGCCGCAATCAGCACCTCGCCGCGCGGGTTGAGCCATCCCGCCAGCGGAGCAAATGCCGCGGCATGGAATGATGCGCCGTCCAGATACAGATCTAGCGTGCGCCGGATGGCGGCGGGCTGCTCGTACATCTCGCGCAGCATGGCATGGGGAAACTCGTTCACAGCATGGCCCTTCCTGTGGCCTTGCCTCTTAGCAAAGCCCTGCGGGTCGATTGTACAGGCGGGCTGGCCGGGAGAATCCGCATGTGCCGTGAATGGTCATGACACTCTGCGCGCAAGCGGCCGGCTACTGGGAGTCACTTGACCACAGACTTTCTCCAAAACAGCGGCCACTTTGTACTAAGTAACGCGGGCTTTCTGGGGTTCGGGCTCATCCATCGTTTTGGCAACGGACGCGGAAGGCATGTGACACCAAATTGCCTAGGGGTGGTGCTGAGCGTTGCAAAAAGTCCAATTGATTCGAGGGTCCCACTGACCGCTGCAGGTGTTGAACATCTGGTAGTGTGTGCATCCGTCATTCCAATGACGGTAGAGTGGTGCCCAGCAGCCATTTGCCGGGCCCCACCATGTTTGGAATGGCCAAGGATGCGCGCCGTTGGTCCAGCATCCGCCCTGCACGCGAGCGGCTTCATGCCCGGGTTCTGGCACAGAGTGCGATTCCATTACGATGCTCTTCGAAGACTCGAGGGCGGATGCATGTTGATAGGACCCCTCAAGAGAGGTCAGACTGACACGACCTTGAGCCTTCCGAGGAATGCTGGATCCCGCCGAGCTGATAGGGGCTGCAACCGGTGGTGGATTGGACGTTGGTCGCTTGCCTGGCCCGAGGGACCACTCCAAAGTTGCCTGAGGGGTCGGCAAATAGGGTAATGGTGCGCCTGGGCGTGCGATCGCGATACAGCCGTCCGAGTCGAAATAGGTCGCGACTGTCGCTCCCTGGCTGTCTGTGTGCAGCGAGATGCGGTGTCCGCTGCCATCACCCCTATGGAGGGTCATTTCCTTGGTGATCGCATTTGAATAAGCGCTCGTATCCTGATTTACTGCGGCGACCTTTTTCGCCTCCTTTTCTATAGCTACCTTCTGCTGAGCAAGGACATCTCTTTCCTTTATAGCCTCCTGCCAATCACCATATAGCTTGAAACCGAAGTGGCCAGCGACATAGAGGACGACGATGAATGACACAGCACAAATTGACCATCCCTTGAGTGGGATTCCCATTATGCTGGGAGTCTTGTCATTGCTCTTGACTTGAGTGTCAGGATTGTCTGCGTTCAGCGGGATTCCATTGTTGCTGCCCATCGCGCCTCCTCTGATGAGGGAGCCTCGGAGATGGAAAAGTCTTAGATCAATCTTGAGTTGTGCTGCTCAAGTGACCAAGAATCCAAGTTCCCCGCATCACTTTTCCTCGCCGGCGACCTTTCGTCTCCGGCAAAAATATAAGAGCTTTCAAACTCAGAATCTCCAAGTTTTCCGAGGAGGGATGGGGATCTGCAGATAATTTCACATGGTTAATTTTCTAAGTCAAGTGCTTTATGGCGTTCCTTGCGGGGCAAAGATAATTGCTGCGTTACGTGTAATTGAGAAGGCTTACTAGTTATTAAATAATCTAACCAGTCAAGTCTTTCCTGAGGCTACAATTTGCGCAGGCGCGCGCAGGCTTCGTCCAGGTCGTGGTCCTTCTTGGCAAAGCAGAACCGCAGCAGGTTTTCGCCGCGTCCGTGGCGGAAGAACGCCGAGCCGGCCACCGAGGCGACGCCCGTCGCCGCCAGCAGGTGGCGGGCTTTTTCCGCGGCGGTTTTTCCCGGCAGGCGGCTGGCGCTGGCCAGCACGTAGTAGGCACCAGCCGGAACGCCGGGCTCCATGCCTGCATCGCGCAGCGCAGCCAGAATCCGTTCGCGTTTGGACTGGTGGTCGGCGGCGAGCTGCGTGTAAAACTCCGGCGGCGACTGCTCCAGCCCCGCCGCCGCGCCATGCTGCAAGGGCGCAGGTGCGCACACGTAGGTCAGGTCGTGGAAGTAGCCCATCGCGGCCATCCATTTGGCATCGGCGGTCACGTAGCCCAGCCGCCAGCCCGTCACGCTGAACGTTTTGCTGAAGCCCGACATCACGATGGTCCGCTCGCGCATGCCGTCGAGTGTTGCGGGCGAGATGTGCTTCATGCCGTCGTAGACGAAGTACTCATAAATCTCGTCGGTCAGGACGAAGAGATCGTGCGTGCGCGCCACCTCGGCCACCGCCTCCAGTTCGGCGCGGCTGAAGACCTTGCCGCTGGGGTTGGCGGGCGTGTTCAGGATCAGCGCGCGCGTGCGCGGCGTGATGGCGGCGTGCAGCGCATCGGTGTCCAGCGCCCAGTCCGGCTCAGCCAGCGGAACCAGCGCGGGCTTGACGCGCATGGATTTGAGCGTGGCGACGTGGTAGCCGTAGAAAGGCTCAAACAGCAGCACCTCGTCGCCGGGATTCAGCAGCGCCATGGCCGCGGCGTGCAGCCCGGCGGTGGCGCCGCAGGCAACCAGCACTTCGGTTTCCGGGTCGTAACGCAGGCCGTAGTCGCGCAGTTGCTTGGCGGCAATCGCCTTGCGCAGCCGCTCGATGCCGTCGAGCCGCGTGTAGATGTTGTGGCCCGCACGGATGGCGGCGATGGCCTCGGCCTCGACGGGAGCGGGTACCGGCGTGTCACACACGCCCTGCGCCAGGTTGATGCCGCCGATGCGGTCGCACTCCGTGGTCATGGCGCGAATCTCAGACTGCATGGCTCCGGGGGCCAGTTCGCTCAGGGCCAGGCGCGACGTGGTGTGTGGATGTGGTGCCAGAGTTCTGCTCACAGGGAAGTTCCTTCTGCAGCCATCTTACAATCCGCGGCAAATGGCGCCGATGCAGTGTGCCTGGACACAGCAGCCGCATGCGGCCGGGCGTAGAATCCATCTTGCATGCACGAGCTCTCCATTGTCTCCAGCATTGTGGACACGGTGACCGAGTCGCTGGCAGCTTATCCCGGTGCGCGGGTCAAGGAAGTCCGTCTGCGCGTGGGAGTTCTGGCGGCGGTCGTCGAGGACTCGCTGCAATTCTGCTACGGCATTGTTACTGAGGACACGCCGCTGGCGGGCTCAGCGCTGGTGGTGAAGACGTTGCCCGTTATGGCGCACTGCGCGCCCTGCGGCCGGGACGTGGAGATCGCCAGTATCCAGAGCCTGCGTTGCCCGCGCTGCGGCGCGCCCGCCACGGACCTGCGACAGGGCCGCGAACTGGAGATTGATTGCATTGAAATCGTCGAAAAATCCGGAGGCATCGCATGACGACGCGGATTGTCGAGCTGCGGCGCGGAATCCTGAAGAAGAACGATGAGTTGGCGGCGGGGCTGCGGCAGCGGTACACGGCTGCCGGCGTGCTGGTGCTCAATCTCGTCTCAAGCCCCGGCACGGGCAAGACAGCCTTTCTTGAGCGCACCCTGCGCGAGCTGCTTGCCAGTGGTGCCCGTGCCGCCGCGCTTGTCGGAGACCTCGAAACTGACAACGACGCGCAACGCCTCGCGGCCAGTGGAGCGCCAGTGCGCCAGATCAACACCCACGGCATCTGCCACCTTGAGGCCGAGATGGTCGGCAAGCATCTCGACGGCTGGAACCTTGCCGACCTCGACTACCTGTTCATCGAGAACGTCGGCAACCTCGTCTGCCCGTCGAGTTACGACCTGGGCGAAAAGATTCGCGTAGCGCTGCTGTCTGTGACCGAGGGCGAGGACAAGCCGCTCAAGTATCCCACGCTGTTCAACTCTGCCGACGCCGCCGTGATTTCCAAGATCGACATCGCCGAGCCCTGCGGCTTTGACCGCGAGGCGGCACTCTGGAATATCAATGAGATCCGGCCGGGGATCCGCATCTTTGAGACGTCCGCAAAAACCGGCGCGGGCATGCACGAGTGGTACGCATATCTGGCCGAGGAGCGGGCGAACGTGAGGGCATAGCGATGAAAGCCTCAGGAGCCAAAACCAGCAACTCCGCCACGGATCGAGCAGGCCTCAAGGCCGTCGAAGCCTACCTCGCCCGCGTTCCTGAGCCCGCGCGCGGTACGCTTGAAAAAGTCCGCGCGGCCATTCGCGCAGCGGCACCGGCTGCGGCAACGGAGGGCCTCAGCTACGGCATGCCCGCCTTGCACTACAAGGGCGCGCTGGTTGCCTATGCGGCATTCAAAAACCATTGCAGCTTCTTCCCCATGAGCCTGGCCGTGCTCGCCGACCTGAAAGACGAGCTTGCCACCTACCAGACATCCAAGGGAACCTTGCAGTTCCCGTTGGACAAGCCCCTGCGGGACGCACTGGTGAGAAAACTGGTAAAGGCGCGGGTTGCTGAGAAGGACGCAAAAAAAGCGCGGTAGCCGGGACCCTTGCGGTGACTCGAATCACGCGATGTCGTGCCCCAAACGCGGTATAAGGAAGTTGTCATGTGCTTAGCGATTCCGGGAAGAGTGGAAGAAATTGCCGACGAAAACGGCCTCCGCGTGGGCCGCGTGAACTTCGGCGGAGTGGTCAAGCGCGTCTGCCTCGACTACGTGCCCGAGGTTGAGGTGGGCGACTACACCATCGTCCATGTGGGCTTTGCCATCTCCAAAATCGACGAGGAAACCGCCGAAAAGACTCTCGCCGACTTCCGCGCGATGGGCGTGCTGGGCCAGGAGCTTGCCGACGAGGATGAGGCTTTCGCCCGCGCCGCCAAAGCGCCGCAATCTTCCTGTCCCGATGGGAGTTGTTCGGCGGATTCCCAAGTCACAGAAGCGAGACATGGGGCACCCGGCGCTGACGGCGGAGCCAGCCGCGAATGAAGTACCTCACCGAGTTCCGCAATGGCGAGATCGCCCAGCGCATGGCGGGCGAGATTCGCCAGCTTGCCACGCGCCCGTGGAAGATCATGGAAGTCTGCGGCGGGCAAACGCACTCCATCATTCGCAATGGAATCGACCAGATGCTCCCCGCCGGCATCGAGATGATTCACGGCCCCGGCTGCCCCGTCTGCGTTACCCCGCTCGAACTGATTGACAAGGCGCTCGCCATCGCCGCACAGCCCGGCGTCATCTTCTGCAGCTTCGGAGACATGCTCCGCGTGCCCGGAACCGACGGCGATCTCTTCCAGGTCAAAGGCCGCGGCGGCGACGTGCGCGTCGTCTACTCACCCCTCGATGCCGTCGATCTCGCCGCCAGAAATCCCGACAAGCAGGTCGTCTTTTTCGGCGTGGGGTTTGAGACCACGGCTCCAGCCAACGCCATGAGCGTGCACGTAGCCAGGCGGCGCGGGTTGAAGAATTTCTCGCTGCTCGTTTCGCACGTGCTGGTGCCGCCCGCGATTGAAGCCATCATGAGCTCCCCTGGCAACCACGTTCAGGCTTTTCTGGCTGCGGGCCACGTGTGCAGCGTGATGGGCTACTGGGAGTATCCGCCGCTGGCCGAGAAGTACGGGATTCCCATCGTGGTCACCGGCTTTGAGCCGCTGGACCTGCTCGACGGCATCCGCCGCGCGGTGGCGCAGCTTGAGGCAGGCCGCAACGAGGTCGAGAACGCCTATGAGCGCGTTGTGACGTTTGAAGGCAATCGCGCCGCGCAAAAGCTGCTGGCCGAGGTCTTTGAGGTCACGGATAGCGCCTGGCGGGGCATCGGCGTGATTCCCAAAAGCGGCTGGCGTCTCAACGCCGCATACCGCAACTTCGACGCGGAAGAGCGCTTCCAGATTTCCGGCATTCACACCGAGGAGTCGCTGCTGTGCCATTCCGGCGATGTGCTGCGCGGAGCCATCAAGCCTGCCCAGTGCCCGGCCTTCGGCAAGGAGTGCACGCCGCGCCACCCGCTCGGCGCAACGATGGTTTCAAGCGAGGGGGCCTGTGCCGCCTACTTCAACTACGGGCGCTTCCTCTCTGCCGAGGAGCTGGCGGGCGCTGGGGCTGCGCTTTCGGGAGCAGCCCATGGCTGAGAAGCCGAATCCCGGCGCGAGTGCGCCTGATTTTTCAAACTGGAGCTGCCCCTTGCCGCTGGCCGGTTATCCCACCATCGTGATGGGCCACGGCGGCGGCGGCAAGCTGGGCAATGAGCTTGTCGAGCACCTGTTCCTGCCCGCCTTCCGCAACCCGGCGCTGGAGAACCTGGGCGACGCGGCGGTCTTCGACATCGGTTCAGGCCGGTTGGCCATGAGCACGGACTCGTTTGTCGTGCAGCCGCTCTTTTTCCCCGGCGGCTCCATTGGCGAGCTTGCCGTGAATGGCACCGTGAACGATCTGGCCGTTTCCGGCGCGGTTCCGCGCTTTTTGAGCGCCAGCTTCATTCTGGAAGAAGGCTTTCCGCTGGCACAGCTTGCGGCCATTGCGTACACGATGGCACAGGCGGCTGCCACGGCGGGCGTGCACATCATTACCGGCGACACCAAAGTCGTCGAGCGCGGCCACGGAGACGGCTGCTACATCAATACAGCGGGCGTGGGCGTGCTGCGCCCTGAGGTCAGCGTTGGCCCGCATCTCGCGCAGCCGGGCGATGCCGTGCTGGTCTCGGGCACCATCGGCGACCACGGCATGGCCATCATGAGCGTGCGCGAGGGGCTGGAGTTCGAGAGCCAGATCCGCTCAGACTGCGCGGCCCTGAACGGCATGATTGCAGCAGTGCTGGATGCCGTGGGCACCCAAGTCCACGCCATGCGCGATCCTACGCGCGGCGGCCTTGCATCGACGCTGAATGAGATTGCGGCGGCTTCCGGCGTGGGCATCGAGATCGACGAGACCAGCCTGCCCGTGCGGCCTGAGGTGCAGTCGGCCTGCGAACTGCTGGGACTCGACCCGGTCTATGTGGCTAACGAGGGCAAGGCGGTGTTTTTTGTCGCGCCCGAGGCCGCCGCGCTGGTGCTGGAGATTCTACGCGCGCATCCGCTGGGCCGCGACGCCGCCCGCATCGGCCAGGTGACCGCGCAACACCCGCGCATGCTGGTGGCCCGCACAGGCATGGGAGCCAACCGCGTCATCCCCACGCAGATTGGCGAGCAACTGCCGCGCATCTGCTGAAGGTCCCGCAAGGGAATGGCTGGAAGGGTGCAGGCGTTCAGGCCAGCCGCTCGAAGGCCTGCTGTATCCGCCCCGGAATATCCGCCGGCGTATCGCCTAGGGTGTAGTTGATCTCAAGCACCGTTGCAGGCGGCGAGGGCAGCGCCTTGAGCGCCGTGGCCGTGGCCGGCCAGTCGATCGTGCCGTCGCCGGGCCAGAGGTGCTCGTCCTTCAGGCCATGATTGTCATGCACGTGGACCTCGCGGATGCGGCTGCCCAGCGTGGCGATGGCCTCGGCGACGCCTACGGTCAGGTGCGCGTGGCCAAGGTCCAGGCAGATGTCCACAGTGTCCAGGTGGCCCAGATCAAGAATGGTCATCAGATGGCTTGGCGTGGTGGGCTCGCTGGTCAGGTTCTCCACCAGCACGCGCACGCCCAGCGGCTTGGCGAAGGCGCAGAGATGCTCGAGGGCCGTCTGCGCGTACTCGATCGTCCGCAGCGACCAGCCATCATCCTTTTCGCCCATGTGCATCAGGATGTTTTTGAAGGGGATGTGCTCGGCCGCTTCCAGGGCGCGCTTAATCTCGTCCATGGCGTCGATGCGGCGGGATTTCTCCGGGTGCAGAATGTTCACCGCCGGAGCTCCGGCGCGGCCCATCTCCCGGTCAGCGAAAAGCGGCGCATGCATCGAGAAGGGCGCAAGCGGATTTGAACTGAACCAGGCTGCCAGTTCGGTCACGTGCTCACGGCTGGTGTAGTCGAAGTGCTGGCGCGCGGCAAAGATCTCCACCGCCTCCGCCCCGGACCGGCTGACGAGTTCCAGCAGCCCGGGGTGCAGGCGCTGGTTCAGGAACAGGTGCGTCGAAACGACTCGCAGCATGGTCAAGGGCCCCCTGGCGTCCGGTTGCTCCATGCAAACCTTCGGACACTACCCTCTATTGTCGCATTTTTGCAACAGTTTGCGCGTTGGCGCGCAACAGCCAGAACCCTAAGCTGCAACGGCGAAGCAGGTGCCGGGCAACGGTTCAACGGTGTCCAGGCCGTCACTGTGGTACCGTTTGAATACGGCGCCCAGTGCTGGTTCCAAGGCAAGAATCATGGGCGGCGGGCGAACCTGAAACATGTCTCAGCAGCCGGAATTGATATCGCCTCCGTTGTCCGCGAGCCCGGCTCCTGAATCCGGGGTCGTGCCCGGCGCTGCTCCCGGGCCGCCGGCAGCCAGTCCTCCGCCGCAGCGCATTCCCCGCTGGCTGGAGCGCGCCGAGCTTTTTCTTCGCGTGCTGCTGCGGATGTACATTGGCCTGGCGGTTTTCTACGCGCCGTGGTCGAGCCTGTTCTGGGATCAGAACCCGCTTTTCGTGCAATACCCCACGCTCTCGATTTTCGCGGCCAATGGCGCGGTGCGAGGAATTGTGTCCGGTTTGGGGTTATTGAATCTGTGGATTGCGTTTCAGGAAGCAATCCGTTTTCGGGGCAAATAAGCCATGAGCAACCGCGAGCAGGAATCAGAAGACAGGGAACTGGAGCCGGTCCGTAATGCTGCCGCCGAGGGCATTCCGCCCGTAGCCGTCATTTCCGGCAACGGAGCGCCGCCGCCGCTGGAGCGCGCGCCGCTGGCGTATGAGAACTCCGGATTTTTGAACAGCGCTGACGGCCGGCTGATCCGCATCGTGGCCGAGTACATGGAGCCCCTCGCGCGCTTCCGCCACGAGCAGATTCAGGATACGGTGGTGTTCTTCGGCTCGGCGCGCTTCCGCGGCCGTGAGGAGGCCAACCACGAACTGGAACTGCTCGACAACACCGGCTCCCTCCAGGCCGCTCCCAGCGAGGAGCAGCCGGCCAAGGCGCCGGAGATCGTTGCAGGCCGAGCCTCCGATCTGCAGCGCAAGCGCGCGGTGGCAGCCGTGCAAATGGCCCGCTACTACGAGGACGCGCGGCGGCTGGCCCACATGCTCACCAGCTGGTCCACGAAAATTCCCTCGCGCCGTCACCGATTCGTCGTCACCTCCGGCGGCGGGCCGGGCATCATGGAAGCGGCCAACCGCGGCGCCTACGAGGCCGGCGGCAAGACGATCGGCATGAACATCCGCCTGCCCTTCGAGCAGCACCCCAACCCCTACATCACCCCGGCGCTCAACTTCGAGTTCCACTACTTCTTCATGCGCAAGCTGTGGTTCGCCTACCTGGCCAAGGCGCTGGTGGTCTTTCCCGGCGGCTTTGGGACGCTGGACGAGATGTTCGAGATTCTCACCCTGGCGCAGACGCACAAGCTGGCCAAGAAGATCACGGTCGTGATCTACGGCCCGGAGTATTGGAAGAAGGTTTTCAATCTTGATGCGCTCGTCGAGACCGGAGCAATTTCCCCCAAGGATATCGAGCTGTTCAAGTTTGCAGAGACCCCGGAGCAGGCGTTTGAGATGCTGTGCCAGGGGCTCACGGAGAACTACCTTGTGCCCGAGGCGACGGCCGCGGCGGAGCACGCCTTCCAGGAGCTGATGCCGGGTTGGACGCTGGAAGACTTCCTGGGGCCGGAGTTGGCCAAGACCAGCAAATAGGGCTTCTCCCCTGCGAAGATTTCCGGCCATGAGCCGCTCGCGCCTCTGCGCCGTTACTCTGTTGATTCTTCAGGAATTGACCGTCCATTCTTGCTCCGTTCACGCCCTGTTGACGATCGCCAACGATACTGGAATGGAAAGCGCGTGTTGTGGTGCGGCAGAAGGAGCAGGCATGGCCAACTCGACCATCTCGTATCTGTGGCGCGACCGCCGGGCCGCGCAAGGATTCCGCTCCGGCGTTTCGCTGCACAGCCACACCAACCAGTCGCAGGAGACGCTGGACTTCCTCGCCAACTTCGGCAACCAGTTTCCCCTCATCCGCCCGCTGCTCGAGCGCCTGGAGCGCCGTTCCGAGGCCCGCTTTGGCGTACGCCTAAACTACGCCGCCAGCTACTGGACTCCGCCGATGACGCCGAAGCTGGCCTTCGATCTCGAAAGCGGCCAGATTGAGAAACTCGGCCTGGCGCCGCTGGTCTCCCTCTCTGACCACGACAACATCAATGCGCCCATGCTGCTGCGCACCGTGCCCAGCGCCCGCCACATCCCCGTCTCCGTCGAGTGGAGCGCGCCCTACGGCGGCATCCAGTCCTTCCACCTCGGCATCCACAACCTGCCCAGCGAAAAAGCCGTCGGCTGGATGCTGGCCCTCGAAGACTACACCGCCAACCCCAGTGACAAGCGCCTCACTGAAATCCTCGTCGCGCTGAACGACGAGCCCAACGTGCTCGTCGTCTTCAACCATCCGCTATGGGATCTCTACCTGATCGGCCAGCAGAAGCACGAGTTTCTCGTCAACGAGTTCCTGCAGAAGAACGGCGCACACATCCACGCGCTCGAACTGAACGGCCTGCGCAACTGGGATGAGAACCGCCGTGTCCGGCGGCTGGCCGAGCAGTGGAACATGCTGCTCATCTCCGGCGGCGACCGCCACGGCGTGGAGCCCAACGCCAACATCAACCTGACCAACGCGACGACGTTTACGGAGTTCGTTCACGAAATCCGCCGGGAGCGCAAGAGCCGCGTGCTCTTCATGCCCCAGTACGCCGAGCCGTGGAAGCATCGCCTCCTGCAGTCCACGCTGGACGCCATCCGCGAATATCCCGACTTCCCGCAGGGCTCGCGCACCTGGGATGAGCGCGCCTACCACCCCGACGCCAACGGCGTCATCCGCCCGCTCAGCGAGCTGTGGCCAGGGCAACGCGCGCCGCGCGCCTTTGCCTGGGCGCTCGGCCTGGTGCAACTGCTGGGCAAGGGCGTGGTCTCAAGCAGCCTGCGCCTGGCATGGAGCGACGCACACCAGCTCCGCGCCGCCCTCGGCGAGCAGGAAGCCTGACCCGCCCTTCGACCAGTTTTCCATCGCGGATTCCGGAGGGAGCCGGGGCTTCAGCCCCCGGAAAGAGCTAATTAGCAAGTTAGTGAAGCGATGCCGATCATGCGAAAAAGATCTCATTTCCCGGGAGTAGCACTAGGCCCGACCGCAACCGGCACAAAATACTTGGGCACTTTCACTTCTGTATGCGGAGAGACTGCCTTCACTTCCGCTATGAATGATTGAACCCTGTCGATAGCAGGCTGTTGTGAGACGTCGTAACCGACGTTGAAGCGATCCCAATGCGTCGGCATCACGAGAGGTGGATACCCGAGGGCATGAAGCAAGCGTTCTGTGTACCGATAGATCTTATGGCGTTCCGGCATAGCTCCGATCAAGGCTACATCCGGCCGTAGCCCTTCCAACTCACGCTCGATATAGTTCATTGATCCAAATACGATGATTTGGTGACCGGCGATGCGGATAAGGTAAGCGACTGTCCCTCCCTCAACAAAAAGTTGACCTAGCCGAAATGGAGGTCTTGCATTTGCCGGGAAAATAGTAGATGGGGACGGAAAACTGCTGGGAAGAATGCCGTGCAGACTGGGAATTACTTGTACGGAAAAACCGTGCAGCTGCAAGTCGTCACCCCCGCATACAGTCAAGATCTGAGCATCGGGCACTCCGTTGTCGCGGGCGAAATTGCTGGTACTTTCCGTTCCGATTACTGTAGCGCCTGTCTTGCGCGCGATATACGGCACGTCGAGCACATGATCCATGTGGGTATGTGTAATCAGAATGTAGTCCGCCTTACTGATGTGGGCGTCGATTACTTTCGGGTCAGAGATGGCGAAATCGTCGTCCGTGACAAGCGAACGCGGATCGGAAGCGAGTGGCGGATCATTTGGCGTTCCGGTCTTCAGTCGCGTCAAGTAAGGGTCGACCAGGATCACCGTTTGTCCATCCGTGATCTCCCATCCCGCAGTTCCCATATAGGAAAGCTTCACAGTTCCCTGAGAAAGGGCAACAACGCTGGAAGACCACAGAAACAGCACAAGGACGCAGATTCGAGCACTCGCCACCATCTATTCCTCCGATTGCGGGTGAACACCCCGCACAATAATGGCTTAATCGAGACTGCAATCGGTAACGAAATCAGTATAGGTGCTGAAAAGCCCCGTCCAGTCCTTCGAGCTTCCATCGAGGGGCCAATGAGCGCATCATTGCCCGTGCGCTCACCGATCTAGGATAGAGAACGGTAAGTCAGCTAACCGGAAGTAACCCAAGCCACCCTTAGCCGTCCGTCCTGCGCGAAGTCAACACCCTTGCACCCAATCACATCTCCTAACCCACTCATTCCACTCACCCCAAAACTCACCGCCGCTTTGCAGATGATTTCCCCGCCCCGGCGCACAATGGATACATGAGAAGCCAGAGCCCAGAGCAAGTGTCAGGTATGCCCCCGGTCCGAAGGGGTTTCCATCGAGTCACGATTCCGGCTGGGAGCTGGTAGCTAGAGGCTAGAGGCTTAGACCCCCCTACCCCCCTTTTTATTTGCAGTTTTCCACACAAGGCTTGCAGAAAATTATGTGAGGTTGTGAAGCAGTATTTGGTGATTATGCTGAAGGGCTATCCGTGCGAACGCTCCCTGTCCGCAGGTCCAGCGCGAAGGGCGTCTCTTTGTCGGTGATCATGTTCCAGCCCAGTCCGCGCAGCACGCCGCCTTCGATATCCGTCACCGTCACGCCTTCATCAGAGAGTTTCGCTGTCCGCCACGCCTCGCCCTGCGCGCCCCACGCCAGAATCGCGTGATGCCCCACAAACAGCAGCAGGCCCTGCGCGGGCGCCGGCAGCGCCTGCAGCACTGGCCGATACTCAATCATCGTGAACCGCTCCGGCCTCTTCGTGTCGAAGACGTACGCATAGCCGCCAGATACCGCGCACAACTCATCGGGATTGGGAGCAGACCACAAGCCGGTCGGCGCCGCCGCATCGCGAAAGCCCAGCGCGCACGTGGCCAGAAACGGCTGTGCGTCTGCGGGCCGCACCATCACCTCCAGCGCGCCGCGCTCCACCTCTTCCGCTTCAGCGGGATACACAAAATGCCGTGGCGGCAGAATCAGAGGCCGTGCCGCAAGCACTTCTGCCTGCCAGCGGTGCGGGAAGCTGAGATCGAGGAGCGGAGCACTCACCTGGCTAAACCCCGACAAAGCGCTTGACGCGGTCCTGCACGCTGAGAACGCCGAGATTGAGCGCCGCGCCTTGCGCCAGCAGCGGCAGCAGCTTGTCGAACTCCGGGCCGGAGTGGGTGCCGGTGATGGCGATGCGCACCGGATGGAAGAGATCCTTGCCCTTGATGCCGGTGGCGCTCTTGATCTCGTTCATCCAGGCCTTGAAGACCTCCGGCGTGACGATTCCGGTGTGGGAGCGGCAGCGGCTGGCCAGCTCCCCGAGCACGATGCGCGTGGAGTCGGCGGCGAGAATCTCCGCATTCTCCGGGTTGCGGCGCACCGCGGCCGGGTCAACGCCGAAAACGAAGAGCGCCTTGGCCATCAGCTGGTCAAGATGATCGACGGAGGGCGCGAAAAGTGACACGAGTTGCGCAAACCAGTAGAGGACATTGTCGCTTGCTTCGTCCTTGGCAGGCAGGAAGCCGCCGAAGTACTCCCAGGCCAGAGCAGCAAGGCGCGCCGGCGAGGCCTGCTTGATGTAGTGGCGGTTGAGCCAGTTCAGCTTGTCGAAGTCGAAGACGGCGGGCGAAGGCGTGACGCGCTCCAGCGTGAAGGCCTGGATGAGCTCGGGCAGCGTGAAGGTCTCGGTCTTGCCGTCTTCCGCGCCCCAGCCGAGCAGCGCGAGATAGTTGACGAGCGCCTCGGGCAGATAACCCATCTCGCGAAAGCTGGAGATGGAGGTGGCGCCGTGGCGCTTGGAAAGCCGCTCGCGGTCCGCGCCGAGGATGGTGGAGAGATGCGCAAACTGCGGCACCGGCCAGCCGAAAGCGTTGTAGATGGCCACCTGCTTGGGCGTGTTGGAGATGTGGTCGTCGCCGCGGATGACATGCGTAATCTGCATCAGCGCATCGTCGATCGTGACCACGTAGTTGTAAACAGGCATGCCCGGCTGGCCGTCGTTGCCGGAGCGGACGAGGATGGGATCGCTGAGGGCCTCGGCCGGAAACTCGACTGTGCCCCGGACCAGGTCGTGGAAGCGCAGGGGCTCTTCGCCGATTCTGAGGCGAACGGCGAAGGGCTTGCCGGCATCGAGATTCTTCTTGACGGTGCGGGGGCCGAGGTCGCGGCAGCGGCCGGAGTAGACCTGGGGGCGGTGCTCGGCGACTGCCTTCTTGTGATCGGCCTCAAGCATCTCGGGCGTGCAGAAACAGCAGTAGGCCTTGTCCTCGTTGAGCAGCCGCTGGGTATGCTCCGCGTAGATATGCAGCCGCTCGGACTGGCGATAGGGGCCAAAGTTGCCCTCTGCCGGCCTGTCGAGTCCCTCCGGGCCTTCGTCCCAGTCGAGACCGAGCCAGAGAAGATCTTCCATGAGCTGGCGCTCGTAGCGCTTCTCAGAGCGCTCCTGATCGGTGTCCTCAATGCGCAGCAGGAAGTGGCCCCCTGCGCGGCGCGCGAAGAGCCAGTTGTAAAGGGCTGTCCGCGCGTTGCCGACATGGAGCAATCCCGTGGGGGAGGGAGCAAAGCGAACGCGAATTTTTCCAGTGGTCATGACACTCCTGATGATAGCCGGTTTGGAAATGGACGGGGACTTGCCCCGTTGGCCGGGCAATCGAAAGTACAAGCACTCCTCTAGACTTTGCTATTCCCGCGGGGGGCGGAAGCGAACTCTTCACTCTTCAGCGCATGGGTCTCCTCCCACGGCGATTCTGACCTGGCCGCATCGTAGCGCTGTTGCGCGGCCAGCATCTGATGGATGTTGCTTTCCGCCCATTCGCGCAATGCGTTGACAGGCCTGGTGAGCGCGGCGCCCAGCGGCGTGACCGAGTACTCCACCGTTACCGGAACCGTGGCAAAGGCGCGGCGCTCGACCAGGCCATTGCGCTCCAGTTGCTTGAGCGTCTGACCGAGCATCTTTTGCGAAATGCCGCCCAGCCGCCGCCGGAGCGCATTGAAACGCACCGGCCCCGCATGCAGCGCGCCCAGCACCAGCACTGTCCACTTGTCGGCAATCTGGTCGAGCACGACGCGGGTGGGGCAGTTGGCATTGAAGGCATCGCCCTGAAACAAAGCTGCTGGCTCTGACATGGTTTCCTTTTGGTAACCAGATAACTGTCTGGTATCTTCTTGAAACTTACTTTATTTTAGCGCCTAATGGGGAAAGTCAGAGCTAAACCGGATTGAGGGATTCCCCGCCGGAACAAAATCGAGAACATATCAAGGGAGATCAGGCATGAACGTCGTACTCTACGGGGCATCCGGCATGATCGGGAGCCGTATTTTGCAGGAACTTGTGCGCCGGGGCCACCAAGTGACCGCAGTGGTTCGCAACCCGGAAAAGGTAACGGAGGCCGCGGTGAAGGTGGTGAAGGGAGACGTGACCGACGCGGCCAGCGTGGCGGCAACGGCACAGGGGGTCGAGGCTGCCATCAGCGCGTATGCTCCGCCGCATACCGAGGTGCAGACGCTGCTTACGGCGATGCAGTCGCTGTTGGCCGGGCTGGCGACGGCTGGGGTGCAACGGCTGATCGTTGTGGGTGGCGCGGGCAGTCTTGAAGTGGCGCCGGGGGTACAACTGGTGGATACGCCGCAGTTTCCCGAGGCGTGGAAGGGCATTGCTCTGGCGCATCGGGATGTGTTGCCCATCCTGAAGGCGTCGAGCCTGGAGTGGAGCTATCTGAGTCCGGCGGCTTTCATTCAGCCCGGCGAGCGGACGGGCAGGTTCCGGCTGGGCGGCACGCAACTTGTGACCGATGCGAAGGGCGAGAGCCGTATCTCGGCGGAGGATTTCGCCGTCGCCCTGGTGGACGAGCTTGAAGGCTCAAAACATCTGCGCCGACAGTTCACGGCGGCCTATTGAACAACCGGAGCGCAGTACTGAGGGGCACATGAACGGCGACTGTCGGCCAGGTCAGCGCGTCTGCGCGAAGTGCTCCCATCCATGGGGTTCGAGGGGCTGTGCGCCGTCGGGCGTCATCAGCCTAATGACCGGCATTGCAGGCCTGCTGCGCAGGATGCGCCCGATGCGCGTGACAGGCACGCCGGCGATTGCGCGGGGCAGGCGCGCGGTGGGCGGCGCGGTGAAAAGCAGCTCATAGTCCTCGCCGCCGTGCAGCGCCTCGGTCAGCGTGGCGGCGGGGTGGATGGGCAGCGCGGCCGCTTCGACTTCGGCGGCCACCCGGGACTCTTCGCACAGGTGGGCCAGGTCGGTCGAGAGGCCATCGCTGATGTCGAGAGCGGCAGTGACCAGCCCGCGGCGCTGGAGCCACAGTCCCTGGGCGATCCGGGGCTGCGGGCACAGGTGCGCGGCAAGCAAAGGCCGCATTTTTTTCGGGATATGTGGCGGCTTGCTTTGGTCTTTGCCGGCCGCTGCCAGCTTGGCCATTTCGGCCAGCCCGGCGGCTGCTCCGCCTAGGCTGCCGGTTACGTAGAGCAGGTCGCCGGGGCGCGCGCCGGAGCGCAGCAGCGCCCTTCCGCGTGGCACGGCGCCTATCAGGACAATGTCCGCGAGCGCCACGGGTGACTCGGCCAGATCGCCGCCTGCCAGCAGCGTCTTGTGGGCGTCGGCCAGGGCCAGGAAGCCGTCATAAAAGCGCTCCATCCAGGTCGGCTTCATCGCGGCCGATTGGCGTCCCGTCGCCACGGTGAGCTGGCGCGGCAAGCCCAGGGAAAGAAAGGCGGCTACGGGCCGCGCGCCCATGGCGGCGATGTCACTGAGCCCGCGCGCCAGCACGCGATGCCCCACCGCTTCCGGCGGGTGCCAGTCCATGCGGAAGTGGCGTCCGGCGATGGAAAGGTCGGTGGTGACGGCCATCTCCTCGCCCGGCCGCGGGGCAAGCAGGGCACAGTCATCGCCGATGCCCAGGCGCACTCCGCCGGGAGCTGAATGCGCCGCCCGGTTGCGAATCTGGCGGAGCAGCTCCAGCTCGCCCTGCCCGCCCGTTCCGCCGATTTTGTCCCGTCTGGTGCGCATCCCATAGAGAATAGGGCATTTTGGCGGACGCCGGCCGGAGATGTTCCCGGAGATGTTCAAGGGGAGGCTTCGAAACCCTGATTGAATCAAGGTTTTCAAAGGATTTTCCTTGATGTTTTCGTTGACCCTCCGCGGCGGCGTTTGCTAGCCTAAATGAACATTCTTTAAGGTGTGCCTCAATCCGGGGCTCATCGCGGTTCAATGGGCTCTTGCGAGATCGCTATACGCCTTTCGCTTTACTTTGAGTACCTGGCGAATTGCAGCCTTCCCCAGCTGCGGGAGTGAGAGAAGGACTATGCTGCGGAAGCGCTACTACATTCTTTTTGTCGCGCGAGACGACGATGGGCGGGTGCGGAAGATTCCCCTGCCTCTCCACTACGTGTACGGATTCGTGGCGGCCTCTCTGGTGGGTGCGTTCACCATTGTCGGGCTGGCCGGCTCCTATACCCGCATGCTGCTGAAGACAGAAAGCTTCAACCAGGTTCGCCAGGACCGCGAGACACTGCGCAGGAACTACAAGCAGATGGCGCAGATCGCGCACGACCGCGATGTGCAGGTGGCCTCACTGGGCGCGCTGGCCAGTGAAGTGACAGCCCTCTACGGACTGCGGCAGAACAAGCTGATTGCAGCCAGGCAGGCTGCCGGCGCAAGCCCCACTGCGGCGGCCACGCCCAAGAGCCTGGCTCTCACCGACGACGTAAGTCAGCAGGATGTGAAGCTCACCATCGACCAGTTTTATGCGCTGCGGGCGCAGGCCATGTCGGGCCGGGTTACGCGGGCGCTGGAGGGCGGCCTGACGCCGAACTTTGCCGGCGACTGGACCCAGCTTGCCGATGCGCCTTCCATGTGGCCGATTGAGGGCCGGGTGACATCGAGCTTTGGCGAGCGCGAGGACCCGCTGAACGGCGAAGGGGCATTTCATCCCGGAATAGATATTTCAGCGCCCTATGGAACGGCGGTGCGCGCTACGGCGGATGGCGAAGTGAGCGACGCGTCGATGGGCGCGGGGTATGGCAAGGAAGTGGTGCTCGACCACGGCCATGACCTGCTGACCGTGTATGGGCATCTTTCAGGGATTGCCGTGCTGCCCGGCCAGCATGTAACGCGCGGCCAGGTCATCGGCTATGTGGGCCAGACAGGCCGTGCAACCGGCCCGCACCTGCACTACGAGGTACGCATTCACCACGTGCCCGTCAATCCTCACAAGTACCTGCGCAACACCTACGAGCAGGCCGCGCTGGACGGCGCAGCCGGTGGGACTGGCGGCAAGTAGGACATCACCAGGAGAAGATTTCAGCGCGGCTCCCTGCGGGGAGCCGCTTCTGTTTCTGCGCTTGCTGCCGCGCTGGAGAATGGTCGTGATATCGTTATCCAGTTTTTGTTATCCCTATCTTGCAGGGGAGTTTTTCCCATGCGGCCATGTCTTCGCTGTCTTGCAGTTTTGCTTGCCCTTGCCTTGCCGGCTGCAGCGCAGGATCGCGCCGCGAACGTGCAGACGGCCTTTGTCCGCGCTCGGCACCTGCGCCACGGCATCAACGCTTCGCAGTGGTTTGCCCAGTCGCCCAGCGACTATTCAGCCGAGCGCACCAATCGCTATACGGATGCTGCCGACATCGCGTTGATGGCGAAGCTGGGGTTTGACAACGTGCGGCTCAGCATTGACCCCGGGCCGCTGGAGCGGAACCCGCGCGGCCAGGATGGCATGAATGACGAGTTCCTGGGCAGGCTGGACAGCGCCGTGGATGCCATGCTGGCCAATGGGCTTGCCGTCCAGATCGATCTGCATCCCGAGGAGAGCTACAAGCGGCAGGCAAGCACCAGCAATGAGGCGGTGGACCGTTTTGCGATGTTATGGCGGCGGCTGGCCGCGCACTATGCCACGCGCGACCCTCGCATGGTCTTCTTCGAGATCATGAATGAGCCGGAGATGCACGATCCCGACCGCTGGGCCGGCGTCCAGGCTCGGGCGGCCGCGGCTATTCGCGAAGTGGCGCCGCTCAACACTATCATCGCCAATGCGACAAACTACTCCGACATCGTAGACCTGCTGGCGCTGCATCCGCTGCCCGACGGCAACGTGATTTACAGCTTCCACTTCTACGACCCGCACGAGTTCACGCATCAGGGCGCAGGATGGGGCGAGCCGTGGTGGATTTATACCCACGGCATTCCCTATCCGGCCACGGACAGTTCCATGGCGAAGTCATTGAAGGAGGTGCCCGACCCCGCAGGCCAGTTTAAATTGGAGAATTACTGGCTGAATCACTGGGACGCGCGGCATATCCGCATGCTGATCGACGAGGCGGCGGCCTGGGGACGTGAAAACAATGTGCCGCTGATCTGCAATGAGTTCGGCGCTTACCGCCAGTTTGCTGACCCTGCTTCGCGCGCCAACTGGATTCGCGATGTGCGTTCTGCGCTGGAGGCCGACGGCATCGGCTGGGCCATGTGGGATTATCGTGGCGGCTTCGGCGTGGTCTGGAAGCAGGACGGGCAGCCGGCGCGCGCAGACCCCGCGGTGTTGAATGCGCTGGGGCTAAAGGAGCGCTGACCGTCCAAACACAGCGAAGCCGCCAGGAGCGCTTCACCCCCGCGAGCGGTGCGGTCAGGAGAGAGCTCCGGCGGCCTTTGAGTACAGACCGTGGAGGTGAATCGACTGGGAAGCCAGCTAGTGATTATTTCGATGTGCCTTGTCCGCTTTGAGTTGCCGGGCTTGTTGCGGAATTTTCTTCTTCCGCCGCACCGGCCAGCACGGCGGACGAGAGCGAGGCGGTTACCACCACGCGGTCGCGTTTGCGGGTCACTTCCGCGGTCCGCAGCAGTTCCTTCAGCGCGTTGTTGGCGGGCGTGGGCGCAAGCGGAGCGGTAAAGCCGCGGGCCATGGTCACCAGCGCGGTCAGCGAACCGGCCTGGTTTGCGGCGGTCTGGTCGTTGGGCGCGATCTCCTCAACCCGGAACCGCAGCGAGCCGGCCAGTGGCAGGGTAGGCGTGACGCTGGCGATGATGGTTGTTCCGTCTTCCAGTGGCAGGGACAGGCCGAAGATGCTGATGGCCCCGCTCTCAGAGAAAGGCAGCCCAATCTGGCCCACACCCCAGGCCAGCGCCAGCAACGGCACCTCGTGGTAGTGGCGCGAGAGCACGGTGGAACCGGCAAAGGGCAGCGCCGCGGTGCGGTGGCGGTCGATGATCGAGTGGATCTGCTCCGGGGTGGGCGTGTTGGAGACGGCCACCATGTCATAGCCAATCTGCGCCACGCGCACCGTTCGCCCGTCGGATGGGATGCTGTAAATGGTCTTGCCCGCGTAGGTCTCGCGCGAGGCGGCGTGGGCATCGAGCCAAGTGTTGAGGCGGTTGCCGGTGAGCTTGCCGACGAGCACCAGCGAGTAGGCCACCGGGCCGTTGGGGCCGTTGGGGTCCGGCATGCGGTGCAGGGCGATGGCCGCCTGGTCCAGGTCGCGCTCCCAGTCAATGCCGGTGGCGTCGACGAACTGCTGGTACTCCGGCACGCGCTGGGGCGGCTCCAGCTTTTTGTGGATAAATGCGCGGATGGGCTTGAAGTTGATGTAGAGGATGCCGTCGGACTCGGGCAGCAGGCGCGCGGCCTCAGGTGGCGCCTTGGAGCGCAAAAAGACCGCCACGGCCACCAGCAACAGGACCCCGGCAACAATAAAGAGCGTTCTGCGCGTGCGTCGGTGCATTCCCTCCGGTCAACCAGAGACCGTCAGGATTAACCCTAACATTTCCGCCCCGCCCGGCGATCAGGCGACATGCTCCGGTGTTATTGAGATTGAGCGGGTTGTTGCTCAAGGTCCGCGTTCAGGTGGACGCTGCCGCCGGTGACGTTCAGCTTGCGGCTCCAGTCGGCAAAGCCTTTTTTCTTGACGACAATTTCATGACTGCCGGGTGCAACTGCGAGAGTGGAGGGCGTGTTGCCGACAAAGCCACCATCCACGTCGATGTCTGCTCCCGGCGGAGTGGATTCAATGATCAGGCTGGCCTGTACTGCCGGCGCAGCGGCTGGAACTTCAACTGCCGACGAGGGCGCAGTGACTCCGAAGCGCGCCATGTCCAGGTGCATATCGCCTTCTACGAATGCCGTGATCTCGGTGCCTTGAGGAATCGTGATGTCCTTGCCGTGAATGAAGAGAAACAGCGGCGCCGCAGGAAAGAAGACGATTGAGGTGGCCACAATGGCTCCAGTCATTGCACCAACATGTCCGCCGCCTTTGGCGTCCTTCACCGCGCGAAGGGCGACCTTTTCCTGGTCTGCCAGGCGTGCATGAGTGATGTTGACATTCAGCTTGCCTGCGCGCCCCATGCTCTTCTTATGTTCCGCTTCGGTTACTGTCCCGATGGCTGTGGCGCCCTTGCGAAGCACAACGACGTCGTCGACCTTGACTTCCTCCACCACTTCAAATGGGATTTCCTGGCCGACTTTCGCATCGGCAGACGAGATCGTCTGGCTGAGGCGCAGTTTCACTGGTGTTCCATCGAGCAGAGTGTGCGGTGATGGCAGTTGTGATATGTTTTCGTGCGCTGGAGTCGGAGGTGCGGGTGAGGAGTTTGCAGCGGTGGGAGTTTGTTGAGCAATGAGGGCACTGCATAATCCTAGAATCAAGGCAATTTGGACTGCTTGGCGAAGCATTTGTTTTTCCCCTCTTTTCCAAGGTGTTTTGAACGATGAAAGTTACGTTACCGAATCCTCTACTTAAACTCTGGGTTGGTCAAGCTTAAGCTATCTGAATCGGCTAACTTGCCGCATGCACCCATGGTGGCACTGGAGTGCAAAGGCGCTGCTGCCATAAGTGTGCATTGCATGCAGAACACAATGCGTTATCACTCGGCATGAGTGCCCGGTTTCGCAACGCCGCGCTGGTTCTCATTAACCTCACTTTACCCAGAGAAACCGCTTGCAAGGCTGCGCGAGGGTGCAAAGGCCAGCACAGCATCCTCGTGAATAACCGATTTCCAATCTGCTTCGTCTGGCGGATTTCTGCTCGGATCGCCATCACGCGGATAGCGTAGCGCGAGCGGGCCCTGGCGTAGTCTCTACTCAGGCAGCAAAAAGCCCGCCGCGCAAAGCAAGGCGGCGGGCTTTTGTGTCCAATTGCGGAGGTTACTGGCCTGCTGTCTTGACCATGTCGCCGGTCTTGAAGCCGGAACCGGAAACGTCGGCGCAGACCGCGGAGACGTCATCCACGTCGGTCACCCTCAAGACGCCGATCGTGGTTGTGAGGCGGCGCAATAACTTGCCTGTCGCCGGGTCCTTGATCTCCTGCGTGACACGCATGACGTTGAACTGGTCGCCGACCCTCACCCCGGCATTCTTGCCCACGTTCAGAATGATCTGGCCGCCCACCACGGCCGCCACTTCGCCTTCCACGGTTACGGACTGGACGGTCACCTTGGAGGCATCGCCCACCAGGTTGGTGGTCAGTTGATCGACCGCGGCCTTCGTGGCTTCACCGATGATGGTCTGCTGAAAGTCGCTGGAGCCGAAGTCCGCGTTTCCGCCGCCAAAGCCGTTCCAGTTGCCTCCGCCGCCCAGCATCGAGGTGCTCGAGCGCTTGGACTGGCCGATGCCGTCCGCGACGGCCAGAATCTCGCCGGTATTCACGTTGACGAGCCTGGCCGAAATGCCCACGTTGGCCTTGGAGTTCGAGTGGCCGAGCGAGCCCAGGCCGAAGCCGTGCCAGTTGCCTCCCATGCCGCCGAGGTTGGTTTTCTTGGTCTCGTTGCCAAACTCCGTGATGCTGCCCACCACAATGGCATCCACGCCCAGCAGCTTGCCCAGGCGCGCGGCGCTGGTGGGATCGGCACGGTTGGAGTTCGAGAAGTTCTGCTCGGCCATAATCTTGTCCAACGCCTTGCGCTCGATGAGGGAGTAGCTGCCATCCTTCACCAGATCGGTCACCAGCAGATCGGCGATGCCCTTTCCGACATCGACGTTTGTGCCAAAGATCGCCGAAGACCAGGTCTGTACGGTGGCGTAGTCAAAGTCCATGATGGCGATGCGGGGTTTGCGCGCCGGCGCCGCTTGAGCATCGGCAGGAACGGCCAGAGCCGCGGCGAGAAGCGCCAATCCCACCACGCTTGCAGGGAGAAGACGTTGGACTTTCATAGGGCACCCTTGAGAGGAGTTGATTTGCCTAGAAGGTTCCCGCGTGAGCAGTCTTCTGTCAAGGCAAATTGTGCGTTAAAGGTGACCTTTGGCAGGGTCTTATCGCGGTTTGCTCCGCGCGCGGCGGTATGCTAATCTTTGATTCTGTGCCGTGGTATGCGCGGAGCGGGAGTGTGCCCGCGCCATCTTCGGGGTTCCGGGGCGGTTTCCGGGGTGGAATGGGCTGGCGTAGCTCAGCTGGTAGAGCATCTGATTTGTAATCAGAGGGTCGGGGGTTCAAATCCCTTCGCCAGCTCCACTTAAGGAAGCTTAAAACCGGACAGCAAGCGGCAGAAAGTTTGGACCGGCGGTATCGTTTTGGGCTGCCGGGCCTGTCCTCCGCGGTGATCCCACAGAGGTGCATGCTCCGACAGGCCGGAGATTTTCCGGGCGGGGCCTGATGCGCTGAAGAGGGCTTGAAGACGAGGGTACAGGCGGTTTTGGCGGGACGCGCGGTGACAGGTTTTGGTCGCCGGGTTGAATGGGCACAGGTGGCCGAGCGGTTAATGGCAGCAGACTGTAAATCTGCCGCTCCTTGGAGCTACGGAGGTTCGAATCCTCCCCTGTGCACCACGAATTGAGGAGCTGGAATGCGCGAGAGATTGCAGCAGGGAGCGCGTGCCGGGTCCGAGCTTGACCGGCGTTTTCCGGTGGCTCTTGCGTTGTACGGCGTGTTGGCGGTGCTGGTCTGGTTTACAGTGGGCGAAGGGCAGGTCATCGTCCTTGGCAGGCCGGTGGAGTTGCGGTTGATCCCGATTCTGGTCATCGGCAGCTTCGCTTTCCGCACCGTGTTGGCCCGTCAGGCGGATAGGATTCGCCACGGCGGGGAGAAGGGCGGCAGTTCGACGCCCGAGAGTTTGTAAGAAGGGCTGATGTAGCTCAGTTGGTAGAGCACTCCCTTGGTAAGGGAGAGGTCACCAGTTCAATCCTGGTCATCAGCTCCAGATTTTTCAGCTGGAACGTGGCAGCTGTCTCAAGGCGGGAGTAACTCAGTGGTAGAGTCACAGCCTTCCAAGCTGTTGGTCGCGGGTTCGATCCCCGTCTCCCGCTCCAAGCTTCGGTGTCGTGGCAGGGCTGAGTAACCTGGAGAAACTAGAGGGAATGAAGTTCGAACAGGCAGCCATCGCCGTCCAGGACACGCAGGGATACGCGCGGCTTCATGCGCAGATCGATGCGGCCTTTGACGGGCGGGACATTGAGGTTTTCCTGAATCGCGCCGTCCGCTCGAAGCTGCGGATTCGCGATTTCGAGGGCGTTTTGAAACGCGGGTTGCTGGGCAAGGACGCCGTGGCGCAGTTCGAGGCGTTGCCGGTTTCTGACCGGGCGCTGACTCGGGAGCGGTACCTCCGGCTGGTGGAAGCGGTGCCGCACGAGCTGCGGCAGAGATATTTCAGGCTGTACGCCTACTATTGAGGCGCACCTCCTGGTTTTAAGCTCCGGGCATTGTTCGGGGCCATTGAGTAAAGTCCAACGGAAGGGATTGAAGTTTCATGGCGAAGGAAAAGTTTGACCGTTCGAAGCCTCACGTGAACGTAGGAACGATCGGGCACATTGATCACGGCAAGACGACGTTGACGGCGGCCATCACGAAGGTACTTGCGAAGCACAACCCGAA